>NZ_CP176530.1:3083862-3392249 GCF_046267985.1 Pseudobdellovibrio sp. HCB154 | reverse complement strand
TGGCCCCCCTTGCAATTAACGGAATGTGGATAACTACCAAAGGGATGGGTAGTTTTCAACAGTTGACCATGACGCCGCGATGTGTTTTAACTAGAGTTCTCTTTTTTGAAAGAGCTTAAAAAACTTGCAATAGACGTCAATCGTCGTAAGAAGAAAAATCGAGGATATTATGAGTAAACGTACATACCAACCAAGCAAAAAACGTCGCGCTAAAAAACACGGTTTCCGTGCTAGAATGAAAACTGAAAAAGGTAAAAAAGTATTATCTCGTCGTAGAGCTAAAGGCCGCAAAAAATTAACAGTTAAACGTGGCGGAAAGTAATTCTAAAGTCTTTCCAATAAAGCTGTCCTCTGAATTCACTGAAATTACTAAAAAAGGTCGTAAGGTAAGAGCTTCCTCTTACCTCACGCTAATTTTATTGGATTCAAAGGATGATCTTGCGTATTTCGGCACAACAGTTTCAAAAAAAGTAGGCTCCGCCGTAGTACGAAATAAGCTAAAAAGATGGGTGCGTAACTGTGTACGATCTGCAGGCTGGAGTTCAAAATTCAAATCCAAAAAAGTTGTGTTCATGTTCCGACCACAGCCCGAAGGGTTTTACAAAAAACTCAAGTACAGTGATTTCGTCGAATGCGTCTTGGCCTAGCCAAGCGAAGGTTAGCTGGCTTAGCCAATCCTTTATCTATTTAGTGAAATTTTATCAGGCGTCTTTTTCTTACTTTTTAGGTGGAAATTGCCGGTTTTATCCCAGCTGCTCGCATTACGCGGTGGAAAGCTTTCAGACTCACACTTTCTTAAGAGCATTCAAACTTACAACTATCAGACTACTTAAATGTCATCCGTTTCATCCTCAAAAAGGGTTTGATCCGGTACCCAAGACATAAAAGGAAACTCTACATGAATCAAAAACAAGAATCTCCCTTCGGTAATCCTAGATTTTTAATGGCTTTAGCCCTAACTTTCTTTGGATTATGGGGATGGCAGTACTATTTAAGTAAAAAATTCCCACAAAAACCGACTGAACAAGTAGCTGCAGCAACTACAGCTAGTGGAACTGCAACAGTAGCTCCTTCAGAAGCGCAAATGAATCCGGCGGCTTCAGGCACAGTGGCCGCAGCCACAACAGCTCCGGTAGTAGAAGAAGAAAAAACTTTTTCTTACGAAGATGAAAAAGTAAAATTCGAAGTGTCTTCAAAAGGTTTAGGAGTAAAAAAATTCACTCTTAAAAAATACACTGACAGAAAAGGTGCGCACATTCAGTTTGAAAGCGCTGAAGGCCAAGCAGAATTGCTAGCAAATAATAATGTTGTGAATTTTTCTGTGGAAAAAACTGGGGAATCTCAGTTTATCGGAACTGCGACTGTAGACGGTAAAAAAATCACGCGTAAATTAACATTCAACAAAGACACTGAATCTTTTGATTCAGAAACAGAATTTGATGCTGGTTTTGATACACTATCGCTTAAATTATTTCAAAAACACCACAAACCAGAAAGTACAAGCTTCTTAACTCCAAGCTTTGAACAACAAGATTTTATCTGGATTGAAGCTGGTTCGACAAAATCTGAAAGTATCGCTGGTCTTAAAGAGAACGAAGGTTTCTTAAAAACCGCTCCAGCAGCGACTTTAGCATCGATCGGTACACAATATTTTACTGCCGCATCGATTAATCGTTCTGACATCGTTCCGAGCGTTTCAAATAAAGTAGAAAACAACATGGCTTCTGTGAACATTAGCTACAATCTGAAAGATGCTAAGATCACAAAAGTTTCTCAGGCGATCTACTTGGGCCCGAAAGTTACAAATATTTTAGCTAAAATCGACAAACAATTAACTGAGACTTTAAATTACGGCATGTTCGGATTTATCTCGGCGATTTTAATGAAATTAATGGTGTTCATGTTCGGCATTTTCGGCAACTGGGGTTTAGCAATTATCGCTTTAACTTTAGTTGTACGTGCGGTGTTATTACCATTTAACGTGATGTCTTTCAGATCTGCGCAAGCGATGCAAAAAGTAAAACCAAAACTTGATGCGATTCGCGAAAAATTCAAAGACGATCCAATGCGTATGAATAAAGAGACAATGGCCGTTATGAAAGAAAATAACGCGAATCCATTATCTGGCTGTTTACCGATGTTAATTCAGATCCCGATTTTCTTCGCTTTATGGCGTGCAATTGGCTCTAGTATTGAAATCTACCAACAACCATTCTTTGGTTGGATCACAGATTTATCTTACCACGATCCATTCTTTGTATTCCCAATCTTGATGGGTATTACAATGTTCTTACAGCAAAAAATGACTCCAACAACGATGGATCCAACTCAGGCAAAAATTCTTAATTTCATGCCGATTTTATTCACGTTATTTATGTTAACGTTACCGAGCGGTTTAACTCTGTACAACTTTGTGAGTGCGCTATTCGGTGTGATTCAACAATATTTTTTATTAAAAGAAACTAAAAACAACAGCCCGGCAGTGGCGTAATTTAGAGGGGACTATAGTATGGCAGGATTTTTCTCAAAACTTTTCGGCGGCGGCGGTAAAAAATCAGATATCGACGCAGTAGTTGAAGCAACATTATCAGGAATCTTAGAAAAAGGTGGCTTTGATTTAGAGTACAACTTAACAACTTCTAAAAAAGAAGAAGTGACTGAAATCAAAATCGATTTTTCTGGTGCAGATGAAGAATTATTAAAAGACCACAAAGGTCAGTTATTAGATGCGTTTCAATTAATCGTTAAACGTGTAACTCAGCACAACTTTCCAGATGTGCAAACTAATGTACTTGTTGATTGCGGTGGATACCGTGAAGAATCAGAAGCGGCTTTAATCGAGCGCGCTGAGCACTTAAAAACAATCGCTATCGAGCAAGGCAAATCAGTGTACTACCGCGCACTTCCTCCGAAAGAGCGTAAAGTTGTTCACCAATACTTAGCACAAGATGCGCGTGTAAAAAGCCGTTCATTAGGTGATGGCCTTTACAAAAAAATCAAAATTTTTCCAGTTAAAAACCAAGGCGGCGCTGGAGCAGATGATGCTTCAATGTCTGACGAAGGATAGTTAAATGTTCGATGCTAGTCGCGAAACAAAGACGATTTGTGCATTAGCATCGGCAACAGGAACTGCGGCCATTTCAGTTATCAGACTAAGTGGCCCAGACTCTTACAAAATCATTCAAAAAGCCTGTAAGAGTTTATCAAAGAAAAAACTCGAATCTCACAGAGTTTATCTCGCAAAATTTTCTAATTTAAAAAACGAAGTGATTGATCAAGTTGTTGTAACAGCTTTTGATCAGGGAAAATCCTATACTGGTGAAGAAACAATTGAGATTTCTTCACATGGTTCTCCACATATCACAAAAAAACTTCTTGAAGCTTTAGTTGAATACGGTGCTGTGACGGCGGAAAAGGGTGAATTCACTTACCGCGCGTTTATGAATGACCGACTAGATCTAGTGCAAGCAGAAGCTGTGTTATCAGTGATTGAATCACAATCCGATAGCGCACTTAAAATGTCGCTTCGTCAGCTTGAAGGTAAAGTTTCAGAAAAATTTCAATCACTAGAAGATAAACTGACTTGGTGTTTGGCGCACATAGAAGCTTCAATTGATTTTTCAACTGAAGGTATCGATGTGGTAGACCCACAGGTGCTGATCCAAAAGTTAAAAGAACTAAAGGCAGAGTTGGAAGTTTTAACAAACTCTTACAGCCAGGGTAAAATTTTAAAAGATGGTATTAAGCTAGTTCTTGCAGGTCTTCCGAACGTAGGCAAATCAAGCTTACTGAATAATTTGGTCTTAGATGAAAAAGCGATCGTCACTGATATCGCGGGAACAACTCGCGATGTGGTTGAAGGGTCTACTTTTTTTAACGGTATTAAATTTAATATCTCAGATACGGCCGGCCTTCGCGAAACAACCGATGTGGTTGAAAATATCGGGGTGCAAAGGTCTCTGAAAGAGATCGAAAGCGGAGATCTTACGCTTTTTGTGTTTGATAGCAGTTTAGGCCTCCAGCAGGGCGATCTTGAGCGTTTTCGCATGGTGAAGGGAAACGCCCTAGTCCTTGCGAATAAAGCTGATAAACCGCATTCTGAGAAGCCGTCTGAAATTAAGCAAAAATTACAGGATTTAGGCGGTGGCCCTAGGGTTATCGATATCCTTCCGGTATCAGCCCTTGATGTTAAGGCCCGCGATACGATATTACATCGGGTAAGCACTATCATGGGGTCAGAGAAGTTTAGCGATGAATCAGTTATTTCATCAGCCAGACAGTTTGAACTTTCCAATGCGGCCATGCACCTGATTGATCAATCAATCGGTGAATTAGAAAACCACATGGGAAGTGAGTTCGTCGCGCAGACTTTAAAGAACTCATTACTAGCGCTACAAAAAATCTTAGGAAGATATTTTGACGATCAAATTATGGATCGGGTTTTTAGAGAGTTCTGCTTAGGAAAATAATGTAACGCTGAAAGCGTTCAATCATTAGGTGCCTTAAGCAGTTTTAGCTTAAGGGTGTTCATGAAATCTAGTTCGTATCAAGTCATTGTAGTTGGAGCCGGTCACGCAGGAATTGAAGCTTGTCTTGTGCCTGCGAAGTTAGGGTTAAAAACTCTGATGGTTACCACCAATACTGATCGTATTGGCTACATGTCTTGTAACCCTTCAATCGGCGGATTAGCTAAAGGCCACATGGTTCGCGAGATCGATGTTCTTGGTGGACAAATGGGTGTTGCTGCCGATGAATCTTGTATTCAGTTTAAAAGATTGAATGCCTCTAAAGGCCCGGCGGTTCGCGGAACTCGCACGCAAAACGATAAAAAAATCTACTCACAAATTCAGACCAATGCTTTATACAATCAAGAGAATCTAGAAGTTATTCAAGGTGAAGTGAAACGCTTAATCTTAGAGGGTAACGAGTGCCGTGGTGTTGAATTACAAGATGGTTCACAAATTTTTTCTGATCGCGTGATTATCACTGCGGGAACTTTCTTAAACGGTGTTATGCATATTGGTTTAGAACAAACTCCTGGCGGACGTGTTGGTGACGCGGCTTCCGTGGGATTATCTGATCAGTTGCGTGAATTTGGTTTTACCGTTCAGCGTTTAAAAACGGGAACTCCGGCGCGTCTTCACAAAGACAGTATTGATTGGAGCAAAACAGTTCCGCAAGAGGGCGATCCAAAGTTTTATCCTTTTAGCTTTAAATCAAAACGTGAATTTTATCTTCCGCAAGTGCTTTGTTATCTTTCGCACACGACGGAAAAAACTCACGAAATTATTCGTAACAACCTAGATAAGTCACCGATGTATTGCGGAATTATCGAGGGCGTTGGTCCACGCTACTGTCCTTCGATCGAAGATAAAGTGACTCGTTTTTGGGAAAAGCCAACACATCAAACCTTCTTAGAACCAGAAAGTTTAACAAGTGATTTGATTTATCTTCAGGGTATTTCGACATCTTTACCGGCTGATGTACAAGATCAGTTTTTAAAAACTATTCCAGGCTTAGAAAATGTAAAAATCGTTCGTTACGGCTACGCGGTTGAGTACGATTTTATCGAGCCAACACAAATTCATCATCGCCTTGAAACACGTCCGATTAAAAACCTATTTTTAGCAGGACAAATTAACGGAACTTCTGGTTATGAAGAAGCCGCCGCCCAAGGTTTTATTGCCGGCGTGAATGCTGCTCATAGTTTATTAGAAAAAGAAGAGTTTATTTTGTCTCGTTCAGAGGCTTATGCCGGTGTACTTATTGATGACCTAGTTACAAAAGGTACGCGTGAGCCATACCGTATGTTTACTTCGCGCGCGGAACACAGACTTGTACTTCGTGAAGACAATTCGATCGATCGTTTAGCTGAAATTTCTAAAAAAATCGGCCTAGTTTCTGAAAAAGAGCTAAATCAGCTAATGTCGATCAAAGATGAGCGCACAGTTTTGCTGGGACAATTACAATCTACGGTTCTTTACCCGAAAAAAGCGGTTAATGATGTGATTTCTGAAATGGGAAGTAAGCCCCTGGTTAAACCGGTAACTATGGAAGAGTTCTTACGTCGCCCAGAGATTGGCTTTCCGCAGTTAGAAAAGCTAGACTTTAAGTTTTCACCCAACGAAGTGGTCACTGAGGCTGTAGAAATCGAAGTTAAATACTCGGGCTACGTGAAAAAGCAGTATGAAATCATCGAACAATCTAAAAAATTAGAACAACTTGAAATCCCACAAGAATTAGTTTTCTCATCTGTTAAAGGTTTATCGAATGAAGAAGTCGATAAGCTGAACAAAGTAAAACCAAGAACTCTTGGACAAGCGCAAAGAATTTCTGGCGTAAATCCATCGGCCATTCAGGCAATTATGATCTACTTAAAAGGTCACAAATTAGCGTAGTTTCTATAGGGATTTTTCGTCGTAAATGACGAAGGAAACGGGCACAACTCACAGTCGGCACAAGACTCGATTTGTTTTTCGTCGATCAAGGCATTTAAAGGCTAAAAATAGAAAATTAGCAGATTAGTTTTAACAAATATGAATAAAAACAAATTGTTATATTGTTTGAAATGCAAACTAGTTTTTTGCATTTCGTTGCCCTTACCATTAGTAATCGAGAAATAGCCACGACCTTGGTCCTGAATAATTTTAGAAAAACACTCTCTCGGGTTCGCGAAATAAAAAATCTTTTTTGCGCTTTTCATGTAAGAAACGGCCGACCATTTCTTAAAGAAAAACTGAATGATACAGGCAATACTTTTCTCAAGCAGTTCGCCCTTTAGAAACTTTTAGCTATTACAAATCCTTGGTGCGGCGGTGAAAAGTTGTGATTGGCTGACAGGATGCGCGCGAATATTTTTATAAAGTTATTCGCTGAAGATGTGCGACTCTTTTTGTCATGAAAGTTGAACGCGTGAGTTTGAGCTGGAAAAATAGTAGCGACAAAGAAAGTCGCGCGACTTGTTTGATTCAAAAAAACTACTTAGAACTCGTTGCGGGTTTTTCGCCGGCTTCGCCAGTAGAGCTTTTACCTTCTGCAGGTTTTCCTTCGGTTGTTCCACGTGGAACATCTTTAGGCTCATCTTTTTTCAAAGTGTCTTTCACGCGAGCGGTTTTTTCACGAAAGAGTTGAAGCTTTTGAAGTTCGGCTTCGGCCTCGCCCTCTTCGGGCCACTTTCTACCATTTGGCGTGAGACTTTCTAAATAGCGGCGCTCGACATAAAGCCTTCTCTCCTCAATTCGAACTTCATACATTCTTACTTGTTGAGCGGCATAAACTTGTGCGCCCAAAGCATCGTTCACACGCTTTTGAAAAACAGCATATTCTCCGGACTGTGGAACAGCCTTTTCAAGATCGGCTTTGCTGGAATTTACTGAATCAGTCACAAGTGCGAGACCCGCCTTTGCGGCGCCAAGATCTGTTTGCAGCTGGGCATAAACAGGATCTTTATTCTCTGGATTTGGGTCACGCTTATTACAGCCAATTAAAACCAGCGAAAAAAGCGTAAAAAAGAGAAGTTTGGTCAGGTTTTGCATATGTTCCACGTAGAACAATCGGATTAAATAGTGCGGCACTAAAGTATTTTCTTGAAAAGAAAGTTTATGGGGAACAGGATATTCACATTGTTCACCAACGTTCCACGTGGAACATTTTAGGTAGAACACGAGGAGAATACATCATGGTTAAGGTCATTTGCGTAGCCAATCAAAAGGGTGGAGTGGGAAAAACCACTACTACAGTGAATTTATCATCTGCTTTAGCTCAATTGGGCAAAAAAGTATTAGTTATCGACATGGATCCGCAAGGAAATGCGTCGAGTGGATTAGGCATTAAGAAGCACGAGACCGAAGAAAAGAATATTTACCATGTTCTCATCGGCGAAAATACTCTTCAAGAAGTGGCTTTTCGCGCAAATCACGACAATTTATATATCGCCACGGCAAATCCTGACCTTGTGGGTGCTGAAATCGAGCTCGTGGATATGCCACAGCGTGAATTTCGCCTAAAACAGGCTATCCAAACGGTAGCAAGCCTATATGACTACGTCTTAATTGATTGTCCACCATCGCTTGGACTACTCACTTTAAACTCTTTAGCGGCGGCCAACAGCTTTTTAGTGCCACTACAATGTGAGTACTATGCCCTAGAGGGTCTTTCTCAATTATTAAATACGGCGGGCCTAGTTAAAAAGGGAATTAACCCAAATCTTCATATCGAAGGCATTCTTTTAACTATGTTTGATAAGCGCAATAACTTAAGCCACCAGGTGGTTGAAGAGATCAAAACACACTTTAAAGATAAAGTGTTTGGCGTAATCATTCCGCGTAACGTTCGTCTTTCAGAGGCTCCAAGCCATGGGGTGTCTATTTTTGGATACGACCCAAGAAGCATCGGCGCTTTAATGTACTTAGAGTTAGGTAAAGAAATCGTAGCTAAGCGCAAAACTGAAGTTTTAGAACAAAACAACGTTCAAAATCAAGAGATATAACATATGGAAAATTCTACAGAAAATTCAAACAAAAAACGTCTTGGCCGTGGTTTGGGCTCGCTTTTAGGTGGCGCCACTCAAGATCTGTCTGCCCCTCCCCAAGCAGTAAAATCACAGGCTCCGGCCGGCGCGACTACTCAACCAAAGTCTGTGATTACGCAAGAAACTAAGCCGGTTGTGGTAGAAAAAGTTGTCGAAAAGATCGTTGAGAAGATCGTCGAACAAAAAATCGATGAAGATAAAAGAGTATGGCAAATCGCCGTAGATAAATTAGTTCCTGGCCAATTTCAACCGCGTAAAAAGTTTGAAAAAGAAGCCTTAAATGAACTAGCTCAATCGATTAAAGAAAACGGTATTTTGCAGCCGATCGTAGTTCGCAAGCGTCAAGCGGGTGGATTTGAGATCGTAGCCGGTGAGCGTCGCTGGAGAGCTTCGCAATTGGCGGGCTTACATGAAATTCCTGCCCTAATTAAAACTTTTTCTGATCAAGACGCACTTCAATTAGCTTTAATTGAAAATATTCAGCGTGAAGATTTAGATCCAATCGAAGAAGCTGAAAGTTATCAGCGTTTAATGGAAGAATTTAATTTATCTCAACAGCAAGTAGCTGAAAAGGTCGGTAAAGAGCGTTCTTCTGTGGCGAATGCTGTTCGTCTATTAGTATTACCATTTGAAATCAAAAACATGATCGCTGATAAGCAATTATCTGTGGGTCATGCGAAAGTCATCCTTTCTGTCGAGGGAAAGCCAGAGCAAATGCGCTTAGCAAAAGCGGTTCAGGCGAAAAACTTATCAGTTCGTGCGTTAGAACAAATGGTTAAATCAGGTGGACATAAAGACGAATCATCTGAATCGCAAATTAAAGAAATGGATATGCCAGAAAAGCTTGCGCAACAGTTAGCATCTCAAGTGCAAAAAGCTTTAGGCACAAAAACAACGATCTCTTACAAAAAAGGTAAGGGTGAATTAACAATTCATTTCTACTCAGATGAACAACTTAACAGTATCTACGAAAGATTAACTGAATAATGGATCAACTTTCGATTTCAGCTATTGTTGAAGAGGGCTGCGCCATTGAGGGACGTATGTCTTTTAGCGGTACAGCTAAAATTTCGGGCCAATTCAACGGAGAAATTTTTTCTCGCGACGAATTAATTATTACCGAAACCGGCTTTGTTAAGGCCGATGTTGAAGTTGGCAGCATTACTGTAAAAGGCACTTTTGAAGGCAATATTACGGCCCATACAAAAGTGATCATGCTTCCACCAGCTCATTTTAGAGGCACCGTGACTGCGCCTAGTCTTAAAATCGAAGAGGGCGTAGTTTTCGAAGGGGCTTCTTACATTCCGAAAACATAAATCTGCCAAATTTCTGCCACAGCTTCCGCCTGCAATTTTTTAAAGCGGAAGCTATTTAATTTTCAACTTGCTTCGTAAAAACCCACTTGGCTCTTAGGTCTTGACCTCAAATTCAATACAATGCTATCCCATGGTGTTTTCTTAAGAAATACTAAAAGGATAACTATGGAAATTTTCTCGAAAATTGCTGAGATCGTTACGCAGATCTTAGTTCAACTTCACGCCAACTATACGGTGTACTTTCAGCTTGTTATTTTTATTGTAGCAATCTCGTTTTTAACGGTGGTTGTTTACAATCCTTATTTCAAAGCTGCAGACAAACGTTTTCAAAAAACGAAAGGTGCAGATGCCGTTGCAAAAGATGCAGCAGCAGAAGCAAAAAACCTTCAGTTGGTTTATCAAACGAAAGCTCGCGAAGTGAATAATAAAATTCGCGACATCTACGATGCAGAAAAAAATAAAGCGTTAAAAAAATCTGCAGACATTTTAGCTCAAGCAAAAATCCAAGCGGATGAAGCTGCGACTAAAGCTCGTAAAAATATCGACGACCAAATGAAAGCGGCAGATGCTGAGATCGCAAAAATTTCTCAAGACATCGCGCAAACTTTAACAACTAAATTCGAGCAGGGGTTATAAGATGAAATCATTATTAATCTCAGCAACGTTACTATTATCAGTATCTGCATTAGCGGCTGGCGGTGGTGGCGAGCACGATGTGCACCACATTCCTTGGGAAGCTATTCGCAACCAAGCCATCAACATCGGTATTTTATTAGCTGCTTTGATTTTCATGTTAAGAAAATCTATCCCAGCTGCTTTTCAAGCGCGCCAAGCTTCATTCTTAGAAGAAGCACAAAAAACTGAAGCCGCTTTAAAATTAGCTGAAGCAGAATTAAAAGATATCAAAACTCGTCTAGCTGAACTTGAAAAAACTGAAACAGCATCAATTGCGAAAGCAGAAAAAGAAGCTATCGTAGCGGGTGAAAAAATTGTTTCTGATTCTCAAGCACAAGGTAAAAAAATCGTTGATGACACATCATTAATTATCAACGCCGAAGTATTAAAAGCTAAATCGCAAATCCGCGAAAAAATTATTTCTCAATCAATGGCGATCACTGAGCAGGGCATTAAAGCTTCTGCTGATGCGATCACAAAAAAATCTGAATCTGGATTTTTACAAGATTTAGGACAGGTGAAAGCATGAGTTCTAATAACGTTGTAACTAAATACGCAAAATCATTATTTGATGTGACTTATTCAAGTGGCACAGCAGGTGATGTTGGCCAACAATTAAATGAAATTTCTAAAGCGTTCACAACTGATGTTGTTACGTTTTTTCAAAGCCCATTTAATTCAGCAGAAAACAAACTAACTGTAGCGAAAGCTGCATTAGAAGGTAAAGCTTCTGCAGAAGCGTTTAATTTCGTACTTACATTAGTGCAAAATGAGCGCGTAGCTTTATTAAAAGAAATCGCGAAAGAATTTAGCTCTTTAGTGCAAGCGTCTGCGGGCATTACAAAAGGTAAATTATTTGCCGCTCAAGAAGTGTCAGGCGAATTCTTAAAACAAGTTGAAGCGACAGCTTCAAAAGCCTTAGGTAAAAAAGTTGAACTTGTATTCGAAAAAAATCCAAATCTAGTGGCGGGCTTCAAAGTAGAAGTTGCTGGTTGGACAATGGATGATTCTGCACAAGCTCATTTAAAAATTTTAAAAGAAGATCTAATTAAGAGAGGACTATAATTGATGGAAACACAAATCAGAGCCGATGAAATTGGCCGTATTTTAAAAGAACAAATCTCTAAATATAATAAGACGGTTGAAGTTGCTGAAGCAGGAAGCGTGCTTTCTGTAGGTGACGGTGTTGCCCGCGTTTATGGTTTAGAAAACGTAATGGCCGGTGAATTAGTTGAATTCGCATCAGGCGTTAAAGGTATGGCGTTAAACTTAGAAGCATCTCAAGTGGGTGTGGTTATCTTCGGGGAAGACCGCGACATTAAAGAAGGCGATACAGTTAAGCGTACAAAACAAATCGTATCAGTTCCAGTTGGCCCAGAATTATTAGGCCGTGTAGTAAATGCGTTAGGCGAGCCAGTTGATGGCAAAGGCCCTTTAAACGCTAAAGAAACTCGTATCGTAGAATTAAAAGCTCCAGGTATCGTTTACCGTAAATCGGTTCATGAGCCTTTACAAACTGGTATCAAAGCTATTGATGCCTTAGTACCAATCGGACGTGGTCAACGTGAGTTAATCATCGGTGACCGTCAAACTGGTAAAACAACTATCGCGATCGATACTATCATCAATCAAAAAGGCCAAGGCGTTCACTGCTTCTACGTAGCGATCGGTCAAAAGCAATCTACAGTATCATTAGTAGTTGAGAAATTACGTCAAGCAGGCGCGATGGATTACACAACTGTAATCACGGCTTCAGCTTCTGATCCAGCTCCTATGCAATACTTAGCAGCGTACACAGGAACAGCTATGGCTGAATACTTCCGTGATTCTGCAAAACACGCCTTAATCATTTACGATGACTTAACGAAACAAGCTCAAGCTTACCGTCAAATGTCATTATTATTACGCCGTCCTCCAGGACGTGAAGCCTACCCAGGCGACGTATTCTATTTACACAGCCGTTTATTAGAGCGCGCAGCGAAAGTTTCTGATGCAGTTGGTGCTGGTTCATTAACAGCATTACCAATGATCGAAACTCAAGCGGGCGATATCTCTGCGTACATCCCAACAAACGTTATCTCGATCACTGATGGCCAGATCTTCTTAGAATCAGATTTATTCTATAAAGGTATCCGTCCAGCAATTTCTGTTGGTAAATCAGTATCACGCGTAGGTGGTGCCGCTCAGATTAAAGCGATGAAGCAAGTTGCCGGTTCTATGAAATTAGAATTAGCTCAGTTCCGTGCGTTAGAGGCATTCGCGGCTTTCGCATCTGACTTAGATAAAGCTTCTCAAAACCAATTAGCTCGTGGTCGTCGTTTAGTTGAAGTTTTAAAACAAGGTCAATACCAACCAGTAAAAGTTGAAGAGCAAACAGCAATGATTTTCGCCGCTTCTAACGGTTATGTTGATTCAATCCCTGAAACTGATGTTAAACGTTACGAAAAAGAAATGATCGAATTCTTAAAGCAAAAATACTCTGCTGTATTAACAGATATCGTTGCTAAGAAAGCGATTTCTGACGACAACAAAAAAGAATTAGTTAACGCGCTTAACGAATTCAAAGCTGTTTTCCAAGCTAGCAAATAATTGAGGGCTTAGATGGCAAGTTTAAAAGACATTCGCATGCGAATTGATTCGACAAAGAATACTCAGCAAATCACGAAAGCGATGAAGCTGGTATCTGCGGCGAAACTACGTCGTGCACAACACAACATCACAAATATGAGACCGTATGCGGTAACTTTGAAAAAAGTTATCGCCAACATTACGGCAACTCAAAAAGTGACTCATCCGTTGATGACAGCAAAAGACTCTGTAAAAAAAGTTTTACTTGTTGTTTTAACTTCGGACCGCGGTCTTTGTGGTGGCTTTAATACAAATATTATCAAGTTCGCTGATAAATACCGTGCTGAAAACGCACCTAAATTAGAAAAATTAGATTTTTTCTTTATCGGTAAACGCGGTGACGATTTCTTTTCTAAACGTGGTGTTAAATCTATCGAAACTTACTTCAAGTTAGATAAAGATATTTCTTACGATTTAGCTAAGGGTGTCGCTGAAAAATTAATTAATCACTACCTTGATGGCAGCTACGATGAAATTCGTTTAGTTTACAATGAGTTCCATTCGGCGATCTCTCAAGTTGTAACTTGTGAAACTCTTCTTCCGATTCAAGTTGAACAAACTTCTTTCGATGCAGAGGGCTCTCAATTTTCTAAAGACATCATCTTTGATCCATCTCCAGAAGCGATCGTTGAAGAGTTATTAAAAAAGCACTTTAACTTATCGGTTTATAAAGCAATGTCTGAATCAGTAGCGTCTGAGCATGGTGCTCGTATGTCTGCTATGGAAAATGCGACTAACAACGCGAAAGAAATGATCAACAAATTAACTCTGACGTACAACAAAGCTCGTCAAGAAAAGATCACTACAGAGTTAACAGAGATCGTATCTGGTGCCGAAGCAATTAAATAATTTTTTAAATAGATAAAGATTAAGAGGAAATAAATATGTTAAAAGGTAAAGTAAAACAGGTTACGGGAGCGGTTGTTGACGTTGAATTTGACGGCGCAGAACTACCACCAATCAACGGCGCATTACGCGTAACAAATAAATTCATCTCTGATAAAGCATTCAACTTAGTATTAGAAACAGCACAGCACTTAGGTGACAACACTGTTCGTACGATCTCTATGGACTCTACTGAAGGTTTAGTTCGTGGAACTGAAGTTCAATACACTGGTAACATGATCACTGCACCAGTTGGCCGCGAAGTATTAGGCCGTATCATCAACGTAGTTGGTGAGCCAATCGATGAAGCTGGTCCGGTAAAAACTAAAGAACAATGGCCAATCCACAGAGCGGCTCCAAAGTTTGAAGACCAAGCAACATCTGCAGAGATGTTAATGACGGGTATCAAAGTCGTAGACTTATTAGCTCCATACGTAAAAGGTGGTAAAATCGGTTTATTCGGTGGTGCCGGCGTAGGTAAAACAGTTCTTATCCAAGAATTAATCCGTAACATCGCTACTGAGCACGGTGGTTTCTCTGTATTCGCTGGCGTAGGCGAGCGTACACGTGAAGGTAATGACTTGTGGATGGAAATGAAAGAATCAGGCGTTATCGAAAAAACGGCGCTTGTGTTCGGTCAAATGAATGAACCTCCTGGAGCACGTGCACGCGTTGCTTTAACTGGTTTAACTATTGCGGAATACTTCCGTGACGTTGAAAAACAAGACGTTCTTTTCTTCGTTGATAACATCTTCCGCTTTACTCAAGCGGGTGCCGAAGTATCAGCGTTATTAGGTCGTATCCCTTCTGCGGTAGGTTACCAACCTACATTAGCAACTGAGATGGGTGTGATGCAGGAACGTATTACTTCTACTAAAAACGGTTCGATCACTTCAGTTCAAGCGGTATACGTACCAGCCGATGACTATACGGATCCAGCTCCAGCAACTACGTTCACTCACTTAGATGCTACAACGAACTTAGACCGTGATATCGCCGCTCAAGCGATCTTCCCAGCGGTACATCCGTTAACTTCTACTTCTCGTATCTTAGATCCTTTAGTAGTAGGCGAAGCGCACTATAAAACAGCGCGTGACGTTCAAGCGTTATTACAACGTTACAAAGAGTTACAAGATATCATCGCGATCTTAGGTATGGACGAGTTATCTGAAGAAGATAAGTTAGTTGTATTGCGCGCACGTCGTGTACAACGTTTCTTGGCTCAACCATTCTTCGTTGCTGAGCAATTCACTGGTTTAACTGGTAAATACGTTGATATTAAAGACACTGTTCGTTCATTCCGCGAAATCTTAGATGGTAAACATGATGCTATGCCAGAACAAGCGTTCTACATGGTTGGTACTATCGAAGAAGCTGTAGAAAAAGCGAAAAAATTAGCTGCGGGTTAATCCCCAGCTAATTAAAAGGAACAATATGTTTAAATTAAACTTATTAACTCCGGAAAAAAAGGTTGTTGTTGATCAAGAGATCACAGAAGCCGTTATCCCAACGATCTCAGGTGAAGTTGATATTTTACCTGGGCACGTTCCGATGATTGCTAACCTTGGCACTGGGATTTTAAAATTCAAAGTTAAAGAAACTGGTTCGACTTTTAAAGCCGTTATCAGCTCTGGCTACTGTGAAGTAAATCCTGAAGGCGTAAACATCCTTACAGAATCAATTCAATTAAAAGAAGAGATCTCTGAAGAAGCAGCTAAAGCCCAAGTGGCAGCAGCTAACGCGAAATTAACTAAAGAATCTTTAACTGATGCTCAGTTTGAAGAGACTTTAAAGGACGCGAAAAAAGCTCAAGAGGGCATTAACTTAGTGAACGAAAATATTCGTCACCACTAATTTAAGAGCGCAAATTCTTAAAATTAAAAACCAAGGTTAAAAGCCTTGGTTTTTTTGTATCTAAAATTTAAGGTAAGGCGTTAGAGTCAGCTGAGCGAATAATTCCGTTTTTCTCAAACGACAAACCGCCGCCGTTAAATTGCTCCTGAGTCATGTTGTAAATCGTCTTTAGGGCGCCAGCCTGTTTATCCACTTCAATTCTGTGTGGCCCTTTTTTTTGAATAAATGAAACAATTTGTCCACCGATAAATTCGCCGTTACGGTTAATTTGATAACGAATCAACGGAGCTTGTCCCGAAGTGCCATTCGTGCTGATGCCTCGGCCGGTTAAAAAATTTCCCAAGCTATAGATAATTAATTTCTTATTATAAAGCTCAAGAGCGCGTGGCACGTGTGGACCGTGCATGATGATCGAATCTGCGCCTGAATCAATCGCCGTGCGTGCGAACTTGACCGAATCACCGCGGTTTTCGCCAAGATACATTTCTGTTCCATTAAGTGAAACGTGAGTTGAACCTTCGCCACCTACATGCGATGAAACTAAAACGATATAGCCTTCTTTTTTTAATTTACGAATTTCTTCGTACACAGCAATCGGGTTAGTGATACTTCTTTTACCCGCGTAAAAATCTGTGGCAATCAAGGCGATCTTGTTTCCCTTAGCAGAAAGTAAAGCGACTTCGCCAGCCTTAGAAGAGTACTGTAAGCCAAGCGTTGCCAGCGTTGCTTTCGTGGATTGAATTCCAGCTTGTCCGAAGTCTTTGACGTGGTTATTCGCCAAAGAGATCACATTAAATCCAGCGTCGATTAAACGTTGGCCCATAGCTGTTGGAGTTTTAAATAAATAACGATTCGGTCCTGGTTTTTTTCCATCGGGTTGAGGTTCGCCGTCGAATAAAGTTCCTTCTAGATTTGCAAAACGCACATCGGCTGCTTGAATCCATTGTTTCGCCGGATCAAATAACCCGAAACCATTATCCGGAGGCAACATGCTTTCATCAGGATAGTTGGTGCCCATCATCACATCACCGACTGCGCTAATGATAATGTCATCTGAAGCGGCCATGGCAGCAGACACCAAAAGCTGCGATGAAATAAGCGCAGCAAAAAACAATTTTAATTTCGACGGACGCAATGGCATAAACGTTCTCCCGACAAGTTATGTTCAGAGGGTTTGCGATAAACATTCCACATAGGAAGGCCTAAATTAGAGATGACAGCAAAAATCCGGTTAAGTGATTTACAATGAGACACCAAAAGTCAGCGTCTAAAAGTTTGACAGTGGTGTTGCAGACAAAGGTCCTAAAACTTTCGTCCTCTTTTTAAGAGAAATTCGCGCTATTTTAAACAAACGGTCAACAGCTAGAATCGAATAGAGCTAGAATGAAAAAGATATGAATTCACTCTTAAGAGCCTGTCTTATCTTTGCGGTTACAAACTTGAGCGTTTTTGCGTTTGCACAAGATTATTCTGAGCCTTTAGGGGGCGACGAAATCATCGTTGAAAGCAAACAAGATTTAACCGATTCATATAAAAATCGTCGTAAAGATTTCGGTGCACTTTTTTCTGTAAACTACGAGCGTTACTACCCAGAAGAACACGTTTCTGTAATTCAAAATAAAAGTTACGAAGAAATTTCTGATGGCGAACCAATTCCAGTCATTAGCGCTGAAATTGGTGTGAAATATAATTTTTCTTTAGGTTCGATGTCGGCCCTTTTTGGTTATGGCATGGGAACCTACTCAAATGAAAATCAAAATCTTGATGGTGTAAACGTAAAGATCACGAAGCTTGATTTAAATTTTGCACTAGATAACTTAACATCAGAGCCATGGATTGTGCCTTATGTGCAAGGCGGAGTTCATCAGCTTGAATGGGAAGAAGACAGTTACAACGGTTCAGAAAATATCGTTGAAACATTAATTGCCAAACCAAACGCGCATTACAAAGTGGGCGTGTTGTTTCAGCTGAATTGGATTGAAAACTGGATTGATCCAAGCACGACAGCCGAAGGTTTGCGATCTTCAGGTTTAGAGAATACTTATTTAGATGTTTTTTATACTGGCTACTCCGCTTACGCAGAGCCTGACCCATTAGTAGGAGCCTTAGGCTCTGATGATAGTGAGGCTAATCTTTCCAGCTCTGGCCTTGGCATGGGACTTAAACTCGAGTTCTAAAGGGTTTTATTAAATGCGATTTTTAGTGTCGGTGATTGTTATTTTATCCTCTCTAACAGAGGCGGTGGCCTGTGGCTTGCGGGCACCCTCGTCAGCCAATGATTTGCTTTCGGTGATGGAACAAGTAGAAGCGCCAGCGACAAAAGAACTTCCAAAAATGATTGTTTATGGATCTGATTCGTTAACTGTAACCAACAAACAAGGTGAAGAAATTTCTGTCGATGAAAATTTAGAAGTAAAACCAGGTATGACAATTTCTTCTAAGTCAGGCAAAGCACAGCTTATTTTGCCGAGCACCGGGCAGGTGATTGAACTTCTTCCGATGACCACGCTTAAAGTTTTAGAGCTGAATAAATCATCGGATGAAAAAATCTGTAGTGTCAGTTTTCAAATGCAATCAGGCCGCGCGACTTTTTCGTCAAATCATTTGGAGCGTGAAAAAGAATGCAAACCCTCACAAGAGGGCGTGTTTGAAGTTGTGACCAACCATGTGGGCATTACACCAATAGGCACGAAATACAATGTTGATCTGAGCCAGGAAATTGCTGAGCTTAACGGTGAAGAAATTTCTGTTGATAAGGGTTCGGTTAAAGTTCGCATTATTAAATTAAAAAAAAGTCGTAAAAAATCTTCTGGCAAAGAAGAAAACTTAGCCGCCAGCGATTATGTTTTTGATGAGCAAAAGCCTGTAACAATTAAGGCGGGCAAAAAAGCGCGTGTGAAAAAAGGCAAAAAAGACCGCTTAGCCGATATTCAAGTAGTTTATCCCGAACAATAACTACACTAAACTTAATAAGTACTGAAGTTCTTCGTAAACACCTGACCAGGTGATCGTGTTCATGCGCACATTTAAACGCTGATCTGGAGTGATCGAATATTTTTTATTTTCACGCATCGCCAGCTGAATAGCGGTTTGTGGTTTTAATTTTGTTTGTTCAGTGAAAACTAAAGAAATATTTTTTAACCCTGCACTGATATCACGAACACCAAGGTTCTTACATTGTCTGCGAATGAGCATTAAACCCATTAAATTCACAACCGGTTCTGGCAACTCACCGAACTGATCTTTAAGTTCATTTTCGATTTGATCTAAGTCTTCTTGCGATCTGATATCGGCTAAAGCTTTGTAATAACTTAAACGAATACGAATATCTTTAATGTAAACATCTGGAATAAGCGCAGGAATACGTAAATTAATTTCTGGATCAAGCTCTTGATCAGGCGTAGTTTCGCCTTTGGCTTCAGCCAAAGCTTCATTTAACAGATCCATATACATTTCATAGCCCACACTATTTACGTGACCCGATTGATCATCACCTAAAATATTTCCGGCACCACGAAGTTCTAAATCGTATTGCGCAATTTTGATTCCTGAACCTAACGCTGAATTATCTTGAATAATTTTTAAACGCTCTTGCGCATCTTTTTCTAAACGTTTGTCTTTAGGCATCAGTAAATAACAATAAGCGCGCGCCTTACTGCGGCCAACGCGTCCACGTAATTGGTAGAGTTGTGATAAGCCAAACATATGCGCCTGATCGATAAACATCGTGTTGGCACGTGGAACGTCCATGCCGGATTCAACAATGGCCGTACAAATTAAAACGTCAATCTCGTGATTAAAGAATGCCAGCATCGCTGCTTCTAATTCTTCTTCATCCATTTGGCCGTGGGCCACTTTCATTCTGGCATCGGGAACGATTTGTCGTAACTCATCCGCAATGCCGTAAATAGATTGTACGCGGTTATGAATAAAATAAACTTGCCCACCACGAGCAATTTCTGCCGTAATGCCTTTACGAATTAGCTCTGTATCAAATTTTGAAACGAAAGTTCTGGTCGGTAAGCGGTCAACCGGAGGCGTGTTGATGATTGATAAATCACGAACACCTGTAAAACTCATATTTAAAGTTCTTGGAATCGGCGTTGCTGACAATGTTAAGGTATCAACGTTGGTTTTAAGTTTTTTAACTTTCTCTTTATGAAGAACACCAAACTTTTGCTCTTCGTCGATAATTAATAAACCTAAATCTTTAAAGACCACATCTTTACTTAATAAACGATGTGTTCCGATTAAGATATCTACTTTGCCGTCTTTAAGCTCAGCTAGAGTTTTCTTTTGATCCGCTGTAGAAACAAAACGGTTTAAAGATCTAATTTCATAATTAAAACCAGCAAAACGCTTTTTAAATGTTTCTAAATGTTGAAAAGTTAAAACGGTTGTTGGCGCAAGAACAGCCACCTGTTTTTTACTGGCCACAGCTTGAAAGGCTGCACGCATGGAAACTTCAGTTTTACCAAAGCCCACATCACCACAAACTAAACGATCCATCGGGTGTTCAGAGTGAAAATCTTTTTGAATTTCATGAATCGCACGTAGTTGATCGTTGGTTTCATCATAGGGAAACGCACGCTCAAATTGGCCGTACTTAATTTCATCTAATAGTAGTGGAAAACGCGTGATTTCGGCGCGCTTAGCATAAAGCTGTAAAAGTTCGGCGGCGATATCGCGTAAATGTTTTTTAACTTTGGTTTTGGTTTTTTCCCAACCTACGCCGCCTAATTTGTCTAAAATCGTAGTTTGTGCAGCTCCTGAGAATTTTTGCAACTGACCTACGCGATAAACCGGAAGATAAAGTTTGTCTTTATCTTTGTACGCAACCTGAATAAATTCAGACTCAATGCCGGCTACGTTCATAATTTTTAAGCCTTCGTAAACGCCGATACCGTGCTTAACGTGAACAACTAAATCATTAGGCTTTAAATCACCGAAACTTAAACGTTTCGCATTTTTAGAAAACTCTTCGTAAGAACTTTGCGAAGCAGCCCGTTGTTTGCGGCCAAAAAAATCATCAGCCCGTAAAAAAACAATTTGTTCTTCGTGGAGCAACACGGTTTCGCCAAGATCACGCGGAATTAAAACCGCAGGCTGATTAGGTTGATCTAAATAACTTAGCCACTTATCCCAGTCATAACTGGCATTACCAGAGGCCGGAGCCACTTCAAAACCAACCTCTAAGCGGTCTAAAAGATTTTTCAGACGATCAAGTTGGGTTTGGTTTTTAAAAGAAATAAAAATTTTGTATTTATCTTTACGCCAAGTTTGCAGTTTCGGCGCAGCTGCTGAAATCCACTCAGTTGACCCAGGTGTTTTGTTGTAGGCTAATTGTGTAAATTCAGTCAGTGGGCTTGATTTATATTCAATGCGCTCTTCGAGTGAAGATTCATCAGTTAAAAAAGCTAAATTAGAAAATTGTAAAGTTTGCGAACCTTCAGGATAAATCACTTTATCAAACGAAAAATAAAGTTCTTCAACTTCTGGTTTAAATAAAGTTGTTTCAGCAGCGCGATAATCACTCACAACTTCTTGATAAAATTCATCAGCTTTTCTGGCTACCTCAACCGGGTCAACCACGACGACATTTAAACCTGAAGAAAAATGTTCAAGCGGCGAAGTTAAACTGTCATAAGAATAGGGAAGTAAATATTCAGCGCCAGGAAATAAAGTTTTTTGTGTTAATTCACGCAGCAACTCGTCGCGCTCGGCATGCGGCACCGGACGATCATTTAATTGTTTACGAAATTTTTTAACAACCGATTCTAAATTATCGTCAGTTAATTCATATTCATATACTGGAGCTAAATGTAAAACGCGAGTTTCATCCTCACTTAATTGCGAAATATTAGAAAAATATCTGAGCGTTTCAACTTGATCGCCAAAAAGCTCCAAACGAATGGGCTTTTCTTCGGCCACCGAAAAGATATCAACGATACCCCCGCGGATAGAGTATTGACCGCGGTCTTCAACAACCGGAGCTGGCTGATAACCTAAATCATGAAAGTACTCAGCTAAGTTTGCTGGCAGCTCATCGCCGGATTTAATAGCACGACATCTTTTTTGAAACTCATTAAAGGGGGCTGACCTTTGCTGGAGCGCCGAAATAGGCGCAATAAAAATGTTGTTTTTTTCAGCGTTTGGTTGATTCGCCCAATACAAAAATTTTGAACGATCCCACGATGATGAAGGCGAAGGATAAAGTCCCGAATAGGGCTGAACATCAAAATGTTTTAAGATATGACAGCGAAATTCGTTTGAAAAAAAGCTTATTTGTTTAGCAAACAACTCGGCTTCATCTAAACTTGAAACTACGACAAGTATCGGCAAGCCGTTGAAATTAGTAGTAAAATGTTGAGACAATAAAAATGAAATGGCCGCAGTTGATTGTGTACCAACCACATTGAACAATTCTTTTTTTCTGCCGGCGGCTCGAAGAATAATTTCTTCTAAGCGCAGCTGATATTGAGTATTCACGGCTACAGATTCCTAAATATGAATCATAATTTTTTCGAAGAGCTTAAGATGTTGCCAAAAAATTATTCTTTCGTCACTCAAGAAAACTGAGTCGACAAACAATCTTTAGGTGGATTTTCAGCACAGTTTTCAGCCCGGCCCAGAAGTGAATTTTCATTTGGTTTTTAAGTGAACGCTTTGTATAACTAAGTAGTTAAAACTATTCGTTAAAAAACAAAAAGAACAAGGAGGCAAGATGCCTTTAGGTGGGATCATTTTTATCACGCTTTTTATCGGTGTGTTTGGGGTAATTTTAATTTACCTAGCGCGCTGGACAGGTGGCCGTGCGAAACGCACTAGCGCCGCTAAAATGGAAATCTACGAGTGTGGTATTCCAGAACAAGAAAAAAAGGACACTAAAATTTCTGTTAAATTCTATTTAACAGCGATCTTGTTCATTCTTTTCGATATCGAAATTATTTTCATGTACCCATGGGCAGTTGGCTTTAGAGAATTCATTCACTCTGGCGCAGGTCCATTCGTATTCGGATCAATGATCATCTTCTTAGCGATTTTCATTTTCGGTTTATGGTGGGAAATCAAATCTAAAGCTCTTGAGTGGGACTAGGAAAAGGAAACTAATTTATGATGGATATGGGAAGTACTCCTTTTGAAATTACAATCAACTTAGTGAAAACTGTTTTAGTTTTCTTAATGATGGTTCAACTTGTTCCGATTTTAGTTTGGGTTGAGCGTCGTGGTTCGGCTTTCATTCAAAATCGTTTCGGACCAAACCGTATTGGACCTTTAGGTTTATTACAGCTTTTAGCAGACGCGGTTAAATTCTTAACGAAAGAAGATTTCGTACCAGATAAAGGGAACAAATATTTATTCTACGCGGCTCCGATCTTCGCTTTAATTCCGGCTTCAATTGCTTACATGGCGATTCCAATGTCGACTCCGCTGATCATTGGTGATTCAAAGTTCTTAATTCAAGGTTTTGAAATTAACGTAGGTATCGTTTTCATTTTAGGTGTTTCGTCTTTAGCGGCATATACAATTTTGATGGCAGGCTGGGGTTCAGGAAGTAAATTTGCTTTAATGGGTGCGATGCGCGCGGCAGCTCAAATCGTTTCATACGAATTAGCTCTTGGCCTTTCGATCGTTGGCGTTATCATGACGTACGGAACGTTTAATCTTTCTGATATGATTGCTCAGCAACAGGGCGCTTTAACTTTCACAGGTTTTGGTAGCACGTTTACGGCTCATTTCTTACCTAACTGGGGTATTTTCTATCAACCACTAGGCGCTTTAATTTTCTTTGCTTCGGCGTTTGCTGAATCAAATCGTCTACCGTTCGACTTAGCAGAGGGCGAAGCTGAGCTTGTGGCCGGCTTCCACACCGAGTACGGTGGATTCAAGATGTTAATGTTCTTCATCGGTGAGTACGGCCACATGATGATCGCTTCTGGTTTATTTGCGACATTCTTCTTGGGCGGTTACAATATTCCATACACAACTGTTCAAGGTGTTCACGACTGGTTAATGACGACTTTTGGACTTTCAGTTGACGGTGCTAACATCGCTTCAACGGTAGCTCACTTTCTAATGTACAACGTGAAGTTCTTAATCTTGCTTTGGATCTTTATCCATGTTCGTTGGACTTTACCGCGTTTCAGATATGACCAATTAATGGATCTTGGTTGGAAAACAATGCTTCCTTGGGCATTAGCGAACACGATCTTAACTTCAATCGTTATCTTTGCAGCTACGCAATTTGCGTTCTAAGAAAGTAGGAATTTGTGACAGATGCAATTTTATTTTGGTTTTTAGCTCTTGTAACTGTGTGTGCAGGACTATCTGTAGTTCTAATGTCTAATCCGATTTACTCAGCGCTTTCATTAGCGATGACAATGGTGGGCGTGTCGGCATTGTTTGTAACACTTGGAGCTTATTTCGTAGCGGGCGTTCAATTAATCGTTTACGCCGGTGCGGTCATGGTTTTATTCGTGATGGTTCTAATGCTTTTCGACTTAAAACATGAAATCCAAGCTTTTACTCGTGGTAAAATCACAGGCGCTATCAAAATTGCCTCAGTGGGTATTTTAGCGGGTTTAGTTGTTGGCGCGATCACTTTAGGAACCAAAGCTATCGAAGTTTCTAAAGCAGCAGAAACAGCAACAGGAAAAACTTACGACAACAACACAATGTCGTTAGCACAAAACTTATTTTTACAAAACGTTTTCGGCTTTGAAGCCCTAGGCGTACTTCTTTTAGTAATCGCAGTTGGAACTGTGGCGTTATCACGCAGCAGAGGGGGCACACATGCCAGAGACTAATATTCTTACAACAATCGGCTTAGAGCACTACTTAGTGTTATCAGCTGTTTTATTTTCGATGGGCATGGCCGGAGTTCTTCTTCGCCGCAACTTGATCGTATTATTAATGTCGATCGAGTTAATGTTAAACGCGGTGAACATCAGCTTCGTGGCGTTTTCGAAATACAACAACAACATCGAAGGCCAAATCATGGTTTTCTTCGTTATGACAATCGCCGCAGCTGAAGCAGCAGTTGGTTTAGCCCTAGCGGTTTCAATCTTCAAACGCTTCAAAGAAGTTAACATCAGATTCTTCGAGCACTTGAAAGGGTAATGTAGATGAGCCACCAAGCATTGATTGCAATTTTGTTATTAAGCCCTTTTGTGGGATTTCTTTTAAACGGTACACGCTTTCGGTCGCAAAACTACGTTTTAGCGGGCGCGATCGCAACGGGTGCGGTTTTTATTTCTTTTATCTGTTCAGTGATGTTGATGATGAATTTAATCGACTCTCCGGCAGAACAAAGACGTCTAACAGCTAATTTCTTTGAATGGATTTCCGTAGGCGGATTTAAAGTAAATGCCGGTTTTGTTGTGGATCAGATTTCTTCAATCATGATCTTAATCATCACAGGCGTAGGTTCTTTAATTCACTTATTCTCGATCGGTTACATGCACCACGATAAAGGTGTTACAAAATACTTCGCGTATTTAAATCTTTTCGTGTTCAACATGTTAATCTTAGTTTTGGGCGATTCATTATTAACGATGTTCGTAGGTTGGGAAGGCGTAGGTCTTTGCTCTTACTTATTAATCGGTTTCTGGTTCTCTGATGCAGCCAAAGCAGCAGCGGGCATGAAAGCCTTTATCACAAACCGTATTGGTGATGCCGCTTTCATTATCGGTATGTTCATCTTATTCTTCTCGTTTGGCACATTAAATATGTTTGAACTAAACGCTTTAGCTCCAACAACTGTTGAAGCAAGCTGGTTAGGTGCTGCAACTCTTGGAACATTAATGTTATTTATCGGTGCAACTGGTAAATCAGCACAGGTTCCACTTTATGTATGGTTACCAGACGCGATGGCGGGTCCAACTCCAGTATCTGCATTAATCCATGCGGCGACGATGGTAACTGCGGGCGTTTACATGATCGTGCGTTTAAACCCAATGTTCGTAGCGGCTCCAAATACAATGATGGTTATCGCTATTGTTGGGGCGATCACAGCGGTGATGGCTGCAACAATTGGTTTAACTCAATATGATATCAAAAAAGTTTTAGCTTACTCGACAGTATCTCAGCTTGGTTACATGTTCTTGGCTGTAGGTGTTGGTGCTTTTGGCGCCGGCATGATGCACTTAATGACTCACGCTTTTTTTAAAGCGTTAATGTTCTTAGGTTCTGGCTCGGTGATCCATGCTATGGAAGGTGAGCAAGATATCAGATTAATGGGTGGTCTTAAAAAATATTTACCAATCACTCACTTTACTTTCGTAATGGGTTGGTTAGCTATTATCGGATTTCCGTTCTTCTCAGGCTTCTTCTCTAAGGATGAAATCTTATGGTTTGCTTACTCTTCAGCGCGCGGCAGTGTTTTCTTGTGGGTTGCGGGCGCATTAGGTGCCACGTTAACGGCGTTCTATATGACTCGTTTAATGGCGCTAACTTTCTGGGGTAAATCTCGTGTTCCAAAAGAAGTTCATCCACATGAATCTCCATGGATCATGACTATTCCATTAATCGTTTTAGCTATCTTATCTGTAATTGGCGGTTTTATCGGTGTTCCGCACGCGATCTCTGAATACTTAGGCCATATTCCAAATTACTGGGAACATTGGTTAGAACCAGTTATTCGTAAATTACCAGAAGTTGCTGGTGAGCACTCTGTTTCTGAGGAATTTGCTTTAATGGGCACGTCGGTAACATTAGCGTTAATTTCTGCATTTGCGGCTTTCCGTATCTACACAAATGGCAAAGGCACTAATGAGCAAATTGCAAAAGCGCTTGGTCCTGTGTACAAAGCCGTGGATAACAAATACTACGTTGATGAAGCTTACTTTGCTGGAATCATTAACCCGCTAGTAAAACAATCGCAAAATTTATGGATGTATATCGATGTGAACTTCATCGATAAAACAACTCATGTGATCAGTGATATGACTAAAGGAGCAGGCTCGTTAGCTCGCTCATTCCAAACTGGAAACATGCAACAATACGCAATGTACATCGGCTTAGGTGTGGTTGTGGTTCTAACATTTGTGTTGATGAGGTAGTAAATGTTGTTATCGGTCGTTTTATTTTTACCACTGGTTTTCGCGCTTGTTTTGGCTTTATGGCCACAAAAAAGCACAATTCGTCATTTAGCTTTAGGGTTTTCATTAATTGAATTCTTAGCGTCGCTTGCGATTTTAAGAAACTTCGATGCAAATTCTGCGGCTTTACAAATGGTTGAGCAGTACGCTTGGGTTCCGCGTTTCGGGATTTCATACTTTATCGGTATTGACGGTATTAGCTTGATGTTAATCATGCTGACTACATTCTTAACTCCGATCATTATCTTGGGATCTTGGACTTCAATCTCTGAAAGAGTTAAGGGCTTTCACGTTGCACTATTTGTTTTACAAACTGCAATGATGGGTTCTTTCTTGGCGATGGATGCGGTTTTATTCTACGTATTCTGGGAATTATCTCTTGTTCCAATGTATTTTATCGTTGGTATTTGGGGTGGTGCTCGCAGAATTTACGCCACAATCAAGTTCTTCATCTACACGATGGCGGGCTCAGTCTTAATGTTGTTAGCGATTATCTTCTTAATGCGCCTAACTCCAGAAGTGACTGGCGGATCAATCTCTGCAAGCTTACTTGATTTCTATAAGTTACAAATTCCGTTTGTAGCTGGCGAATTCTTTACAGCGCAAACATTACTTTTCTTTGCTTTCGCTTTAGCGTTTGCCATCAAAGTTCCACTTTTCCCATTACATACATGGTTACCCGATGCCCACGTTGAAGCTCCAACGCCTGGCTCAGTCGTTCTTGCTGGTGTGATGTTAAAAATGGGTACGTTTTGTTATTTGCGTTGGGTGATTCCATTATTTCCAGAAGCCGCTGAACACTTTGCGTGGTTCTTCGTAGCTCTTGGTGTGATCGGTATCGTGTACGGCGCTTTGGTTGCGATGGTACAACCGGATGTGAAAAAATTAGTAGCTTACTCTTCAGTTTCTCACATGGGTTATGTGATCTTAGGAATTTTTGTGATGAATCAATACGGTGTAAACGGTGCTTTATACCAAATGTTAAATCACGGGATTTCAACAGGCGCGTTATTCCTTCTTATCGGCATGATTTACGAACGTACGCATTCGCGCATGATCGCTAAATACGGCGGATTAGCAAGTGCACTTCCTATTTTCACAATTATGTTTGTGATCGTAACAATGTCTTCAATCGCGGTTCCGTTAACAAACGGTTTTATCGGTGAGTTCTTAATCTTAATGGGTTCTTTCCAATATTCTCCGATTGCAGCTGGTATTTCTGTATTGGGCGTAATCTTAGGTGCGGCTTACATGTTATGGATGGTTAAACGTGTATTCTTCGGCCCTAAGGGTGAAATCGTTACTCACGCTGAAGAAGATAAAGAACATGCATTGCATGATTTAAGTGTACGTGAGTGGGTTGTTATGACTCCGCTAATTATCTTAATTTTCTGGATGGGTATTTTCCCGAACCACTTTATGGATTATTCGAAAAAGAGTGTTGATCACTTAATTTCAAATAAACACAACTACACGTTAGAGGTGAAATAATATGAATATCACAGTAGGTCTTACAGACGTTTTATTAGCTTCACCGTTAATCGTATTGTTCTTATTCAGCTTAATTCCATTAACGATTAAAACTTTACGTGGAAACTCTGAACAAAACCCAGCAGCTACAATCGTGATCGCGTTAATCGGTTTAGGTTTAACAGCAGGCTTATTATTAGTGTTCGGTGGTTCTGATAAAACAGCATTTAATAACCAGTTATTATTTGATGGTTTAACTCAGTGGTCTTCGTTGTTAGCGATTATCGCTTCAGCGGGTGCATTAGTGATGATGTATGAAAACCCAGCGACACGCGGCAAACAATTCTCTGAATTAATTTTCTTAGCGTTAAATTCAGTGCTGGGAATGATTATCTTAGTTGCGGCCGTTAACTTAATTACTGTGTTTATCGGTTTAGAGCTAATGTCGTTATCGCTTTACTTAATGATCGCGATGTCACACGAACAAAAAATCTCTAAAGAAGCCGCGATGAAATACTTTGTATTAGGTTCTTTTGCTTCGGCGATTTTCTTATACGGAGTTTCTTTCGTGTTCGGTTCGTCTGGTTCAGTGAATATCACTGACTTTATGCAATCAGCAGCGACTTTAGTTAAAACGAATAAATTATTCTTATTCGGTATCGTGTTTGTAATTTTAGGCTTTTGCTTTAAAGTTTCAATCGCTCCATTCCATGCTTGGGCGCCAGATGTTTACCAAGGAGCTCCAACTCCGGTAACTTCTTTCATGGCTACAGCGGTAAAAGCGGTTTCTTTTGCAGCGTTCTTACGTGTTATCGCAACTCAAACATTAGTAGGTTCACAAAACTTATTTGATGTTATGCAGTGGTTAGCAGTTATCACTATGACTGTGGGTAACGTGGCTGCGATTATGCAAAATAACTTTAAGCGTATGCTAGCGTACTCTTCAGTAGCTCACTCAGGGTATCTATTAGTAGGCTTAATCACTTCAGGTATCAGCCAAAACTCGGCGTACTCTGCTTCAAGCGTAATGTTTTACTTATTCGCTTACAGTATTATGACGTTAGGTGCTTTTGCGGTTGTTTCTTTAATCGAGCGTTCTGAAAACGCTGTGGTTAATACTGATGATTTAGCAGGTTTTGCGAAAAACCAACCAGCCTTAGCAATGTGCTTAACGATCTTTATGTTATCGTTAGCAGGTATTCCACCAGCACTTGGTTTCTTCGGTAAGTTCTACCTATTCAGCGCTGCGGTTAACGAAGGTTTATTGTGGTTAGCTTTATGGGGTGTTTTAAACTCTGTCATCAGCGTTTACTACTACTTACGCCCAATCGTTGTTATGTACATGAAAGATGGCGAAGCTGATGTAGCTGACCACTCATTACACGCAACTACTGTGACTGTGTACGTATGTGCCTTCATTATTATTTTGGTAGGCTTATTCTCGGGTCCTTTATTTGACCTTGTTGAAAAAAGCTTGGGTTAATTTTAACCGCATCTAAGTTTTTAAACTTATTGTTCCAGGGGTGTTTTTGCTCCATAGATTGAACCGTTCTACAGCCATAGGACGGTTTTTCTTTTTTCTGGCGATATTCTTCAGCGCAATTTTCTAATCTTCGCACCATTGTTTCGATCACGTAGTACGTTTGATCAACGTATCTATCGAATGTTTCAAGCACATCATTTTGTAAATCACCGCCAGGCGCATACGGCATTTTAAAATTAGCCAAAATCATATCCTGGGCAGCACGCGAAGTTCTTCCGTTACCATCAGAAAAAGGATGAATCGTCACTAACCACTTTTGCACTAATGCTGAAAACTCAATAGGCGGCATAACGGGTTTACCAGCACGGTAAAGTTCAATATTTGCTTTGATGAAACTATTTAACCAAGAAATCTGCAAAGGAACCATATCACTTGAAGCAAAGCCCACGAAATATTTATCGGTACCACGAGAAGAAACTGTCATGTTCACGGCAAACGAGGCTTGAGCTGAAGCTTTGCCATTATATTTTTCGACGACATCAGAAAATTTTGCACCGATCAAAGATTCCCACAAGGCTTGCGCTTCACGCATAGATTCCTGGGCCGCAGGCACTTGATCTTTCGGTCCAGAGTTATACGCTGTCCAACCTACCTGGCCATCGCCACGATGACGGTAATCTCCTGGAGTAGAATTAGAATCTTTAATTCCCGCTAAATGATTGCGGCTGATATCGCCTTTGGAATTTTTTAATAAGACAGCATTAAAGTTTGAAAAATTTAAATGATCGTAACCCAAACCGCGCGAGTCAAAGCCACCGGTTTTAAAAAGAACAAAAGATAAATCATCATCACCGAATAAAGAGCGGATACCAGAATCCCAAACTTCCCATGTCGTTGGAGCCGGCTTATAAATAAATGAGGGCAGCATTTCTATTTGGCGGGCATTTTCATAACTTGTGCGATCAACAAAACGAAGTAAGCGGTATTCGGCCAAATCAGCGACATTAATTCCGATTTCAGCAAAATAACTTCTAACTTTGCCGTAACGGTCTTGAATTTCACAGTCTTTTTGAAATAGTTTAGCTTTGCGCGGATTTTCTTGCGGAAGTTTAAGATAGCTGTCGCACTCAGCGTGGGCTGAAACAGTGACCCAAAATGAGACAAAAAATAGAGCTAACTTTTTCATGGCAGACTCCTTCGCGAGATGAAGAAATACAATGCGAGAAGTGCTCCAAATAGAGGTGAGTTTTATAAGACTAGGGCGTACACAGGTTTTACAGATGACGTAAAGTGCTTAACCCCGATTTAAACCCAATCCACAGAATTTTTTCTAGGATTTCAGGGTTTAAAGAGAAGTGGTCAGCAAAAAACATTTCATAGTTCTGAGGGCGGGGCGCGATGTAGACGTAATCGACTTCGGGCTTAAAGACTAAATTCTTTTCGATAGAACCTAAGATTTTATTCGTTAACTCAGAAGATACTCCCTCAGTGGCGCAGATTTTTTTAAGCTCGCCGTAGAGTTTTTTCTTTTGATCTTGATATTGAATCGAACGAGCCACTTTTTGTTCTAAAACCTGATAAAGCGCTTGGTTTACAATCGCCGGAATGCCGTATTTATGTAACGAACCCATTTCTTCGGCGTAGTGATAAGGCTGCATCGAATAAGAAGCGATAATTAAATCAGCACCATGATCAGCAGCCACGTGCGTACTTAAAGTGTCGCGAATTTCTCCGTCGTAGAGATAAATCTCTTTTTTATAATCAGGTAAAGTAATCGGGTAGGGTGCAAAAACCGGCGGAAGAGCAGTTGAGGCCGCGACCGCCTCTGAAACTTTTGAAGTTCCAAGGTATAAGGCGTTTTCATCTTTACTGTTTTCCAGATAATTACCAAAAACCACCTTGCGGGAATGGTTCAGCTGGGTTGCGATGATATAAAGCTCGACCCCTAAACGTGAAAACTCATTTTCATCTAAAACATATTTGCGTAGATAACGTTCAATTCCGTTGGTGTTAAATAAACCGTTTAATTTGAAACCTTCTTTTAAAAAGACCTCAATACCACCCGTTAACATCGATTTACGAAATAAGGTTTCAGGTAAAAAACTTAAGATACGGGCACTGTTAATATTAAACATGTGGCGGTAGCCGATAGGTTTTAAGTTTTCTTCTTCGGGTACGGCATAAAACGGCGAATCACCGGCGCCCACTTGAAAGGCTGTAATTAACGATTCGATTGATCGGCCTGAAGCAAGAACGGCACTAACGAAAGCGCCAGCACTGGAACCAACATAAGTTTGAATCTTTGGGCCCTTGGTATTACGGATTTGCACGGACTCTTTTGTTCCGCCTTCAAAGACAAATCCCTTTTCTTTCAGCGCTAAGCAGACGCCAATATGAAAGGCGGCCGCTTTAATTCCGCCACCACTTAATACTAAGGCAATCTTTTTCTTATCGTGAATATTCACCGACATAAGCCTAGTTAAGCACGATCAAGGTCTAGTGTAAACCCCACCAAAGTCGTGACTACTCACGGTTTTTGCTTAAAAAATGACGCAAATCTTTGGGTATCCACGTCAAAAGTCTGGAATGAAAAAAGTCTAGAATCCTTGTTTGACAAGCCTTTCGGCTGTGCTAGGCTTGAATAGTCACCAGGAGGCCTAAAGAATGTGGTTACCTTTAGCTGAATACTCAATGAAACATAAAGTGAGTATTTCCACGTTAAGACGTCGGATTAAGGCTGAGGACATTCAATACCGCTTGGAAGACGGAAAATATTTTATTTTCGACACAGACCCGACAGCTACAACAACAACAACTGTCGAAAATAGAATGAGCAACCCAACTGTTGAGGCCCATCGCCCCTCCCTAAAGAGTGATTCTTCAGCAGTTATGGAAGCGCATCAAAAGGCGGAAGGTGAATCCGTGATCACCGCAGCCAACCGTTTATTAACGGATCTGAAAAAAGCCTACACGCAAGTGTTACAAGAAAAAGAAGAACAAATTGTTTCGTTAAAAGAAGAAATCACAGATCTTCGCACATTAGTTCGCGTTCTTGAATCTGAAAACCAACGTTTGAACCAAAAAAATAACCCGCAATACACGGGCTATTCTCAGCAAAACTTAGATTACTAATTAGTTTACGCTAAAGCTTGGTATTTACTGTATGCGGTGTAGATCAACTGCACGGCAGCGGCAAATAGCAATACATTAGTTACTCTGAAAAACCATTTGTAGTGAAGTTTTCCTAAAGTCTTTTGCAATAAAACATAAATTACATAAGAAACAACAACCGCTAAAGCGATTTGTAGCGATAAATTCACTAACTTATTCGCTGTAGCTTCAATCAATTCGCCACTTAAAAATAACACTGTTTCTAAACCTTCACGGGCTACGGCTAGGAAAGCAATTAAACTTAAGCTAATTAAACTCTGCTTGTTTAAAGCATTTTCAACTTTTTCAGTTAAGTCAGATTTTAAATTTTTAGCGTTTTTATGCATCCACCACATAACATGAATAATCATTAATCCGGCCACCAGTGGAAAACCAACATCAATATAATTCATAGTTGATTCAGAAACGGCATCTGGAATAAACATGATTGAAGTGCCCAGCGCAATACTTACAAAAATGCCAGCAAGCACACCAAAAATTAAAAACATCCAGTGCTTTTTAGTCGTGGCTTCATCTTTTTTCAAAACCGAAGTTAAGATGCCGATGATTAAAAGAGCTTCTAAGCTTTCGCGTAAGACGATAGAAAATGTTGTCCAGTTCATATGCCCTCATTTCGGCGAAGCCGAATAAAAGTTATTTAACGATGATTTTACCTTGGCAAGTGTCCATGTGGAATTCGCCAAAGATATCGTATTCACCAGACGTTAACGGCTTAACTTTAAATTTAGCCGTACGTTTTGGTGGAATAATTTTTTCGATCTTTAAAGAATTGCTTTCAAACTCTTCAGCGGTGTTGTCTGTGTTTACAACTTCAATTGTAAATGCGGTATTTGCAGGAACCTCTAAAACACTTGGATTCATAGTTCTATTTTTAAGTTCAATTTTAAAGGTTGGATCTTCTGCAAAAGCCAAATTAGAAAATAATAATAACGATAATAGCATAAAGTTTTTCCTTACCAATTATAGAGAGTTCACAAATTTAATAACTTCAGTACGTGCTGCAGCGGGAAGAGCGGCAAATTTATCACGGCTCATTTGCGCCTCGCCACCGTGCCATAAAATAGCTTCTTCAATCGTAGCTGCACGTCCGTCATGTAAAAAACCGCCACGGGCGTTAATTGTTTTTGTTAAACCAATACCCCAAAGTGCACGAGTTCTCCAGTCGCGGCCCGAGGCTTGGAAATCACGACGGTTATCAGATAAACCTTCACCCATATCATGCAGTAATAAATCCGTGTACGGAGCAATTCGTTGATAGCTTAAGGCTTCGATTGAATGTTTACCTGTTACAAATTCTGGTTGGTGGCAGTTAGCACACCCCACAGTTTTAAATGTTTTACCACCAGAGATAATGTCAGCTTCTAAGTAACCTTGGCGACGGCTTGGTACTGCTAAAGTTTGTGAGTAGAACACAACATTTAAAGCGTCTTCATCGCTGATGTTCACTTCTTTTTTAAGTGTTGGAAGAATACTTTCGATTAACGGTGTTCCCGCAATACTTTCTTCGGGAAAGAAAGAGTTAGTCACACCCATGTCACCACGGAATGCACCTAAACCTTGATGTAATACCGACGGCGTGTTGGCTTTTAAACCAAAGCGACCCATGCTGTACACGTTTACGAAATTATTTTTTTGCTTTTCAACATCGTAAACCCAGTTTGGACGGCCTTTAACACCCCAAGCTGATAAATCACGATCAGCTAAAGCTAAAATATCTTTTTGTTCGATAGCTTCAAGTAAACCTAAGCCGATCATCGGAGGAGTCATGCGAGGCCCCATACGAACGTCGCTTTGATAAATACGACTTGTTGCTTGGCCCGATTCATCTGTTGATAGATCGTAAGGATTTCTAATTTCAAAAACAGGTTTTTTAAGTTTTACCACTTGTCCGTCGGGGTAAGTAAAATTTGAATATTCATATTTCATCCAAACTTCAGCTTGTCCGACGTTAGGTGCATTTTTACGTAAATGATAACTTCCTAAATGGAATAACTGAGTTGAGTAGCCGGGAACAGGAAGAGGTTCTCCGTGTAATGCATTTGCTACATACGCATTTACTTTAGGTTCGATACTGATTCTTAAAAAAAGCGCTTCGTTTTGGCCTAATTTTGTCCAAGTGTTATTGTTCACAACAGGTAAAGAGCCGCGGCCATCGCGGATATGGCAGCTAGCGCAGCTAATATTGTTGTAGGCTGGGCCTAAGCCATAATCTGAACGGCTAGGGTCATCAGAAAAGTTTTTTTCAAATAACCCGTCACCAGTAATATGTTTTTCTTGTAACTCCGGTGACATTGTTGTCACCGGTTGTTTGAAAGAAACTACTGAGCCGAAGTTAGCGACGAAGCTACCTTCGCCGCCAAGATTTCTTTGTAACACGTAACTATCATCAAAAATAATTTCAGCTTGAGAGTTAATACTTAAGAAAATAAATGCGAGTAATAAAGAAATCTTCATAGTCATAGTCCTAGTCCTATTGGAATAGAGGTAATACTTCGCTTTCCACTAATTGGAAAAGCCCGTTAAGGTCGTTGATAGCTTCAGTTGCTAGAGCGCGGCCTTGTTCGTTAAGGATGGCTTTGTTGTATGGCATGTTATTAGCGCCACCGATGTTGTTAATTTTTTGCATCGCTTGAAGAATTCTTTGCTCTACACGGTTAGCTAACTCAGGGTTAGTTTGTGCGATAACATCTTTAAGACCAGCGCCTTTGTGAGTGCCGTAAGTGCCAGTGTAGATGTTGTAAACGCTACGGATGTTATTTTCGAAATCCGCTAATGAATTCCAAGAGTATGGTGATTCAACTAATTCAACGTTCGCATGAGCGATATCGCCACCTAATGGATCAGATAATTTACCGTTAGCAACTTCGTCTAAGATACCTAAGATACCGTTAACGTATTCAAACATAACAGCTTGCTCAGAAGAGTAGATCGGGTTGTCTAAACCTGGTTTAGAAATAACGTCGATGTAACCAGGCATAGAAGCGTCATCTGGATCAGCTTGAGTAGTCCAAGCGTAGTGTAATTTGTGAGTATATTCAGCTTGCAAAGTCGCTGTAGCGATTAAGTAGTCGAATTGCTGTTGCGTAAAGCTTGCGATGTCTTTTGTGTTTGAATCAATACCGTTACCGAATAAAAGATACTCTAAAGTGTGGAAACCTTGAAGGTTAACACCTAGTGGTCTTACGTATTCAGTTGTGATTTGTTGACCAGAGTTTAAAACTGAATCTAAATCGATACGGCTTAATGGCCAAGTGTCGATCATTGGATCAATACCTAAAGAATCAACTGGGCCGTATAAGAAAGACTCAGAAGCTTCCCATGGAATACGTGCAGCAATCCAAGATTGTTGCGCTTTAACTAAGTTTTCTTGCGTGCGGGCTGCTTCAAGATTTTTTACCGCAACTAACATATCAGTCGATCTAGCTGCTAAGTCGGCGTAAGTTTGCAAGATAACATTTTTAGAAACGTTATCGATCACTGCTTTTTCAAGTGGGCCGGCTACTGCAACCGATCCAAAAATTAACGTGGCAACCACGAAGTTTACTAATTTCATCAGATTCTCCTTTTAGAATTCGCCGGTATCCATATTGAAGCTAAGAACAAAGTGCTTAGTTTCAGGAAGACCGTCTAATTTTGTTTTTTCTTTATAATAATGCATTTTGATATGAGTGATTTCGTCCATCTTGTACGATAGACCGTAGCCGTTATGAATCACTTCATATCTTGGATCTTTTGTGATTGTTCCTTCAGTGGCCGCAAAAGTATTTACGTGTTCGTATTGGCTAAAAACATTTACAGATTCAGTCACATCAAAATTTAACTGATACATTTGTAAGTCAGCTTTAGAACCAAGAGCCGCAAAGCTTTTTGGCTTTGCTGCTCCACTTAAGGTCGCGTTGGCTAAAGCGACTTCTTCAGAATTTTGCAAAGAGCCCTTTACGTGTTCAGTCATAATTCCTAAACGGTCAAAGAACTTCCATTGCAAAAGAGCTGTGTATACATTGACTGTGGCAGGAACGATTAACTTATCTAATTTATAACGATTGTTTTGTGTATCGCCTGTGTAATAGTGAACGCTGATGCCGCGGCCATAAACCACATCGCCAAACTCTAAACCTACTGTGTAAGCTAAATTATCGGCGTTAATATTTTCGAATTGTTTTTGGTAACCGCCACCGATCCAATTGTATTTACGAAAAAATTCAGAATTTAATCCGCTCACGATACCAGCGTAGATGCTGAAATCACCTAAACGCGTGCGTGATTGCACACCCATCTCATTCCACTCTTGGGGTAAAATGCGGGCTTCTAGTTGTGAAGGTGCATTTGAACTATATAACAGGGGAGAGTTGATTGCGTTATTTAAAGTAATCGCAACCGGGGATTTGCCGATGTAAAGTTCTGTTCTTGGTGTAATCTTTTTAAGTAAGAAGGCTTCAGAGACAACAACCTCACCACCTTTTTCAACTTCAGTTTCAAATTCACCGAACTCTTCAAAGTTGTCGAACTCAACCGCAGAACCCACACCGCCGTGTTCGTATTCAACTTCAAATTCAAACTTATTATTAGGATTAAGTTGGATTTCGTATTCAGCTTCAATCGCTTTCATGTCGAAAGATTTGCGCTGGTAGGGTGAAAGGTTGTTTACAGTTTTGAATTGGTCTTCTTGAATAAATTGAAATTCACCAACATATCTTTGTTTAAAAGAATATTCAGATTGGGCGAAGGCAAATTGAGAAATAAAAAGTAAAAGTACAGACAGTGATCGCATAGATGGCTGTCTATAAATGATGCTGTGGAAATTTAAAATAGAGGCACGAAAAAAAAATGTAATTGAAAACGCAGTAACTACTAAATGAAATCGAAATGAGAAGCGGTTTTATTGTGGAACCGAGCGCACACTCTAAATGTAAAAATTAGTTAGTCGGCGTTTACTTAAATAAACAATATTAACTAATAAAAAAGCCCGGATATTTCTATCCAGGCTTTTTGTTAACTTAATTTTTAATTACGAACTAAGCTGCAGCTGACTTCGTCGATCCTTTTTTTGGATCTTTTTTAGCGCTTGGCTTGTTTTTCGTGAAGCGATCAGATTTTTCGAAAGCTACAGCGAAAACTTCGTCTAAGTTTTCTGCTAAGATGAAATTCATCTTGTCTTTGAAAACTTGTGGGATGTCTTCTAAATCTTTTCCGTTAGCCATAGGGATGATCACGTTGGTGATTCCTAAGTTAAGAGCCGCTAAGCACTTCTCACGGATACCGCCTACTGGTAATACGCGACCTTGTAAAGTCACTTCGCCAGTCATTGCGATGTCGTTTCTTACTGGCGTACCAGTTAATAAAGAAACTAAAGCTGTTGTTAACGTGATACCTGCTGAAGGACCATCTTTAGGGATAGCGCCTGCTGGTAAGTGAACGTGAACATCAAATTTTTCAAACATCTCTTGTTCGATACCTAACTCGTCCATGTGAGCACGAGCATAAGACATTGCCGCGTGAGCCGATTCTTTCATCACATCACCTAATTGACCGGTAAGCATCATAGATCCTTTACCTTTCATTTTAAGTGCTTCGATAAGAAGAACTTCACCGCCGGCTTGAGTCCAAGCTAAACCTTGAACTACACCAACTTGTGGCTCAAGCATTTTGTCATCACGTAAGAAACGTGGAGGACCTAATAACTCAGGCACAGTTTGCGCTGTTACTTCTACGAAATTGGATTCGTTCATAACAACTTTTTTAGCTACCTTACGGCAAACAGAACCAACTTCTCTCTCTAAGTTACGTAAGCCCGCTTCGCGTGTATAACCTGCGATTAAGAACTTAATACCTTCATCAGTGAATTTAATATTGTCTGATGTGATACCGTTGGCTTCCATCTGTCTGTTAATTAAATGTTTTTTAGTAATAAATAATTTATCATTCTCTGTGTAACCAGGGATGTAGATCATTTCCATACGGTCACGTAAAGCTGGTGGAATATTTTCAACCACGTTAGCTGTCGCGATGAATAGAACTTTCGATAAATCGAAATCTACATTTAAATAGTTATCACGGAAAGTTGTGTTTTGTTCTGGATCTAACACCTCTAACATTGCAGAAGCTGGGTCACCTCTGAAATCAGAAGCCATTTTGTCGATCTCATCTAACACGATAACCGGATTTTTAGTTTTACATTGACGTAAAGCTTGCACGATTTTACCTGGCATAGCTCCAACGTATGTTCTTCTGTGACCACGGATCTCAGCTTCGTCTTTTACGCCGCCAAGTGCGATACGGAAGTATTCACGACCCATTGCTTTTGCAATTGAGCGACCTAAAGATGTTTTACCTACGCCCGGAGGACCAGAAAAACACAAGATAGGACCCTTCATTGTCGTTTTTAATTTTCTTACAGCTAAAAATTCCATTACGCGGTCTTTAGCTTTTTGTAATTCATAGTGATCGTCGTCTAGAACTGCTTTTGCATGAGCTAGATCATGGATATCTTCAGTAGATTTATTCCAAGGAAGATCAACCATCCAGTCTAGGTAAGTACGAACCATAGTTGCTTCAGAAGCATCTGGATGCATACGCTCTAAACGGTTTAATTGTTTTAATGCTTCAGCTTGAACTGTTTCAGGCATACCAGCATTCATTAATTTATTACGTAATTCTTCCATCTCTTCAGATTTAGAATCTTGAGCGGCGCCTTCACCTAACTCAGATTTGATAGCTTTCATTTGATCGCGTAAGAAATTTTCGCGTTGATTTTTGTGTTGGTCTTCGCGAGAGTTGCCACGTAATTTAGCCTGAGCTTGTAATACTTCTAACTCAGAAGCTAAAATTTGGCACACTAGGGAGAGGCGTTCTTTAGCGTCAGTTGTTTCTAAAACTTTTTGAGCTTCTTGTACTTTCACACCTAAGTTAGATGCGATTAAGTCAGCGATGCGACCTGGATCAGTAACATCATCTAATACTAATAAGATATCAGGAGATAAAGCTTTACCAAGAGCGATGATTTTTTCGATCGACTCTTTTGCCGTGCGAACTAAAGCTTCAATTTCTGCAGGAGTAGTTGCCGTATTTTTATCTTCGATTTTTTCAATAGCCACTTCATAACTACCAGTTGTTTTAGTAAATGAAGTGATTTGTGCTTTCGCTTCACCTTGGATAAGGATTTTTACGCGGCCATCAGAAAGTTTTCTCATGCGCATAATTTTCGCTACAGTACCAACTTTGTAAATTGTGTCTGGTGTAGGGTTTTCTTCAGCGATATCTTTTTGCGAAGCTAAAAAGATAAGGCGATTCTTAGCTAAAGCATCTTCTACTGATCTGATCGATGATTCGCGACCCACGAATAATGGGATGATCATGTAAGGGAATACAACGATATCTCTTACTGGTAACATCGGTAGAGTTTGTGGTACTTCAACTGGTTGATTATCAAAAGTCATGTCGGCTCCTGTTTCTTAAGAAACTCATCGGAGCAAAATGAATCAGCTTGAATGATTTTAAGTCTGGATTTTAAAAATTTGTTAAAAACAAGACTGACATCCATGTCAGCGGGTCTCATTCCGTGAGAAAACCTTGAGTTTTCATAGATACTTTAGGCTGGAATTAAACGACCGCTTATTGGAATAGTCCTGAATTTTGCGAATGCTCTTCGTGCTCTTCCATGCAGTTGATGCAGAAAGGAGTCAAAGGTCTAGCTTGAAGACGCTTGATAGAGATTTCCTCTCCGCAAGATTCGCATTCACCGTAGGTGCCATTCGCAAATTTTGAAAGAGTTTTTTCAATAAGAACCAGAGATTTTCTCTCACGTTCATGAAGTTGAATTGAAATATTATTTTGTTGTTCTTGAGCTGTTTGATCGCCTTCATCAGAAAGTTTTGAAACATCTAATTGCGCTAACTTAAACTCGTTATCACGATTTAAGATTTCGCTTTTCTGCAATAGTAATGAATCTCTGATGATAGTCAGTTCTGGCGACATATTTAAAACTTCTACGTTGTCGGTTTTTTTCACCAAATCCCCCTCACTGACATTCGCCAGTTGAAATGTTGAAACACATCCGAATCTGGCGCGATAATTCACTTAAAGAGGGATTTCTGTCATCAAAAAACACCGCGTAAAAAGCTGTTCAGATTCTTACGCGAAATCTGTAATTTGTAGAATCAAAAAGCAAGATAACCTTTGCCTGCTTTTTTTGTTTGCGACTCGCGGATTTCTGCCCCTTCAATGCTCAGGCGTGTCCAAGGAATGGCTAGTAAACGCTCAGTCTCGATCAGCTCATCGGTTTCTTCGCAGATCCCGTAGTTTCCGCTTTCGATGCGGCCTAGAGCCATTTCGATTTCTAATAATTGGGTCTTCATTCTTGTTTGGGCGATTAAAAAATTATGCTCTTCTTGATGAGCCGCCGACAGATCGCTTTCGTCTCCGCGGGATTTATCGACTAGATTAAAATCCGCAGCCATAGTTTTCATTTGATTCAGAATATTACTTTTAAAAGTTAAAAGTTTTGTTCTGCACACTTGAACCGTTTGTTCTGATAAAAAATCCTTTTTCATCGAAACCCTCCCAACTAGACTATCTGCTAGCTCTTGGACATTGGATGCAAGTGGGGGAAAAAGCGGTTAGCGGTCGGTGAAAAAAGTCGCAGAATGTTCTTAAATCGTAGCTAATTTGGACTAAAGTCGACCTTGTTTTATAAAAGCAAGGCCGAATTGTTAAGAGAAGGGTCTGCCGTGGGCAGATCAAAACAAATTTACTCGGTTTTTTGAATAGCGCCTTCAGTAAGGCTGAAGATATGTAGCGGGCGTTCGATCTCGTGGTTGTTATTCATGCGTATTTCGCTGTAGGCGCCCTGTTTACGGCCTAAAATACCTAACTGGTAAGCTAACGAGCTGCGGCTGATAGAGCTGCTGCCAATGGCGTCTTTAAGGATTTTAGCAGCTTCATAAATTTGCGCTTCAACAATCGTTGGCTCTTCTTCGTATTTAGTCACATATTTGCTGTGAAAATCCGATTTCTTTTGGTCATCAACAGACAGGTTGGCATCGACAAAAAACACGTTACTCGTGTTATTTCCTACGCGGCGGTATAAATCTGGCGTGTTCCAAAGATTTGTTCCCAGGTAGGTCATTTGTGTCACGTCGTTATTTTTCATAAATGCCATGATTTGACCTAAAGCTTTTCCGCTATCAGGAACAAACAACACATCGAAATCTACAATCGGAGGCAAGATGTTTTCTTGTGTTTCGTGTTCGCGCGTGTTTTTCTTTTTATTAGGCTCTAACTCTTTTTGTTTTTTCTTTTTATCGGCGATTTCTTTTTGGCGCGCTTGATACTCTTCTGAGCGGGCGTCAACGTAGTAAGTGCCTACAAGTTTTTTGACATAAATATCTAAATTAGTGTCTTTAGGGTCATAGGCTTGAGCGGCAACAACTTCACCGCCACCAGCTAAAACTAAATCCCAATATTTATTGGCAAACTCAGTTCCGTACGCATCGTTCGGGTAAAGAATGGCAAAGCGTTTGGCATTTAAATTTTTAAAAGCATGCTGTAAAAGTCTGGCCACTTGCATTTCAGGGGTTACAGAATTTCTAAAAGTGTATTCAGCCTCTGTTGTTAAGCCTGATTTTTGTGAAAACGAAAAAAACGGAACCTGAAAGAATTCAGCTTTAGCAGAAATGTTTTGAGCTTCTTTAGAGCTTAAACCGCCCAAGATCGCCACCACATGATCGTCGCGTAAAAGTTTTTCTACACCCTGAGAAGCTAGGTCTGGATTACTTTGGCTATCGTAAATGGCCAATTGAAAATTGCTTTTATCGTCAAGGCCAAGACCTAAACGAATGGCGTTTAAGGCGCGCTGACCAAGGCTTGCATTTTTTCCTGTGATCGGAAGAATCACACCGATTTTTTGTGCATCAGAATCGTAACTCACAGAAGAGCGTGGTTTTTCTTTTTTCTCTTCATTAAAATCAAAGTTTTTAACCTCTGGAACCACAACAACTGGTTGTGGCGCTGAAACGATCGCTGTTTGCGGTGTTGCGGCTACAGCGGCTGGAAACGGGCTGTAAATTGTGGAAGGAGCCGATTGAGTGTTTTCTTTTTCAATAGCTGCGTATTCATTTTTTTTCGAAGGAATAGTTTTGTGGTAAGTCTGAATTGAAGGGGTGCTTGTGCAACCATGAAATACAGCTAGTGCGGCTAACGTTGCGATTATTTTTTTCATTATTTACGAGACCTCAATAGATTTTCTAATTTTTCTTTATAAGTTTTTACCAGCGGCGTTTCTTCAGCGTAGCGGTTAAGCTCCTCAAGAAGTTCTTTTTGGCGGCTGTTTGTTTTTTGCGGAGTATCGACTAAAAGACGAACCAACATGTCGCCATTACCGATACCACCGATACGCGGAAAGCCTTTGCCTTTTAAACGCAAAACTTGGCCTGAATAGATTCCCGCTGGAATTTTAATTTGGGCTTTGCCTGTTAAAGTCGGAATTTCAATTTCAGTTCCTAAAATGGCTTCTGTGTATTTCACCGGAAGATCCAACATCACATCAGCTTCTTCGCGTTTGAATAATAAATGCTCTTGAAGACTGATGATTACGTAAAGATCGCCGGCCGAGCCAGAAGACGGCTTGTCGCCTTCTTCTGATAATTTTAAACGCTGACCTTCTTTAACGCCCGCAGGAACCGTTACAGAAAGTTTAGCGGCTTCTTCTTTAGTGCCGACTTGGCGAACAAAGCTAATGACTTTTTCTGTGCCGCTCGCGGCTTCTTCAAAAGTAATTGATAAAGTGTAACGAAGATCGGCCCCTTTACGAGAAGAGCCTCTTTGTGAAGATGAAGATGACGAACGTGTACGCGCGCCTCCGCCACCAAAAGCTTCGCCGAAGATATCGCCGAAGAGATCGTTAATATCAGCTTGGCCAAAACCGCCACCAAAGGGGTTTCCACCACCACGGCCAAAAGGATTTCCACCCTGTGCTCCTCCACCTGCGCCGAAGGGGTTACCATTCACGCCAGCGTGGCCAAACATATCATAATTTTTTTTCTTTTCAGCGTCGCTTAAAACTTCATAGGCTTCAGAAATTTCTTTGAACTTTTCTTCAGCTTTTTTGTTGCCCTGATTTTTATCCGGATGATATTGCATCGCTAATTTGCGATAAGCTTTCTTAATCTCTTCAGGAGAAGAGGATTTGGTAACACCCAGTGTTTGATAAAAATCTTTTTTGCTCATAGTTACGCTTTAGGGGCTGTTGCTACGACAACTTGACCCATACGGATCACTTTGTCGTGAAGTTTATAAGGTTTTTTGAAAACTTTTGTAATGTGCCCTTCAGGCACTTGCGTTGTTGGTTCAGCGCTGATCGCTTCGTGAAATTGTGGATTAAAAGGCTGATTTTCACTCGGCACTTCAGAAATGCCGTGTTTGTTTAAAGTTTCTTTTAATTCTTTCGCCGTCATTTCAACGCCACTTTTAAACGTCTGCACAGTTTCTGCTGAAACTTTTGTTTGTAAAGCGCGTTCAAAATTATCCATTACTTCTAAAATATCGCGGCCGATACGTTCGATGCCGAATTTTAAAAGATCAGATCTTTCTTTAATGGCGTGCTTTTTGTAATTATCAAATTCAGCACGTAAATATAAATATTCGTTTTTCCATTTAGCAGTCTCTTCTTGAGCTTGCTCTAAATCACTTTTGATTGGAGTAACAGTCGCGTTACCTTCAGCGCTGGCTTCCGCGCCGTTTTGAGTATTGTTTTTTTCATCTGCCATAGGGTCCTCGCATATTCAAAATATTAACCCTTAAAGTGTGAGTTTTATATAGAAAATGTCAATGCGAAAGGGTCAGATTTTTTACTCTGAAATATCGCTGGCTAAAAACGTGAATTTTTCAAAAATTTGATTACTAATAAGCACACCTTTGTGCGTGAGCTTTAAATGATTATTTTCTAGTGCAATTAGCCCATGTTGAAGCATCGGCTGCGCGATTTCTAGAGCTTTAGCGCTCGCCTGCGCGTCGAATTTAGTCTCTAAACGAGCCAAAGAAAGCCCTTCTGCAACGCGCAGTGAGGTATGACAAAAGTCGGTAAGCGCTTGATGTTTTTCAAGGCGTTCAATTTGATTATCAGGCAGCACAGATAATTCACTGCGAATTTGTTTTTCGTAAACATCAATATTGTTCGGGTTCCAAAAACGGTGACCCCATTCAGATGTTTTTGAATAAGAGTGGGCACTTAGTCCCAAACCCCAATAGGCGTGATCGTCCCAGTACAAGCGGTTATGGCGCGATTCTTTGCCCGGCAAACTGTAATTCGAAATTTCGTAGCGATTAAAGTTTTTTGCGGTCAAGTGTTGATGAATGATATCAAACATCTCAACTTGTTCATCTTCAAGCGGACGATTTTTTGACAACGGGTGCGATTCTGGAACAGTCAGGCAATAAGGTGAAATATGGGACGAGCCAATTTCCACAGCCATTTCCACATCGGATTTAAGCTCTTCAACAGTTTGTGTGGGTAACGCAAAAAGCAAATCGAATGAAAAGTTTAATTTGTAGCGCTTCAGCAGGTCTAAAGTCTGAAGTGTTTGCTTAGCATTATGTTCACGCTTAACCATTTTCAATAGACGATCATGAAAGGTTTGTGCGCCCACGCTAAAACGATTAACCCCAGCCGATAAATAATGTTCTATTTTACGTTCGTCAATTGTCGCAGGGTTTATTTCAATGGTGATTTCTGCATCAGGACCAGTTGTTAAGCCATGCTTGTTGAGTTCAGAAATCAGGCCTACAATTAAATCAGAAGAAATTAAACTCGGAGTACCGCCTCCGAAGTACACTGTATTTAATTTTTTTTCGGTGTCTGGCGAAAAACCAAAATAGTGTTTTCGTAAAGGGATTTCTTCTTTGACTAAAGCTACGTATCTTTCGGGATTTAAAATTTCGGATTGTACGTAGGTAGCGAAGTCGCAATACGAGCAGCGCTGAATGCAGTATGGGATATGAATGTAGATTCCAAATTGTTCAGACGCAGACATAAAGGAAAGTTATAGATGAAACAGATTAAATTTCAACTTAAAAACAAGCTTAAAGTGATCCTTATTCCAAGCCATAAATCTCCTGTGGTCAGCGTGCAGATGTGGGTTAAAACCGGAAGCGCCGACGAGAAAAAAGGTGAAGAGGGCATCTCTCATTTTATCGAACACTTGGTTTTTAAAGGTACACAGAAGTTTAAAGTAGGTGAAATCGCGTCCTTGGTTGAGGCCTCTGGCGGCGAATTAAACGCCTATACGTCGTTTGATCAAACAGTATTTTATGTCACGATTTCAAAAACATTCCAAGATGTGGCCCTAGATGTAGTGTCACAAATGATGGGGCATCCGACTTTTGATCCTGACGAAACTCACAGCGAACGTGAAGTTGTTTGTGAAGAAATTAAAATGGGCCAAGATTCTCCGGGCCGCCAGTCGTCGCAATTGTTATTTAGCTCGATTTTTAAAAAACATGCTTACGGCATTCCGGTCATTGGTTATGAAAAAAACGTCAGATCTTGGCCTGTTAAAAAATTAAAAAGCTTTTATCAATCAAGATATGTTCCGTCGAACATGTGTTTAATTATTTCCGGCGACTTTGAAGAAAAAGCAATGCGCGAAAATGTTGAAAAATATTTTTCTTCATTTCAGCCGTATAAACTTAAAAAAATTAAGCGTGTTGTTGAGCCGAAAGCTAAAAAAGTAACTTACAAAGTTAAACACAAAGATTTAAAAGAAAGTAATTTTAACTTAGCTTTTCCAGCGCCGTCGATTAAACACAAAGACGTGGCAGCGCTTGATGTGATGGCTATGGTCTTAGGCCAAGGTGAAACAAGCCGTCTATTTTCTAAGTTACGCCTGCAATCAAGTTTAGTAAGTAGTGTTTCAAGTTACAGCTACACACCGCAAGATCCAGGCCTATTGGCATTAAGTTTTAAAGTTTTAGAACAAGATCCAAAGATCGCCTTTGAAGGTATTTATCACGAGATTGAAAAAATTAAGAACGAAGAAGTTTCTTGGGAAGAAATTCGCAAATCAATTATCAACATTTCTTCAGAACAGTTTTATTCAATTGAAACAGTCGATGGCATCGCGAGCAAAATTGGCTCGTCGCAATTTTATATGAATGATAGTTTGGCCCATGAAAAATATTTAAAAACGATTCAAAAAATCACACCTAAAGATGTGATGCGAGTAGCTAAAAAATATTTAGACCCTAAAGTAGCCAGCTATTCTGTATTAGGACCACAACCAGAAAAAGAATTTGAAAAGCTACTTAAAGATTCACACAAATGCTGGTTAAACTTGATCGAGTCGCAGAAAAAAGAAAAACGCCCGAAAACAAAAAATAAACCGGCTAAAATTCCAAAAATTGTTTTTAAAGACATTAAAAAAACCGACAAATCAGCTATCGAAGTGATGACAACCAGCCATGGAACGCGTGTGATTTTTGAAAAATCACAAGAAATTCCAACAGTCTCGGCACGTTTACTTTTAGGTGGTGGCGCTCGTATCGAATCGCCTGATAAAATGGGCTTGTCTGAACTTTTGGGCCGTTCTTGGCTGGGCGGCACAAAGAAAAGATCTGAAAATCAGATCTTACAAATGATCGAAGAATCAGCCGCGGGCCTTTCTCCGTTTAGTGGTAAAAACACCGTGGGCTTTTCATTAGATTATATGAAACCTTTCGAAGGCAAAATCGTTGGCCTTATGGAAGAACTATTCTTAGAGCCTGATTTTGTTCCGGGCATTATTGATCGTGAGCGCCAAGCTATGCAGCGCCAAATTCACGCCAAAGAAGACCAGCCGTCGTATTTATGCGGTAAACAGTTTGTTAAAAACATGTTTCCCAATCACCCGGTGTCTTTTGATCAATTAGGCACGATTGAAACGACAAACAATATTACAGCACCAGATTTAATTAATTATTTAAATACAGTTAAATCATCAAAAAATATGCTCGCTGTGGTTGTCGGTGATTTTGATAAAAAAACATGGATGGATAGCATTGAGCGTTTAGAAAAACAATTTAGCCGCTCGCCACGTTTACTTAAAAAAGTAGACTACAAACCAATCGTAAAAAACGAAAAATATTTTACTGAAAAAAACAAAGAACAATCACACGTGATCGTGGGTTGGCAGGGCATTGATATCACAGATCGCGATCGTTATGCGCTTCATGTGATTCAGGCAATCATGGCCGGCCAAGGCGGCCGTTTATTCGTAGAGCTTCGTGATAAAAATTCATTAGCGTATTCAGTTTCTCCGATTCGCATGGAAAGTTTAGAGTGCGGTTATTTCGGAGGCTACATCGCCTGTTCACCGGATAAAGTTGATAAAGCGATTAAAATGTTTCATGCAGAATTTGAAAAAATCAGAAGCACGCTTGTGCCACAAGGTGAACTTGATCGTGCAAAAAGATATTTAATCGGTCAAAACGACATTGGCTTACAAAGAAAATCAGCTCTCTGTAACACGATTGCTTTTGATGATTTTTATGGAAATGATTTTAACGAATCACTGCATATCGACAAAGTTTACAACAGCATTACATCAGAAGATGTTAAGCGTGTGGCCGAAAGACTATTCAGCCAACCACATATCACAAGTATTGTAGGAAAAAAGACAGCCTAACTTGATTTTTTAAGCTGGGTGTTGGGATCAAAAAACTGCGGCGAAATCTTTTTCGCCGAATAGTTAATTCTTTGAATCACATCCGGAACATAACCTGTTACATCGAGCTTTCCGGTTTTGTTGCGGGTAAAGATCGGTGATCGGGTAATGATATCGATTTCCATTCCGGTAAGCTCGATAATTTCTGAAATTTGACGGCGCCCATCTGGCAAACGTTTTAACTGAACAATTAAATCAACTGCTTCAGAAATTTGTGTGCGCACCATTTTAAGCGGCATATCAGGGTTGGCGACGTTAATTAAAGTTTCTAAACGTGCCAAGCAATCATTCGCAGAATTCGAGTGAATTGAAGTCATTGAGCCTTCATGACCTGTGTTCATGGCTTGCAACATATCAAATGCTTCTGAACCACGGCATTCGCCAACAATAATACGGTCAGGGCGCATGCGAAGGGCATTGAATACACAATCGCGCGCAGTTACGGTACCTTTTTCGCCTTTAACGGTTTTTAAATAAATCCAATTCACATGTGTTGGGCGAAGCTCTTGCGTATCTTCAACCGAAACCACACGCTGATCTTCGGGAATAAGGCTGGCTAAAGTATTTAAGAATGAAGTTTTACCCGTACCTGTACCGCCAGACACCACGATATTTAAACGAGCTTCAACGGCCAGCTTTAAAAAGCGCGCTGTTTTATCAGACATAAATTCAGAAGCAATCATTTGATCTAAAGAAAAATTCTTTTCTAAAAATTTTCTAATCGTTAAAGTTGGCCCTCTCGGGCTTAACGGCGGCAAGGTGATGTTGTAACGATGACCCTCAGGTAAAATTCCGTCGAAAGAATAAGTTTTACTGTAGTCATGTTTGTCATTTAATAAAATGGCAAAAACTAAATCTTGAAATTCACGCGCATCCATAAAGCGCGCAGCGGTTCTTACGAGACAACCTTTATGTTCAACGAAAATATGATCCCACGAATTCACCATGATTTCGCTCATGTCATCTGAGAGGAATAAAGATTTTAGCGGCCCGTAATTCAGCATATGTCCTTATCGGATTATTTTGAAACAGGTTTAAGTCTATTTTAACCAGACTTTAGCCGGGAATTGCAGCTGGGCGCCATTTTCAGGTTAAGCACGACTAGATCAAGGCCGATAAGCATATCAAGATGGGATTTTTATTTATTTCGCCTGAACAGCATTTTTCCGAAGCGCTAAAGGAAGCTTTAGAGCAAAGAAAAGTAAAGTCGTTTCCGTATTTGGAAACGTATCTTGTTCATATGCTTAAACACTATCTTGATTCACGCAATTTATTTACCCCACAAAGTACACATAACGATCAGACAGAAAATCCGCCAAAAACCTTGGCTGAAATGTATTTAGTGGCCATGAATTCTGAAAACACACGTAAAAAAGAAATCATGAAAAGTTTAGCCGACCGGTCATTATACACGGCGGGCTTTTTTGGTGATTCGTTGCAAAAGAAGTTAGTTGATATTGATTACTATTCTGAAATGGGTTCGGCGGCTTATTTTAACTTAGCAAGCTGGACTAAAGAAGATCACTTAAGCGAAGTGTATAAAACCTTTTCTAAGCGTTTTTTAGAGTTTGTTGAAGTGCTAAGCTATATGAGCGAAAAATCTGCGGTGCAAGCCGACCAGAACGTTTTAAGGCTATATGACAAGTATTTGAAAACTGGATCTGAAGTCGCCCGTGAAAAACTCAATCAAATGGGTATTGTGACCCTGCCAAAAGAACAATTGAAAGTTAACAAAGCCTAAGCTAAAACTTAATACATGAGTTTTAGTCATTTGGTTATTCTTGGAATAATCCTTATCATTGTGATTCCACCGGAAAAATTACCGGAAGTAATGCGCAATATTGGCCGCATGTTTAATGATCTTCGTCGTAGCACTTCAGGTGTGTTCGATGAATTAAAACGTGAAGCGGAATTCAAGCCATCTGATTTACTCAAAACACAACCGCCGCCACAACAGGCTCAAGGCCAGCAACCGACGCAATCTGCACCGGTTAAAAATTTAGACGAAGTGGCTGCAGAAAAATCAGATGAATCAAAATCCTAATCAAGATGATGAAAAAAACATGTCGTTGATCGAACATATCGGCGAGCTACGCTTTCGTTTAACGCGTGCTGCGTTTGCGATCTTTTTTGGAATGTGTTTGTGCTGGGGTTTTAGCGAAAAGCTTTTTGATATTATCCGTAAACCGATTCAGCCATACTTACCAAATGGCGGTTTAGTTTTTACGGGCCCAATTGATAAATTCATGGCGCACATCAAAATCGCGTTTGTGGCGGGCTTGGTTGTTTCAGCCCCTTTCTGGTTATATCAACTTTGGAAATTTATTTCGCCGGCGCTTTATCGTAACGAAAAGAAAATGGCGACCGGTTTTATTTTTTTTGGAACACTTCAATTTATCTTAGGCGTACTTTTTAGTTACTTCGTAGTTCTTCCGATGGCGTTTAAATTTTTAATGACCTTTGGTGGCGATATCGACAAACCAATGATTACTATCGATCATTATTTAGGGTTTTTTACTCAGACGGCAGTAGTTTTCGGGCTAACTTTTGAAATGCCGGTAGTGATTACTTTCTTAGGCATGATGGGTTTAGTGTCACAAAGATTCTTAAAAGAAAAAAAGAAATACGCTGTTGTAGGTATTACGGCCGTGTCAGCAGTTGTAGCTCCACCGGATGCATTAAGTATGATTTTACTTATGGTACCTTTGTGGGTGATGTATGAAATTTCTATTGTTGTTGTAGGATTTTTCGAAAAGAAAAAAACATTATCAGAAAGTTTTGAAAACTAAGGGGTCTTAGATGGTATATTCAGGTTTTTGGAGAAGATTTGTTGCTTCGTTTCTAGATGGTTTAATTATGCTGATTCCAGCATGGATTTTAGGAATGTTACTTCCTTACGTCGGCGGAATTATTTTAGGTTTAGTTTATAAACCGGTATTTGAAGCCTCAGCCTTAAAAGGAACTCCAGGTAAAGCCATGATGGGCATGGTTGTTCTTTCTGAGTCGGGCGATCGTTTAACGTTAAAACAAGCCTATATCAGATATTTCTGCAGCATTTTATCGGGTTTAGTTTTATGTATTGGTTATCTGATGAATCTATTTACGGCGAAACGCCAAACACTTCACGATATGATCGCTGAAAGTGTTGTCATCAACCAAGAACCACCAGATTTAAATTACTTTCAAGTTTGGAAATCAGAAATGAAAGTTTTATTTAACAGACTTTCTGGTGACGCAACGACTGTATCAAATGCGGCAGGCTCGGTTTCATCATCTTCTATTTCTGCACAGTCGGCAGATGTTTCTAAAGCGATTGAAGATTTACACAGATTGTATCAATCAGGCGCTTTATCACAAGCTGAGTACGACGCTAAAAAACAAGAGTTATTAAGCAAGATCTAACTTATTACGTAACGTACTAGTGCTTCGCAAATTGTAATATCGCAGAAATCATTTTTTCTATGTTGATGGGCTTTGATAAATAAAAATCAAAGCCCGCTTTTTTTATACGGCTCATTTCTTGATCATGGCTATGGGCTGTCAGCGCAATCACCGGAAGAGTTTTGTTTTTCACATCTGTTGAATGACGTAACTGTGAAAGTAAGTCATAACCCGTCTCTTCAGGCATTTCGATATCAGTAAATAAAATATGCGGCATAGAAAATTTAATATTTGATAGAGCTGATTTAACACTTTCAGCGACAGTTACTTCAGCGCCCATACTTTCTAATAAATGTTTTATTAAAAATAAATTATCTGGCGAATCATCAACAACTAAGATTTTTGCACCTTTAAGAACCGGTTGTGAAAGGTCTAAGGGTTCAGAGGGTGATGATTTAGACATAGCGTTATCACTTTCAATAGAAGCCTTGGTTGCTAAGGGCAAAGTAAAATGAATCGTTGTTCCTACACCCACCTGACTTTCAGCCCAGATTTTTCCGCCGTGGGCTTGCACGATACCCTTGGCGATAGAGAGCCCAAGGCCACTGCCTTTATTTTTTGTGGCCTCAGCTTGCCAGAAACGATCAAAAATTTTTGCTAAATTTTCTGCAGGAATTCCCGTGCCTGTATCTGAAACTGAAACTAAAACATCAAACTTGCGTGGTTTTGCAGAAATGCTGATGCGGCCTCCAGCCGGCGTAAATTTAAGAGCATTACCGACAAGGTTTGATACAACCTGTGCGATGCGCGGAAGATCAATGTTCACGCGGGGTAAATCTTTAGAAAGGTTGTTAATTAAACTTTGCTGTTTGGCTTCAGCCTGTACCTGCATAGATTCAACGGTTTCACGAACAGCATCCAACAAACGTTCTGATTTTTGTGCGACTGCAAATGTGCCACTTTCAATTTTAGCAAAATCTAACAGATCACCAATAAGAACCTGCATCTGCCGCGCGGAACTTTCAATTTTAGCAGCGAGCCGGTCGCAGGTGGCTTTATCAGGCGCTTCTAATAGCTGCAACGTTTGACCAATAAGTTTAATCGCCGTTAAAGGGTTTTTTAAATCATGCGAAACAACAGCGAGTATATCTTCGCGAGTAGCGATGGCATTTTTAGCCTGGTTATAAAGATGAGAGTTCTCAATTGAAAGAGCAGCGCGCGAGGCCAACTCTTCGGCTAGCCGCAGATCATTATCATGATACTGCCGTTCTGGCGATGTCGAGACTAACACGAGAGTGCCGATAAATTTATTGTGCGCCATCATGGGTACTGATAAAAGCGAATTAAAATGTAAATGTTTTAAAGTTTGCAGCTGCACTTCGCTACTTGAAAGTAATGTCAGATGTTCTTCGCGAATCTGTTCTATCATGAACGGGTGTCTACTTTTTAAGATAAGCTGCGAAAAAGCACTTGGAGAAGATTTTACTAATTCTGCTAACTTAATGCAGTCTTCACATTTGTTTTCTTGAGTAACTTTTTTACTGACAATTTTAAGAAGCGACTCTTCGTCATTATCGCAGGCAATTTCTAAAATGCAGAAGTCTGATAAATTTTTAACAACAAGTTCGGCCAAGCGTTGTAAGGTGCTTTCTAAAATAAGTCCTTCGGCCAAAGCCGCACTGACTTCGGATAAAAACAGTTGGGCTTTTTCAATGCGTACGCGATCTGTAATATCACGCAAAGTTACAGTCATAATTTGGCTTCCGCCAACATCAATTTTCGAGATTGCGGCATCAGCCGGAAATTCTTCGCCATTTTTCCTGCGGCCGTAAATGGTGGAGCCACGTTCTCCGATGTGAAATCTTTCGGGAATAAGAAGATCCAGCTTTTGCCCCATCATTTCTTTTTTGCTGTAACCAAAAATTTTTTCAGCGCCTTCGTTGAATAAAATAATATTTTGATCTTGGTCTATTGAAATGATGGCATCTGATGAAATCGAAATGATTCCCGAAGATTTAGCTTCAGACAAACGTAATTCATCTTCTAAAGCCTTGCGGTAGGTCATGTCACGCGTGATCGATCCTGTGCCAAGAATTTTTTTGCTGGTTTTATCGCGAATAAGAAAGGCCGTATGCCAGACGGGTATAGGTTTATTGCTTTTCCAGTGGCGCAGAGTGGTTTCGCCTTGCCATCGGCCGTTTTCATTCACCGAACGTTTAATAACATTAATTGCATAACTGCGATCTTCAGGCATGTAAAAATCAGTGATTGAAGCGTTTTCGATCGGGTAATCGGTAGAAAGACCAACCATATGACGTCCAGCTGGATTTAAATACTTAGGTAGATTATCGGTTCCGGTAATAGCTGCAAAATCCAGAGAGTTTTCAACAAATGATTCAAAAAGTTGTTTTTCTTCGAGGGCTTTTTCTGCGCGTAACTCTTCTATTTCAGATTGTTTGGCTGATTGCCACGTGGTTCTTACAATCAAAGTGATAAAAATCAAAACAAATAAAGCATCATGAATACGGTCTCGGTAAAGCCCTAAATATAATCCAAAGTGGGTAATGGCGCCGATAACAAAGGGGCCAAAAATAATCGTTAAGAATAGTTTTCTCGCAATAGCTCCGCTACGCGATTTTTCACGAAATAGGAGTTGAGTCATTCCAACTCCAGGGCGAGAACAAACTAGGGCCACAGCTGAAAGAATAAAGCAGACAGCCGTTTGAACTGCCATGCCGATTTTACGATCATAGGACGGAAATCCATAAAACTCAGTGGCATTAAAAATATAACCCGTTAAAGCAATTTCAGCATTGATTCCGGCAAGCAGAATTAAGATCTGAGCCACGCGAATAAAGCGCGTAAAAAAGGTGTAAATCAGAAGACTTGTACCGAAGAGAACGAAATTCAAAGCGGATTGTGGAGACGCGGGAAGGCCTGGAAAAGGTAAAAAGTGCCCCGCTAAGGTAAAACTTCCCAGAACTACACAGAACAAAGCACTCAGTGAAATTAAAAAACGGTAACGGTTTTTTAATGATGTTAAAAAAAAGCTAAAAGCTAAAACTAATAATCCCGTGGCGGTGGACGGGCGCATTTCGGGAAAACCCGCTACGGCCCCTGTTAAAAACGGGACCTCAAAAACATAGCCAACAAGAGCCAGTAAAGAGAGTAAAAAAATGATTAAAGAAAGCCATCGAGTCAGTTTCAAACTAAGCGCTGTCAAATTACTGTTAGGCTTTGTTGGTTCCACATTCCCTCGTAAAACCAGTTATAAAAGCATTGGGCATGCCAGTGGTGACAAACTTTTGTACGAACCTGGTTTCTTTACAAACCTGCCCAAAATTGTTGCTTAAAATATACAGTCTTCATATGTTGCAGCCACATCCATAGGGGGAATGTATGAAGTTTTTAACGATTATGGTTCTCGCAAGTTTAACTTTGCCTTTCATAGCCAACGCGCAATCACTCGATAGTCGCGATCTTACGGCTGACATGGTTAACCAACTGACTACACTGAATGTGGAAGTCCAAGATGTCACAGAAAAATACGAACAAAAAAACCACGGCAAATTCAATTTTGAAAATGTGCAGTTTCAAAAAGAACAAGCCGCAGGTGACGTCATTAATTTTGGCGATCAACTAGGCGGAGATCCTTTAGATCAAGCTATTGGTAAGTTAAATAAAGTTGAAATTATCGTCGATAAAATCATTAATATAGGAACAAAAATCTGGAACGTTCTTGAAAAAGGAAAGCCAGTTGCAAACTACAAACAACAAAAAGCAACAGCGGTTCCACAAAATATTACAGCGTGGCAACAGCTAGAGGGTTGGAGTAATCCAAAAGCTAAATTCTATGAAATCAGTTATAAAAACTTATACGGCGTGACCGTTGCAAAGCTGGTTTATAAAATTATTTATCTATCGGGTGGCAGCTATAAGGGACAAGGTAAGTACATCGGTTACGTATCGGTTGAACCCCAAGAATTTACAACAGCCTACTTATACACATTCAATGTTCAAGCCCAAGTTGAGTCAGTTTACAATAAAGGAACATCAGAAAATCCTTTAGCAGGAATGATCATCAACATTAACTGGACAGTTTCAACAATCTTGAAAAAAGAGACACAATCTTACTCGTATCACATCGACGGGTTAGGAAATTTCTCAGCTTTATAATTTAAAGCTAGCAATAAAATTTGATACTTTATCAAAATCAAATTTTAAAAAGATCTGCAAAGGTCATAAAAAAACCCAGCTTATAAGGCTGGGTTTTTTTATTTGATTCAAAATGAAATTCAAAAAAACCTAAGAAGGTTTTTCGAACTTAATCAGCACAGCTCCGTTTTCAACAGAGTCGCCTTGTTTTACGCAGATCTGCTTGATCTTAACATCGCTTGATGCGCGCATTTCATTTTCCATCTTCATGGCTTCCATGATTAGTAGAGGTTTACCCGCTTTAACCACTTCACCTTCTTTAGCGAAGATCTCGATGATCTTACCAGGCATGCCGGCTTTTAATTCAACATTTGAACCAGCACCGCCGCCTTTTTTAAGAGATTCATGAAGTAACATTTCATCATTGAAGATTTTAATCGTACGGAACGAGTTACGTGCGAATACTGTGTATTCAGTATCTTGCCCTAATACGTCGATTAAGTAAGACTTTCCTTCAAAAAGAAAGCTTACGTACTCTTCAGCGTGTTGAAAGTCAGTTTTAGAAACGTCGTAATGTTTCCAGTCTTGGCCTTCAAGTTGTAAAGATACCTTCCAAGAATGACGTTCTTCATGGACATCGACTTTATATTTTCTACCTTGTAGTTCTGCTTCAAAATACATATTCGTTAATCCTTACGTTCTTAATGCAATCTTGCGGCTTAATGAGCGCCAGTTAGAGCGCACGTTGAATCTTCTAACGTCTTTTGATTTGCGGTCTTCAAAAGCCGTGATCGCTGCAGCGATTAAGAAAACTTTATCATTTACTTCACGGAACATTTGCGGCTCTAACACTTCAAAGTTCTTTTCAATGAACTGTGTTGTGTATGAACCATCTAAGAATTTTTCATGTCCTAAGATTGTTCTGTGTAAAACGATATTTGTTTTAATACCTGTTAATACGAACTCAGCTAAAGCACGTTGCATACGATCGATAGCTTCTTCGCGTGTATCACCCCAAGTAATTACTTTCGCAATCATTGGATCGTAGTAAATAGGTACTTCATAACCAGGGTACGCGTATGAATCGATACGTAAGAACGGGCCTTGCGGATGACGGCAAGCGCGAATTTGTCCCGGAGATGGTTTGTATGTCGTTGGATCTTCAGCGCAGATACGTGCTTCGATCGCATGACCTTTTTGTTTGATGTTTTCTTGTTTAAAGCTAAGTGGTTGTCCCTTAGCGACAAAGATTTGCTCTTTCACTAAATCAACGCCGATAACAAGTTCTGTGATCGGGTGTTCTACTTGAAGACGAGTGTTCATCTCCATGAAGAAGAATTCTTTAGTTTGGTTATCGAAGATAAATTCGATCGTACCAGCACCAACGTAACCAATTGATTTAGCAGCACGAACGGCCGCTTCACCCATTTTTAATTTTACATCCATCGGAACAGATGGAGATGGAGATTCTTCGATGATTTTTTGGTGACGACGTTGTACCGAACATTCGCGTTCAAATAAGTGAACAACGTTACCGTGCGTATCACCGAACACTTGAATTTCGATATGTTTCGGATCGTTGATAAATCTTTCGATATAAACCGTAGGATTTGCGAAGTAGTTTTGACCTTCAGATCGACAAGCGCGGAATGCGCTTTCAATTTCTGATTCATGACGTACAACGCGCATACCTTTACCACCACCGCCGGCAGTGGCTTTGATAATAATAGGTAAACCGATTTTTTTAACGATCGCTAAAGCTTCTTCAACAGTTTCTACACCGCCATCAGAACCTGGAACTAAGGGAACACCGGCTTTTTTCATTAAAGCTTTGGCAGATAATTTATCTCCCATTGATTCCATGTTTTCAGGAGTTGGGCCGATAAATGTGATTCCCGCTTCTTTACAAGCGCGAACAAAGATCGGATTTTCAGATAAAAAACCATAACCAGGGTGAATGGCATCAACACCTGCGGCTTTAGCAACTTCGATAATTTTTTTATAGTTTAAGTAGCTCTCTTTCGATGGGCTTGGTCCAATGTGGTAAGCTTCATCGGCTAAGAATACGTGTAAACTTTCGCGGTCAGCATCACTGAATACAGCAACCGTTCCAATTCCTAACTCACGGCAAGCGCGAGTTACACGAATTGCGATTTCACCGCGGTTAGCGATTAAAATCTTTTTGAACGGGGCGTTCTGTGGTGTTGAAATTTCGTGTGAGTGCATAGTTTTCATTTAACGCCCAACCTACAGAGGAATATTTCCGTGTTTTTTCGGTGGATTAGTGTCGCGTTTATTGCGAAGCATTTCCAACGAATCAATAATACGTTTACGAGTTAATGCAGGCTCGATCACTTCATCAGTGTAACCAAGATCTGCAGACACATAAGGGTTCGAGAACATTTGTTCATATTCAGCCGTTAATTTTGCGCGTTCCGCAGCTGGATTTTCTGCTTTAGCGATTTTTTCACGGTGAATAATATTTACCGCACCTTCAGCACCCATAACTGCGATTTCTGCAGAAGGGTAAGCTAAGTTCACGTCAGCGCGTAATAATTTAGAACCCATAACGATGTAAGCACCACCGTAAGCTTTACGAGTGATCACTGTAATTTTAGGAACAGTCGCCTCAGCGTAAGCGTAAAGAAGTTTTGCACCGTGAGTGATAATACCATTCCATTCTTGATCACGGCCCGGTAAGAAACCTGGAACGTCAACGAATGAAATAATTGGAATATTGAAAGCATCACAGAAACGGATGAAACGTGCCGCTTTTCTTGAAGCATCGATATTTAAACAACCTGCTAAGATTTGTGGTTGGTTGGCAACGATACCTACTGGACGACCATTCATACGCGCGTAACCTACAATTACGTTTTGCGCGAAGTTTTTGTGAACTTCTAAGAAGTAACCTTCATCCACAACTTCAGAAATAACTTGAAGCATGTCGTAAGGTTTTTTCGGGTTATCAGGAATTAAAGTATTTAAAGCTTCAACGATACGGTCTGGGCTGTCTTTAGTTCCTAAAGTTGGAGAATCATCTAAGTTATTAGATGGGATAAAGTTCATTAATTCGCGAATTAGAAGTAAACAATGCTTATCGTCGTTCGCTGTGAAGTGACACACACCTGATTTTTGTGAGTGTGTAACAGCGCCACCTAATTCTTCTTTAGTTACATCTTCATGAGTTACTGTTTTGATAACATCAGGACCAGTTACGAACATGTAAGATGTGTTTTCAACCATAAATACGAAGTCAGTGATTGACGGAGAATAAACCGCACCACCAGCGCATGGGCCCATGATCGCTGTGATTTGTGGAATCACACCAGAAGAAGTTACGTTTCTTGTAAAAATGTCAGCGTAACCGCCAAGTGATTCGATACCTTCTTGGATACGCGCGCCACCTGAATCGTTGATTGAAATAAATGGAGCTCCATTTTTAAGAGCTAAATCCATCACTTTGCAGATCTTGTTCGCTTGTGTGCGAGACATCGATCCACCGTTAACAGTGAAGTCTTGTGATGAAAGATAAACTAACTTTCCGTTGATGCGGCCGTAACCAGTGATGATGCCGTCGCCTGGAACTTTATTTTTTTCCATACCGAAGTTAGTACAACGATGAGTCATGAAACGGTCAGTTTCAACGAAGCTACCTGGATCAAGTAAAACTTCAACACGCTCACGTGCTGTTAATCTGCCATTTTGTTTGTGTTTAGCAATTTTATCCGCACCGCCGCCAGCAAAGGCACGGTCGTTTCTTTTTTCAAGATCTTGAATCTTTTGTAACATGATTTCTGACATAGTAATTCCTTGGTAAAGACCTCTCTCTTTTAAGAGATAGAATTTACCACGGTTAATTCTGCAGAAACAAACTTTTTAGTGCTTTTACTCTCGTGATAAGGCGCGCTGTGAAAACTCGTCTTCAGACAAGCCAGAGTTTGATTTAATATTTGAAAGAATTAAATCTGTGCCTCTTTTGTTAACTAAATTGCGCACCTTGATTGACTGAGCGCGATATGCTCCACCAACTTGCACATAGTTTTCAAAATCCACACGCTTAACGGCTTTGTTTTGTTTGTCGTAGTACTCTAAACGAGCTGGCAAACTTGTTTTCAACGAAACTAAAACTAAAGCTTTTGAATATCCAGTCGTGTTTGAATTCGATTTAATTTCAATTAGAGCAAAATCTTGGTTATTCACTTTCATTTCTTTAAGCAATGTTGCCTTAGAACCTTTCACTGTCGTGATGTCTAAGTCTTCTGGAGTTAGCTCAGAGCCTAAAACTCCAGCTTTTTTATTTTGATTTCCCATAATACGGCGGACTTGCTTTGTTGAAGGCAAATACAGCCATTGGTTTTCTTCGCCATCTTCAATCACATTTAAAAGTGCCGTTCCTTTTAAATCAGTTGGTGATTTCATACGCACAAGAGTCATGTGCTTTGCGCCAAACTTACGTTTGATCTGCATTGAACGTTCTTTAACAGTGCCGTCTTTTTCAATGATTTTCATTGTGACATCCGCCACGTCATCTTTACTGGCAATTAATGATTTTGATTTTTTTAATAATGAATCCACATCAAGCGTTGCTGAAAAAGATTTTTGCGCAAACACCAGTAACAGCAGAAACGAAGCTGTTGTGGCTGTGATCATTTTTGGCGGAGCCATAGTTTGGTTTTTTAATAAAAAGTTTGGATAACGTTTAATAAATGACGGTAAGAAAAGTAAATCAGCAAAAGCACCGGCAAAAATTGAAAGGATCATGTAAACTCCAAAAATCTTATTCATTTCAAAATACGAAAATGTAAATACGATAAATCCTGAAGCCACCAACACTGTAGCCAGTAGGCACGGAATCATCTCGGAAATCAGCATAGACTTCACAGGTAAATAGTCTACGAGATTTTTTTCTTTAATTACTTTTTTAAGTTTTCCCAATAGGTACACCGTATTAGAAAACGCTAAGCCAATCGCAATTGAAAATATAATGGCAACACTTGGTTTAATCGGAGTGCGCGACGCAGCTAAAATCGCAATTAACGCAAGTGGTGGAACTAAATTTGGTAAACAGGCCACAAGCGCCCATTTGTACGAGCGAAATACAAAAACTAAAATAAAACCGATCACGACAATCGCATGCCAGAAGCTAAAAATTAATTCTTTCGACATCTCAGAATTTAATTGGTGAGCGCTTACTCCCATTCCAGAAATGTTATAACGAATACCTGGAAAGTGTTTTTGAATTAAGTATCTCGATTGTTCTAAATCTTTTTGCTGCGTATAGAAGGGAGCATCTTTTAAACGTAACTCTAAACGCGTTAAATGATTTAATTGGTTTAAATAAGATGCGGTCGGATCGTTTTCAGCCATTGAAAATAAAAAAAGTGATTCTGATGCTTCAGCAGCTGAGGCTGGTAGGCGTGAACCTTTAAGCGAAGATTTTTTTAATAAATCAGCTGTGGTGATCACTGAGCCCACAGAGTTTAATTTTTTTAAATCTTTAGAGAGTAAATCCAGCTTTTTCATCGCTTGTGGATCAACCCAAGTTTTTTCACTGCCAAAAAGCACAATTGAAACAGGGATTGTTCCACCGAATGTTGAATCGATTTTTTCAGTGTTAATACGAGTCGCGCTGTCTTTTGGAAGATCGTCAAATAAACGGGTATTCCAGTTTAAAAAGAAAAAGCCGACGATACCAAACACCAACAAACTATATGTCGTGGCCATGACGGAGCGACTGTATTTTAAAAGACGTAAACTCCAGAAAGCTTTTTGTGACGACCATGAACGCAGATCAACTTTAGGTAAAAACAATAAAGCGGGAATCATAAATAGCTGAGATAAAAACCAGCTTAATACAATGACTGTTGAAACGGATTGGCCATATTTGTGAATAATACCGATATCAGAGGTCATTAACATTAAAAAGCCGATCGCCGGCATAAGTGTCGCTAAAAAGTATTCTAAAAAGTGTGAACGTAAGTTTTCGATTATACCTAGAAACTTCGTTTTTAGATTAGGGCTTGCGTATTCAGGAACTTTAGCAACGCGCAGTAAGATGTGCACAGTTAATGAAATTGTCATTAAGCTCACTAACACCGGAAGCGTTGATAATAAGACATCAAGCTTAATGCCAAAAAGCACCAGCATCGCAAGGCTTATGATATTGACGAAAACTAAATTCGCTACCGATAAAGCTAAGCCTGACCAACCACCAAAGATAGTCATTAATACACCGATAAAAACGAGCACGCCAAAAATCACCGAACGAATTAATTCCGCCTTTAAAAGTTTAGCGACATCGTTTTGTAATAAGGGAACACCAGCGTATTCAGCTGAGATATTTTTATATTTAGTTTTAAGTAAACCATCCACATAGGCTTGAAAGGCCTGCATCTTTTCAGGTGTATTGTCTGTCAGCTCTACAACAAATAATGTTTGTTTGTTATTTTTTGATAGTAGATTTGGTTTAGCGATCGGATGTGACGCGATCATTTTTTTCCAGTATTTTACGGGGACTTGCGCAAACAAATCTCCGACATATAAATCCTGATTTACCTCGAAGGTTCCTTGAATCTTTCCTAAACTGTACAGAGTTTTTACAGAATTTTCTGACTCCATATCGGTCGCAAAATCACGCAACTGTGTAATCAAATTTTGACTCAACCACGGCGCTTGATTTTTGTTCTCTAAGATCATCACCAAGCTTGATTTTTCTTGTAACTTAAAATGAGCCACCACGCGGCGCTCTTGCTCTAACAGCGCGTGCTTCTTTGGAAAGAATTGTTTGATGTTATATTCAGATGAAAGATGTTTTAAACTGTAAAAACTTAGACAGAAAATCGTAAACAAACAAAGTGCAAAAATTCTGATAAAAAATTTCACACTTTCCTCGGATTTTTGGCTAAAATACTTTATAAATCTTTTTTGAAAGCACTTCATAAAAATTTCTTTCTACCGAATAGTTTATCCACGAGGGATTCATATGTTAAAAAACATGGAACGTTTATTTTCATCGGACGAAATTAAAAAAACATGTAGAGGTCTATCAATAATTTTTGTTTTTCTGATGTGTGCAAATGCAAGTGCACAGAAGTTGTCCGGAAATTTTCTGATTTCTACAACCAAGCTTAAGCAGACGCTGCAAGATTTGATAGTCCAGAAAAAACCTATTGCTGGTGTGTACGAAACGCCTCTGACATTCAGTTCTTTGATCCCAATTTCTGTAAATAATGTTCAATACAATCTTGATTGGAAAAATGTTTCATTTAACCCGATTGAAAATAACAATATTCAGTTTGCTCTAGTAGAGCCGCAGTTAGATATTTTGGTTCCGAAGTTAGAGATTGATACTTATTTAGTAAAAGAAGTAAACGGTGTTATTTTAAAAGTTCGTGTGCAATCGACCTGCGAAAATATTCGTTTAGTGACAACAACAGATGCGATTTCAGTTTTAGCAGGAATTTCGGGCTCAGCGAAATCAGATCACGTAAATATGTCAGCTAATATCACTGACGTGAACTTGGGAAAACCAAAACTTTCAGTGCAGAATTTAAAATGCAGCAATATCGCAGGCTTTGAAGATTTAGTCGCTGATGAAATCTTACAGCAATTTACCCAATTAGATTTCTACAAACCTGTTTTATTAAGTAAAATGAATGAGCTTTTAGCGGGGCAAGTTGAAAAGTACGCGGCTAAAGCTGAAAAAGCGATTAAAGACCAAGTAATGACAGTCGATGGTTTATCCGCGCCGCTATTTAGTTTATTGCAAATTAATGATCAGTATATAGATATTGGTTTTTCTTTAAATAACCCTGACGCCACATTTAGTAATGTCACAAATTACAAGTTAAATTCTGATGGGGCCATGGTTGTGGATAAATCAGAGTTGCAAGACTACATTAAACAAAGTCTATCAGCGAAGTTAGCCAAACTTTCTTATTCATCTAAAACGATCACTGAGTTAGATAAATTAACTCGTTCTCGCTTTAAGCAGTTTTTCGTGTGGCCCGCTTTAATGAAACTGCCTAAGGGCCAAGAACTCATCTTGCGCCCGATGCTTGAATCATTAAGTTTTACTTTAAAACCTGATAGCTATGTGACAAATCTTAATCTGACGGCGACAGCAGGCATTTGGGTAATGGGGCGCAATGAGCAGATGGTGTATTTACGTTCAAATTTAACAGCTGGCTCAAACGTAGCGAACGCGGCACAAGTGAAAACCACAATTCAATCGTTAACATCGAATGCGGTGTGGGATCAGAATTTTCTTAAGCGTTACGGCGCCTCAAAAAGAATTTCAACCAGCATCGTTGATTCGACTGCCGAGAAATTTTTTAACGATAACTGGGCTACAGCTAATCTAAGCGTATTAAAACTAACAGACACTGTGTCAGCCTCTTTAAAAAAGATTTTTTACAGTAAGGATAACAAATTGTATTTTGAGTTAAACCTTAATAATTAAAAACTAGTGCCGATTTTAAGCGATGCTGAATCGGCTTTATCAAAATAAGAAAGAAGAGCGCCTTCTTTTCCACCGACAGCCACAACTTGCAGTTCAGTGTACGCATTTTGCGTGAAAAAATACTTCGGACGAAGTGTGGCTACGTAAGATCCTTTTTTGCTATCATACAATCCACCGGCTAATAGGCTAAATTTATCATTGGGTGCATAGCGAAGCCCCAAAGCCTGTGCGTTTTCGTATAAGTTCGTAATCGTTGAAAGATTGCTATTATCTACACGGCTATTGATCTGTTGTGCTGTCGCTTCTAAAATCGCAATCCAGTTTCCTAAAGTCTTCTCAAGGGCGATGGTGCTCATTAAGGTCTTTTTGTTTTCGCTGACTTCTTGATTTGAAAACACTTTAATAATTAAACCCATCGATTCGAGTGGAATATTAAAACCGCCGCCGTAGTTTTTAACTTTTTTCCAGCGCACATCTAATTCAATCGGGTTATCTAACTTAATGGCAAAAACCGGTGTAGTTGAAATTAAAGTGCCCGTTAATGTGGGTGAAATATCCGGAGAGCTCGATAAAGTCTCAGCCACTTGCAGAATAATATCCGTGTAAGAGGTCGTAATTTTAGTTTTAAAAATATAATTATTTTTTAAATCATCTTTAGAGCGTTCTTCGTTATTAATGCGGTAATTTGGATTGTCAGGTAGGGTAATCAGAAAACTTTCTGATTCCGTCGGCAGAACACCTTCACGTGGGTACCAAGCGCTGCTTTCTTGCGGGATCACGGGAATACGATTTTTTGGTGTATAGCCCACTTCAAATGATAAATAATTATTAACAGCTAGCTCAGCTTTTAAACCCAATAAAGCTAATTTTCCAGAATGAAGGGGATCTAAATAGTTCTTCGGCTGTTGGTAATCTAAAGGATCTAAAATATCTGGGCCTTCTTTTTTCATTTGAAAAAATCCCAGAGTCCAACTTAAGTGCGAGCCAAAATATTTTAAGCCCACTTCTTTGGGTTCAACTAAGGCTTTGTCTTGATCTTTGATTTTTAAATTATCGAGGTAATAAACTTCAGGTGATAAAGCAAATTCATATTTAGAATTAAAAATGACTTTATTTTCGCTGGATAAAAAATAGAAGACTTGGTTTTTTTCAGCAAATTCAGAATCAACGGCGTAAGAATTTCCGGCCACGTAGACTTCGGTTTTGGTATCAAAATCCAAAGCCCATGTTTGTTGAGTTAATAAGAAAAGAAAAAATAAAATCTGAATAAACTGGCTGCGCATTACTGCGATGATAACATCGCACGTAAAGCATCTAAAGCTTTTTTCACATTAACACGGCCACGCGTGCTGACTTGGTATTCTGAAAACACATCAACTGACGAAAACAAAGCTTGTTTGATCTGTTGCGCTGTCGCAGCAGGTACTGCACTCCATAATAACGCTGCGGCACCTGAAACCATCGGGGCTGCCATACTTGTTCCATCCATATCATCAACACGATTTAGTGGAATTGTAGAATAAATACCTACGCCAGGTGCGCCGATATTCACTGTGTGATAACCACGGTTAGAAAACGAGATAAAGCGGTCATCAATTGTTGTCGCGGCCACGTTGATTTGATTCGCTAAGCGAAAAGCGGCAGGATAATCCGGAGAATAATCTGAATTTACACCATCATTACCAGCGGCAGTCACAATTAAGATGCCACGGTTAGATAAAGCAGTGACTGCATCTTTAAGTGAACCAACACAACCTGCGCCACCCCAAGACATATTGATAATTTTAGCGCCCTTATTAGCTACTGAATTCATTGCTAAGATGGCATCACCCAAAGAGCCACCGCCAGCGTTACTGATAAATTGACCAGCTAAAATTTTTGCCGAAGGGGCAACGCCCACCACAGGCCCTAAACTTCCATCAGCCGCAATAATACCTGCTACGTGTGTGCCGTGAATATTGATGTAAGGATCATTCATTTCTTGGTTAAACTGTTCGTTTGAAATCACATTGTTAGATAACTGAACGTGTGAGCTATCAACCATCCCGTCAACAACGCCGACTTTTACACCTTGGCCTTTATAGCCTTGCGCCCACACTTGATCAGCGCCAATTTTTTCGGGGCCCCAACTTAAGCCAGAAGCTTGTGCTTGCACCTCAGAGCTATTAGCCATGGGTCGCAGTTGAATTTTATAATCACGATCAACGTGTTTGATTAAAGCTAAATTATCTTTAACGAATGACTCTCTAAAGTCATCATCAGTCGTACCTTTGTCGGTGGTTTCAACGGTGATTGAGCCGTCTTCCCATTGCACAACATAGCGGTTTGAGAGGGTGTTGGTTTCACAATAAGCTTGAGCGGTTTCAGAGAAAACAGATTCTTTAGATTTACCGTTATTACATCCGGTTAAAGCGACTAGACCTAAGACTAATAGCACGATCTGGAAATTGTTTTTCATTGTTCTCATTTCTGCACTCACAAGTACATTCCCGTTCTTACTTGTGACGACCTTTTGAGAACTGATCGGTTAGTTGCGAAACATAACCTAGTCCTGACTGAATCGTTTTAGGAAAATCTGGACCGTAAAAAAAACTGCTATAAACAGGCTTTTTACTAGCTATTAAGTTTTCTTTATGACGAATTTGAAATTAATTTTAACCGCTTTTAAAGCATGCGTCGGGCAAGGCTTTTGTTTAACTACACGCATTTGTTTGGAATGTTTGCCTAGGCCTGACAAATCAGATAGTCTAGCTCCATGAAAAAAACAGTACGTAGCCTATACAAAGAGTCTGAAAAATTAATCGGTCAACAAGTGCAACTAGCAGGTTGGGTTAGAAAAATCCGCGACCAAAAAAGTTTTGGTTTTATCGAACTTAATGACGGTAGCTTTTTTAATGGCGTACAAATTGTTTTTGATCAAAGCCTGCCAAATTTTGATGAAGTCGCAAAACTTTCTATCGCCAGCTCTATTCAAGTTGTTGGTCAGTTAGTTAAATCTGAAGGTGCAGGACAAGCTTTTGAAGTGAAGGCTTCTAAAATTGAAGTTTATCAAAAAGCTGATGCGGATTACCCGTTACAAAATAAACGTCACAGTTTTGAATTTTTACGCGAGATTGCTCACTTACGCCCGCGCTCAAATACATTTTCAGCCGTTTTTCGCGTACGTTCAGTTTTAGCGTTTGCAATTAACAAATTTTTCCAAGAAAAAAACTTCGTGCTTGTGCACACGCCGATCATCACTGGATCTGATGCTGAGGGTGCTGGCGAAATGTTTCGCGTAACAACACTGAACTTAGACAAGCTTCCTCGCACTGAAGATGGTCACGTTGATGCGAAACAAGACTTCTTCGGTAAAACAACAAGTTTAACAGTGAGTGGCCAGTTAAACGGTGAAACGTTCTCAGCAGCGTTTGGTAACATTTATACTTTTGGTCCTACGTTCCGCGCTGAAAATTCAAATACGTCTCGTCATGCAGCTGAATTCTGGATGATTGAGCCAGAAATGGCTTTTGCCGATTTATCGGCGAATATGGACATTGCTGAAGAGATGGTGAAATACATTATTAAATACGTGATGGAGCAATGCCCAGAAGAAATGAATTTCTTTAACCAATTCGTAGAAAAAGGATTATTTGATAAATTGAACAACGTTTTAAATAACGAATTCGGTCGCTTAACGTACACTGAAGGTGTTGAGATTTTAAAAAAATCAGGTAAAAAATTCGAATATCCAGTTGAATGGGGTACAGATTTACAATCTGAACACGAAAGATATTTAGCTGAAGAGCATTTCAAAAAACCAGTGTTCTTAACGGATTACCCTAAAGAAATTAAAGCTTTCTACATGAAACAAAATCCAGACGGTAAAACAGTTCGCGCGATGGATTTGTTAGTTCCAGGTATCGGCGAAATGATCGGTGGATCACAACGTGAAGATAATCTTGAAATCTTAGAAACACAGATGAAACGCATCGGTTTAGAGCCAAAAGATTACTCGTTCTATACAGATTTACGCAGATACGGAAGCTTCCCGCACTCAGGCTACGGTTTAGGCTTTGAAAGAATGCTTATGTACGTAACAGGAATGGGCAACATCCGCGACGTCATCCCATTCCCACGCACACCGAAGAACGCTTTATTTTAAATCTTACTAATAAATTCTTTTAAGAAATCGCAAAAACTTTTTTCAACGCGCTTTGCAGTCACCGTGACTTCATCGTGCGTTAGTTTGTGTGCGCTGATACCAGCGGCTAAGTTTGTAATACAGCTAACCGCCGCTACTCTTAGACCCATGTGGTTGGCCGCAATCACTTCTGGCACTGTCGACATACCCACAGCCTTACCGCCCATTGATTTAAACATGCGAATTTCAGAAGGTGTTTCATAAGTAGGGCCCGTTACGCCGATATAAGTTCCTTTATGAAAGAAAACTTTTTGCGCGCGAAAAATCTTTTCAGCCATTTCTAAAAGTTCTTTATCATAAGCTTGAGTCATATCCGGAAAACGAGGTCCAAGGGTTTTAATATTTGGTCCCATTAATGGGTTAGTGCCCATCATGTTGATATGATCTTCGATAATCATAAAATCGCCAGCATTCATACCATCACCATAACCACCAGCAGAATTAGTCACGATTAAGATCTCTATGCCAAGAGCTGCCATTACACGTGTTGGAAATACCACCGTGTTCATATCGTGGCCTTCGTAGTAGTGCAGACGACCTTGTAGAACCACTAATTGCACGCCATCAATATCACCTAATATTAAATTTCCTGAGTGGCCTTCAACCGTTGTTGGAATAAAGTTAGGAATCGCATTGAACGGAAAAGTTGTTTCAACATTCATATGCGATACGAAGTGGCCTAAACCCGAACCCAAAATAACACCGATACGTGGTTTTACTTTAGATTGGCTTTTAATATAGGTAACGGCATCAGTGATATTTTGTACGACATTGTTGTTCATCATAGTAGGACCTCTTTAATTAATTTATGTTCAATAAGTTTTTCTGCAGAAACAGTCACAGCTTGGTGTAATAAATGTTCTGTTTCAGAAAGTAAAGATTCATCATCGCAATGAATTGTAAAAATAGTTTCGCCAGCTTTAATTGGATCACCAATTTTTTTATGAAACTCAATACCTGTCAAAGGATCAATCACATCTTCTGTGATTTTGCGACCTGCTTTAAGCACAATGCCGGCAATTCCCACTTTTTCTACATTGTAGTTTGTAATGTATCCACTAGATGTAGAATTTACTTTTGATTGTTTTTTTGCATAACGAATGTCGGCAAGGTTTCCACCTTGTTTTCCACACATTTTTTCAAAAATTGCCAAAGCTTTTCCTGAAACTAAAGCTTCTTCGGCCATTTTATACGCTTCTTCAAAAGATTTAGTTTTTCCAGAAAGGTGAATCATGTGGGCTGATAATTGAAGAGATAATTCGCGTGTGTCTTCGTACATATCGTGACCATCAACGCCGATGTGTTTTTTATTCTTCATGATTTCAAGACATTCATAAACTTCAAACGCGTTGCCCGCATAACGACCTAACGGTTGATTCATCGAAGTGATCAAAGCGACAACTTTTTTACCGTAGCCCACGCCAATCGCCATTAATTTTTGTGCTAATTCATGTGCTTGCTCAGATGTTTTCATAAATGCACCAGTTCCAAATTTCACATCAAGCACTAAACCATCAATGCCTTCAGCGATTTTTTTCGACATGATACTTGCGCAGATTAACGGGTAACTTTCAACAGTGGCCGTTACATCACGTAAAGCATAGATTTTTTTATCAGCCGGGCAGATATCTTTTGTTTGCCCGATGAAGCACGTGCCGATTTCTTTTGTGATGCGAATAAAGTCTTCTAAACTTTGTTGCGTGTTAAAACCAGGAATTGATTCTAATTTATCAAGCGTTCCGCCAGTATGACCAAGACCACGCCCTGAAATCATCGGAACATAAACACCACAAGCCGCAACGATTGGTCCAAGAATTAAACTTGTTTTATCACCCACGCCACCGGTTGAATGTTTATCAACTTTAAAGCCGGGTATAGATGACGTATCAACAACGATGCCCGAATGAAGCATTGTTTTTGTCAGCGATAATGTTTCGGCCGTTGTCATGCCTTTAAAATAAATCGCCATTAATAGCGCAGACATTTGGTAATCAGGAATTTTTCCGCGCGTGTAACCTAAAATAAAACTTTCGATTTCTTGTTCGGAAAGTTCAAAGCCGTTTCTTTTTTTCTTAATAATTTCTGCAGGTAGCATTAGTAACCAGTTTTTCCAGCCTGGCCAGTTACAATGGCAACACCAGAGCTTGTTCCGATACGGGTCGCACCGGCCGTAATCATTTTTACAGCGGCATCAAAATCACGAACTCCACCAGAAGCTTTAACTTGTGCTTTGCTTTGCACGATTGATTTCATTAACGTCACATCTTCAACAGTAGCGCCACCGCCGCTAAAGCCAGTTGATGTTTTTACAAAGTGCGCGCCTGCATGAAGACTGATTTCGCACACTTTACGTTTTTCTTCTTCAGTTAACATGTGTGTTTCTAAAATAACTTTGACCGGATGACCTTGCGCTGCCATCACAACATCTTTAATGTCTTTTTCAACATAAGACCAATCTTGTGATTTCACCGCGCCCAAATGCACAACCATATCGATTTCAGTGGCCCCAAGGTTTAAGGCACGTGTTGTTTCAAATACTTTAGTTGATGTATCACAAGCGCCTAAAGGAAAGCCAATTACGGCTGCAATTTTAACAGCACTGTTTTTTAAAATTTCTTTGCAAACAGAAATCATCGATGAGTTCACGCAGACAGCGTAGAACTTATGAACTAAGGCTTCTTCACAAAGCTTTTGAATCTGAGCGCGAGTCGCTTCAGGTTTTAACAATGTGTGATCAATGTATTGAGCAATATCTTCGGGAGTTAACTTTTTTAAATCGGATGTCATTGTTCAATTTGACATCCGATCTATGTGTTAGGCAACTTTTTTTCCAGTTGGGGTGATGCCGCCAGTATTCGGCGTCTCTTTGCCTAAGAAAGAGCGTGCATCTGCATCAAGGATAAGACCTTTTTTCACAAGATCATCCAAGTATTTTTCAAATAGAACCATACCTTGGCTGGCGCTGGTTTGCATAATCGATGGAATTTGATGATTTTTACCTTCACGAATTAAATTCGCAACGGCGCGAGTTCCTTTTAGAACCTCAAAAGCCGCGACACGCCCCATTTTATCTGCACGCGTGAAAAGTGTTTGTGCCACAACTCCGCGTAATGATTCAGATAACATGGCACGAATTTGTGCTTGTTGGGCCGCAGGGAAAACGTCAATGATACGGTCAATTGTTTTAACCGCTGAATTCGTGTGAAGAGTACCGAAAACTAAGTGACCTGTTTCTGCAGCAGTTAAGGCTAACGAAACGGTTTCTAAGTCACGCAGCTCTCCTACCAGAATGATATCTGGATCTTCACGCAGAGATGCTTTTAAAGCATTCGAGAAAGATTTTGTATGTGCACCAACTTCACGTTGATTCACTAAGGATTTTAAATTCGGATGTACGAACTCAATCGGATCTTCAACCGTGATGATATGAGCTTCACGAGTGGCATTGATGTGTTGAATCATCGCAGCAAGTGTTGTTGATTTACCAGAACCTGTAGGTCCCGTAACTAAAACAAGTCCACGATCGTGTTCAACAAGGTCAACGATTGTTTGTGGTAAGTTTAATTCGGTTGCTGATTTAATTTTTTCTGGAATTGTACGAAACACAGCGCCTAAGCCTTTACGCTGCATGAAGATGTTACAACGAAAACGCCCCACGCCTTCAAGAACGTAAGCGAAATCTAACTCCCATTTTTCTACGAAAGCTTTCTTTTGTTTTTCATTTAAGATTTCGAAGATCAAGCCTTGTACGTCTTGGCTTGTCAATTGGCGGTAATTCAGTGGCGACATCATCCCGTGAACGCGAAGATACGGAGGTGCGCCGCTTGTCACGTGCAAATCCGAAGCTTTTTGCTCAACCATTAATCGAAATAGATCATCAATTGTAGCCATGTTATTATCCTCACATTGCTTAACAAAATATTATTCGGTAAAACTGTCTGTGAAGTTAACAGGCGAATCGTCTAGGAGTCCCAATATGGCAGCAGAAATTCTAATTAATGTTCGACCGTTAGAAACACGCGTGGCCTACGTCGAGTCGGGGATTCTGATGGACTTAAAGGTTGAACGCAAATCTTCACCGACTTGGGTCGGGACGATTCACCGTGGGATCGTAACTAGAGTACTTCCAGGTATGCAGGCCGCTTTTGTCGACATTGGTCTAGAGAAAGCCGCGTTCTTATATGTGGGCGATATTTTAACTGAAGAAGGTAAAGAATTTTTTGCTGATGAAGACGATCACGAGCATAAATCAGGGGATGATAGCCAAGATCACCGTGGTTCTCGTGATATTAAAACTCCGATTCAAGATTTAATTAAAGAAGGCCAACATATTATGGTGCAGGTGGCGAAAGATCCACTGGGCACAAAAGGCGCGCGTATTACAACGCATATTTCGCTTCCAGGCCGTGGCGTAGTGTACATGCCCTATGTAAAACATGTGGGTATTTCTAGAAAAATCGAAGAAGAAGGCGAAAAAGAACGTCTCAAAAAACTAGTACAAAAAATCAATCCCTCAGGTGGGGTCATCGTTAGAACTGCGGCTGAAGGGGCCACTGAAGAATCGCTTCGTTCAGATATCGAGTATCTAGATCGTTTAGGAAAAGAAATTCAGAAAAATTACGAAAAGAAAAAAACAGCGGGCTTAGTGCATGCTGAAATCGATGTCGAGCTTCGCGCGCTTCGTGATTTAATGAATGAAGAAGTCACAACTGTTTGGGTTGATGACGAAGAAGTTTATAAAAAAGTTTCAAAGTTTGTGACGCAGTTAATGCCGAAGTACAAACAAAACATTATCTTCTACAACGAGAAAAAACCTTTATTCGATCTTTACGATGTAGATTTAGAAATCTCGCGTGCCACAGAAAGAAAAGTTTGGCTTAAATCCGGCGGTTATATCGTTGTCGATGAAGCCGAAGCTTTAGTGGTGGTTGACGTAAATACTGGAAGTTATGTCGGTAAAAAAGATTTAGAAGATACGATTTTAAAAACCAATCTAGAAGCCGTGAAAGAGATTGCCCATCAATTACGCGTGCGTAATGTGGGGGGTATTATCATCATCGACTTTATCGATATGGAAAAAGAAACGCACCGTGAACAGGTTTTACAAGCGCTTCAAGAAGAGCTTAAAAAAGACCGCGTACGTACCAATGTGACCTCTATGTCCGAACTTGGGCTGGTCGAAATGACCCGTAAACGCATTCGTCCAAGTCTTGTTAAGACACTGTGTGAGCCTTGTTCATACTGCGATGGTAAAGGGTATATTAAACGTAAAGCCACGATTGCGAACGAAATCTTCCGCGAAATTGAGCGTGAGGTTGGCTTAACTGAAAACACAAAACGTAATTTAATTATTCATTGCCATGCTCAAATTGTAGACTGGATTTACGAAGTCGAAAATGAAACCCTTGAGCATCTTGAAAAGCGCTTTGGGCACTCAATTGCCTTTAAAATTGAAACGACTTACCACTTAGAACAATACGAGATATTTGATAACTAACTAGTTTACTTACTCTAGTTTTTGACATAGATTCCGCGCCATGAAAAATATCAGGGAATTAACAGTGGCTCTAGTGGCCGTGTTGGGCTTGGCTATGCCTTTAGCTCAGGCAAAACATCACAATCAATACTTACAGGATTATTGCGAGAAAATTGGCGGTGAATTTATCGCTGAGTTTACTTGTCCAGAGACGGGTAAAGTTCGCAAAGAAGAGTTCTGTCGTTTTACAAATGCTGACCAGCAATCTTTATATTTTAACGGTTGTAACAGTGACAATCAGGATGGCTATCGCATTTATTTTTTCAAAGCCTGCCTGGTGCATGATTCTTGCTATCATAATGAACCTAAAGCGAGTGGTAAATCTCGTGCCGAGTGCGACGAAGATTTTAAGAATAATATGTTAAAGATCTGCAAACAGGATGAGCGTAAAGGTAACAAACACTTCATGTGTAAAAGCATGGCAAGAATGTATTATAGCGCAGTTCGTTTGAAGGGCGAAGAGTCTTGGCGTTGTATGAAAAATAGTGTCAGATATCCCACTTCAATGGAACAGATTCCTTAAGGAAAATGAGATGAAAAAAGTTTTAGCTTTATTTGTAGCAATCATTGCGATGGCATCAACAACTTGGGCCGATCAACAATTAGTCGACTACTGTGTAAAAACTGGTGGAGAAGTTATTCAAGAATGGACTTGTCCAGCAACCGGAAACCTTAAAGCTGGCGAGGCTTGTAAACAAACTAATTCTTTGGGCCAAGTGATGTACTTCAATGGTTGTTCAGCTCCTGAAGGTAAATACAAAACTTTATTCTTTAAAGCCTGTATCATTCATGATCTTTGTTATCACCATGAGCCAACAACCAACAATAAATCAAAAGCTGACTGCGATAATCAATTTTTCACTAACATGAAAAAAATCTGTAAAACGACAGGCATCTTAAATTTTGAATGCAGTTTAGCCGCGCAAACTTTTTATACGGCTGTTGTTAAAGGCGGAGATGCCGCATTTAGCTGTTCAAAAGAAAACGTACAGTATCCATTAGATATGGATCAGTTACCGCTTCCATCGCCAACGCCTTTAATTGCACTTTAATTCTTAGTGTGTGCGGAAAAAGTTAAATAATTTTTCCGCGCCAAAGATCTTTTAAGAAATTTTCGACATCCAAGCTTTGTGGATCACGGCTGACTAATATTGATTTCTTCACGGGAAATTTTCCCGTGAATTTTTTTAATCTTCGCATGTGTTGTGCGTTGACTGATTTAGTTCCGCGCACTTCGATCGCTACTTCGTCGTTAAGTAAAAAATCAATTTCGTTACCCTGGTAATCACACCAAAATTGAATTTTAGTGTTCGGGGCGCGATAGTTTTTATAAGCGATAAGTTCTAAGAGAATGAAATGCTTTAACGCACTTTCAGATTTTTCAAAATCCTGCTCAAGATTAAAATCATTTTTTAGAGCGTTAGCTACACCTACATCGAAGAAGTAAAACTTAGAGCGTTTAGCGCCTTTACGCGATGTCGTACATTGGATTTCGTAACCAAGGTGCATCTCTTTAAGCAGTTCAAAGTACTCGCGTACTGTGCGTGCCGGCGCTTCGCAAATTTTAGCAATCTCTTCAAAATGTAAATACTGGCCATTGTATTCGGCGGCCACGTTCAAAAATCGCGAGAAATTTTCAATCTTGCGAATTTTTCCGGTCTGAATCAGGTCTGCCTGAAACAAAAGACCAACGTAATCATTTAAAAGCACATCCTTGTGCTCATGACTGTAAACCGAAGGTAAAGAACCAAAACTTAAAATCTGATCCAGGTTAAATTCGTTTTGTAATTCTTCATAACAAAACGGCAATAACGACAGCGTTTCAGTTTTTTCTGCTTCTAGAGCAGGGTGGTTCTTCATCTGTTGTGAAGCTGATAAAATAAAATGCACATTCTGCGTTTTATTTAGGTGCTCCACTTGATCCAGTAGCGATGGCAAACGGTTCACGTTATCAAGCGCTACGGTTTTCATCTCTGGTGTAAGAAGTTTTTCAATGATGTTTTTCTGAAATGAAAGTTTTCTGAAGGTGTCCGCCTCCTGCAGATTTAAATATAAATCCACCGAAGCCAATGACTTCAGATACGAGCTTTTTCCTGTTTGACGAGGCGAAAGCAGCAGCAGGTTCTTCTTTAAAGGGGCCTTTAAGGGAGGGGCGATCCTTCTTTTATGGATTATATCCATGCACCAATATCAACACGTCTTATTAATAATAGCAATAGTAATTCGTAAAATAATATAAAAAAGAATTAATAGTGCGGAAATTATAAATATAAACGAATATATGCGGTTTATACAGGTCGTGGTGCGGCAACAAAATCTAGACTGAAATTCATTCAATTGGCTTTGACAGAGGCGTGCCCCAGATGATTTAAAGGTCACTCTTAATTACGAAATAAATCCATTCAAGGAGAATGTAATGTACGCAATTATTAAAACAGGCGGCAAACAATATAAGGTTCAAGCCGGCGACGTTTTACAAGTTGAAAAACTTGAAAAAGATCTTGGTTCAGAATTCAAAATCGACGAAGTTCTACTAGTTGGTGGCGATAAAACTCACGTTGGTGCTCCAACTGTGAAAAACGCTTCAGTAACTGTTGTTGTTACTAAACAAGCTCGCACTCGCAAAGTCATCGTTTTCAAAAAACGCCGTCGTCATTCATACAGAAGATTCGGCACGCACAAACAAGACTTCACAGAGTTATTTGTTAAAGCGATCACTTCTCCAGACGGACAAACTGCTAAATCTGATGCAACTCCAGTTGTTAAAGATATGGCTGCATTACGTGCTGAACGTATCCAAACTAAAATTGAAGATTCACGCGCTCGCGCTGAAGCAGGTATCGGTTTAGGCCGCGCTGCTGCTCATGGCGTAACTAAAGCTGCTCCAGCTAAAAAAGCTGCTGCACCTAAGAAAAAAGCTACAGCGAAAAAAGCCGCTCCTAAAAAAGCTGCTTCTAAACGCTCAGTGAAAACAGCTGCTAAAAAAGCGGCTAAAAAAACAACTAAAAAAACTAAATAATTTTTAAAGGAACACGGAGTATACAATGGCAAGTAAAAAAGCTGGTGGTAGTACCAAGAATGGTCGCGATTCGCAGTCGAAGAGATTAGGCGTTAAACGTTTCGGTGGCCAATTAGTGCAATCAGGAACAATCATCGTTCGTCAACGTGGAACTCAATTCCACATTGGTAACAATGTTAAAATGGGACGCGATCACACAATCTATTCAGTGATCGAAGGTCACGTTAAATTTGAAAGATTTTCGAAAGAAAAATTTAAAGTTAGCGTTTATCCAAAAACTGCGTAATAAGTAGTTTAATTACAAACATTCGCATAAAGAGGGAGCCCTTCAAGGCTCCTTTTTTATTGGTTCAAAGAGTTAGTCGTGTCGCAGACACGCAGAAGTGTCGTATGAAATTTGTTGATGAAGTTAAAATCACAGTTGCTTCGGGTCGTGGTGGCCCGGGTGCCGTTACATTCCGTCGTGAATCTTATGCCCCTCGTGGCGGCCCAGATGGGGGCGATGGCGGTAAAGGCGGAGACGTTATCTTCAAAACCTCTAAGCACATCAACTCTCTAGTCGACTTTAAGACTTACAAAAAGTATTCGGCCGACAACGGTCAACCGGGTGCCGCTTCAAACTGTTCAGGCCATAACGGCGCTGACATGGTGATGATTGTTCCTGAAGGTACCATCATTCGCGATGCTGAAACTCATGAAGTGATTTACGACTTAACTGATCTTCATGAAATCAACTTCTTACAAGGTGGCCGTGGTGGTAAAGGTAATGCTTTCTTTAAAACGAGCGTAAACCAAGCCCCAGAATACGCGCAACCAGGTGAAGACAACACGACTCGTGAAATCATCTTAGAATTAAAACTTATCGCTGACGTAGGGATCATCGGTTTTCCTAATGCAGGTAAATCGACATTAATTTCTCGCATTTCGGCAGCAAAACCTAAGATCGCTGATTATCCGTTCACAACTTTAACTCCTAACTTAGGCGTTGTTAAAGTCGGTGATTATTCAAACTTCGTTGTTGCGGATATTCCAGGTCTAATTAAAGGTGCGCATTTAGGTGTGGGCCTTGGTATTCAATTTTTAAAACATATCGAACGTACCAGTTTATTCGTTCACATCGTTGATATTTCTGGAATGTCTGGCCGTGACCCGGTTCAAGATTACCAAGATATCAATTTTGAAATCGAGAAGTACGATGAAATGAGTAAAGATAAAGACGGATTCTTTCCGCTATCTTCGCGCGAACAAATTTTAGTATTTAACAAGATTGATCTTTTATCTGCAGATCAAATCGAAAAGATTAAACAGACATTTAAAAAGAAATTTAATGTAACTGGTTACGCGATTTCTGGCGTTACAGGAAAAAACATCAATGAATTACTTCAGGCTATGGCTGAAAAAGTAATTGCGTCTAAAACTGGCGATCAAGAGCAAGGGCAATAAAAGATGAAAATCGGTATTTTCGGCGGAAGTTTTAATCCTCCACACAATGGTCATGTAAACAGCTTAACGACAGTTCAAAAGAAAATGGGTTTTGATAAAATCCATATCATTCCAAACAGTCAAAACCCATTAAAAGTTCCTACTGAAAAAATTGGCGACGAGCACCGTTTAGCCATGGCAAAACTAGCGTTTGCAACTTACGGCGATGCATTCGTGATTGATGATATCGAACTAAAACGTGGTGGCAAAAGCTACACAATCGACACGATCAAAGAATTACGCAAAACATACGAATCAAAAGACTTATATTTAATTATCGGTGCGGATAACTTTGAAACTTTCAACGAGTGGAAAGACTTTAAAAAAATTCTTACTGAAGTAAATTTGGTTGTGACAACTCGTCCTGGTTACCAAATTCCTGAAACTGAATCTGAATTTCCAGCTTTCTTATCAGGTTTAGTGGCTGAAAGCGATTTCGGTGCGGTTGAATTAACAACGGGCCGTTCAATCGAGTTCTTAACTTTACAAGACATGGATATTTCTTCGTCTGAATTGCGCAAAAAATTACGCGTAGGTCGTCCTGTGGATAAGTTCTTACCACTAGCTGTAGAAAGCTATATCAAAGAACACAAATTATACCGTCAAGCGAACCAAAAAATCAGCGACTACGAAAAATTCACTGAGTTTTGCGCGCAGGTGCTTTTTGATAAAAAAGGTATTGCCGTTCGTGGTTACGACATTCGTAACAGCTCAACTACAACAGACTTTACTTTAATCGCTTCTGGTACAAGTACTCGTCACGCAGCTTCTATGGCTGAAAACTTAGTTCAGGCCGTAAAAGAAGAATTCAACGTTTACCCATTAGGTGTTGAAGGTGTTGACGAAGGCCGTTGGGTTGTTGTGGATTACGGTCCATTAATCGTTCACTTATTTTATGATTTCGTTCGTCAGGAATACCGTATGGAAGAACTTTGGAAAGACGGTAAGGAATTTAAACTCACTGATAAAACTGGCCAAAAATAATTATGAAAGCCGTTCTATTTGACTTTAAAACAGCCAAAGAAGAATGGTTTGACCACGCGGTTGCCACATACACTAAAAAATTAAATCCATTCATTCCGTTTGAGGTGATTTCGCTGAAATCATCAAAAACGGATCGTGATGATGCTGCCTCTAAGAAAAAACACGAATCAGAAGATTTACTAAAAAAAATCACCAATGATGATTATGTGATTTTGTTTGATGAAAAAGGCAAAGACTTAGATTCATTACAATTTTCAAAACAAATTGAAACAGCGCAAATGTCTGGAAAAAAACGTTTAGTGTTTATTATCGGCGGCGCTTTCGGCGTTTCTGACGATATTAAAAACCGCGCACAACTTAAAGTTTCACTCTCAAAAATGGTGATGAACCACTTGGTTGCTGAAACTGTGGCGCTTGAACAAATCTACCGCGCATTTACAATTATCAAACGTATTCCGTATCACAATATATAATTAAAAAATCTGGCCACATATTTGCAAATTAACCGCACATGATGTGGCAATTTTTGCGTTTTTGGTTTTACCGGTTATTCATCGTTGATTGTGTAGGTTGTGGTTCGCTTGTTGTGCATGCGCGCGGGCTTTGTTTAAGTTGTGAATATCATATTCTTGATCATTATCTCTATTCACAGGTTGAAGCCGCAACAGTTCCCGAATCCGGATTACGATTTCGTTTTTTATTTAACTGGATTCCTGGAGAAAGCAGTTTGTTGTCGAGCTATGTGTATTTACTTAAATCACCGCTGGCAGAACCGCTCTGGCATGAGCTTTCACGCTATTTTGTGCCGCCAGAACACCTCAAAAATAATGTCATTTTTATTCCGATTCCGAGTCGTAAAAAGCGCAAACATTCGCTTTATTTGGCGCAAGGTTTGGCCGAACAATTGGGGGGTGAAGTCATCGAAGCTCTGCAAACTTCGGCTTTGGATTCGCTTGAGCAAAAGCAAAAATCCAAGACGGAACGTCGTAAAATCACCTTTACCCTGATTGAAGAATTTACAGAGCGTCTGCGTCTGGCCCCGGCAATCGTGCTAGTGGATGATGTCATTACTACAGGAGCTTCGTATGAAGCCGCATATAATGTTTTAAAAAACCACCAAGTGTGTCTGGAAAACATCGAACTATGGACCGCGTTTTACCGTGAGGCTATCAGAGTGAACTTTGAGTAATTACCGTTGTTGAAAAGCGCAGCATCTGATATACCAAAGGCATGCAATTTCACTCTCAAATTCGTCAAATTTTTGTTTTGCTTGCGGCTATTGTTTTAATGCCGTTTGTAAGCATTGCTGCTGCGAAATCAAAAGCTAAAGTGAGCGATCAAACGCAGGCCGAAAATATTTTAAAAAAGTATAATCAAAAATCAGGCGTGCAAATCAAACTTGAAATGCTGACTGAGAAAAAAGCGTTAGGTACTAAAACAGCTGATAAAGGTGTAATGACCCACCAAACGGGTAAATTAAATTTATCACTTGAAGGCGAAAAAAAATCAGAAATGATTTTTGATGGCAAAAAAGCTTATTTAATTTCTTATCCTGACCAAGAACTTGATCCGGATGGAAAAAGAAAAGTAATTTTACTTAAAGTGAACGACAAAAACCAATTAGGTCTTTTATCGAATCTTTTTGGTAATCCTAAAAAATTCTTTGCCAATTTTAAAACTAAAACAGTTTCTGTTGATAATGACATTTTAACTTTGGTTCTTGAAGATAAAGCCAAAACATTAAAGCCGATGACTTTAGTGTTTTCTAAAAAAGACCAAGCTTTACAAAAGATGTCTTACTTAGATGACGTGGGTTCAGAAATTCAAATCAATTTTGAAAAGCCGAATTATACGACAGAAATTTCTTCTAAATTATTTAAATACAATGCTCTTAAATCTGATGAGGTCGTAAGCCAATGAACCAAAACCAAACTGAAAACTCTCCTAAAAAAGTTCACTTTATTAGCTTAGGTTGCCCTAAGAACTTAGTTGATAGCGAAATCATGGCGGGAACGCTTATGAAAGACGGTTACGAAGTTGTAGCCGATGCTGAAGACGCTGACACGGTTGTTGTGAACACTTGCGGTTTTATCGAAGAATCAAAAAAAGAATCTATCCAAAGAATTTTGGATATGACGTCTTTAAAAGAACAAGGCCAAATTAAAAAAGTGGTTGTAGCTGGTTGTTTAACTCAACGTTATAAAGATGAATTAGTGGAAGGTTTACCTGAAGCTGACTTATTCGTTGGCAGCGGCGAATTCCAGAATATCGCAAAGATCTTAAAAAACCATGATGCTGGTGAAAAGAAAAAAACTTTCTTCAACCTACCAACATACCTTCAGGAAGAAGCTACTCCGCGTGTAAATTCACAACCAAAACACAGAGCGTATTTAAAAATCTCTGAAGGGTGTATGAAGCGTTGTGCGTTCTGCGCAATTCCATTAATCCGCGGTAATTTACAATCACGTACAATTCAAAATATCGTTAACGAAGCTAAATTATTAGCTGCGGGTGGCGTTAAAGAATTAATCATTATCTCTCACGATTTCACAGATTACGGTTGGGATTTACGCCGTAAAGATCCAAACGCGAAAGAATCTCCAGTTGAATTATTAAAAGCTTTAGCTGAAGTAGATGGTATCCAATGGATTCGTATGCTTTACTTATATCCAGATGGAATCACGCAAGAGCTTATCGATTTAATGAAATCAAATCCTAAGTTTGTAAAATACTTTGATATGCCATTACAGCACATCAACAACGACGTTCTTAAAAAAATGAACCGTAAGATGACTCGCGAAGAAATCGAAGTGGCGTTAAAACGTATCCGTACGGAAATTCCAGATGCGGTGATTCGTACGCAATTCATCGTAGGTTTCCCTGGTGAAACAAACGAGCAATTTGAAGAGTTATTAAAATTCGTGTCAGAGCAACAATTTGACCGCGTAGGCTGTTTTAAATATTCACCAGAAGAAAACACTCCAGGTGGCAAAATGACTGACCAAATCGAAGATCACATCAAAGATTTCCGTCACGATGCTTTAATGTCGATTCAGCAAAATATTTCTAAAGTTAAACACGAAGCTTTCATTGGTAAAACAGTTGAAGTTTTAGTTGAAGGTTACTCTGAAGAAACTGAATTATTATTACAAGGCCGTACTTCACAGCAAGCCCCTGAAATTGATGGCGTTGTCTTAATCAATGATGGCGAAGCCAAAATCGGTGATATCGTTAAAGTCGAAATCACTGAAAGTATGGAATACGATTTAATCGGTGGAATCGTTCAGTAGCGCGTGTTAATGGAATCCGGCGCACTGCTGGATTCCATGGTAGTAAGCCGTAGAAGCCTTCATTTTAGCGGCCTCTAGGGGCGCCAGGGCCTCTCTAAAGCGAACCGCCGAAGACTTATCAAGCTGACAGGCTTTAATAAAATAAGGTAAAGCCTCGTCATAACGTAAAAGCTGATATAACGACTGAGCTGCGCCTAACTGAGCGCGGCCTGATTTGGGCTCAGCCTCTGTTGCCCCTTTAAAAGCCTCAATGGCTTTGCCGTAGTTTTTTTGTAAATAGAAAACCTCACCCAAACACGTTAAAGCAAATTCGTTTTTTTCCATCTGAGCGGATTTTTCGAATTGTTTTTGCGCGTCTTTATAGTTCATGCGTTCACGTTGAGAAATTCCTAAGTAAATCAGGGCTAAATTGTCTTTTGGAAATGACTTAATCACTCGCGGGCAGACAGTATCAACTTCGCCATGATTCGAATCTTCCGTTTCTAAAATGCAAAGATCTAAAAGATATTTGTTCACATTTTTTTTATCGATTTTCATCGCATCTTGCAGGGCGCTTTTAGCTTCGAATAAATTTCCAAGTTTGCGGTAAACACGCGAGTACTCGGTTAAAATCATCAAGTCATTTTTGCCTTCATCGGTAACTGAATCCAAGATTGAAACGGCATCACGGTATTTACGATCGGCGATGAGGATACGTGCCTGTAGTGCTTTGTCTTGTGGAGCTGTCAGTAATGTTTTGTTTTCGATCACCATTGAACGGGCGTCTTTAGTGCGACCTTCGTTAATTAAAAAATCGATCATCGGTTCAAAATTGGCGAAAGTTTTTTTCGCGTTAAATGTGGTTTTGAACGGCTCAAGAGCCATTTGAAATTCAGAATCAGAAAGCAAAGATTTAAATTCAAGAGGAGCACGACAGTATGATTGGTACTCGTAATATTTACCGCTCACTGGGGCTGAAGTGATAGCAGGTCGACCAGATCCATTTTGCACAGGCTGTGCAGCGCCTTGTGTATTTCCAGGATTAAATGAGGGAACTGTGACTTGCACTGGTGGTTGAGGCTGTGTCGTGGTCTGGGCCTGTGCCAGATTGATACAAATTAAACAAATGCAGATAGAAAAAACTAATAAAAATCGTCTCATATTTTTCACCAATTGCCCTTATCTTCCGATAAGTTCATAGGTGAAACAAGAGCTAGAACAAAAAACAAGACGTTCAATTTTGCGAGCACGCAAAATCGGCCTACTATTGCGTGGTCGAAACAGCGGTCAGGCTGTGGTCGAATATATTCTTATTGTTTCAATCGCCGTAGCTATTATTTTTATTATGAAGGGTGCCTTCAGTGGCATGAGTAGCTTCATAGATAATTATTTAGGAAAATATACAGAATGCCTTATGGCTTACGGCGAGTTGCCGACACTGGGTATCAGAAATGATGACCTGAAAAAACACTTAAGCTCAGATTATAAATGTGAATCAGGCTTTAAACCTTTCACTGTGGCTGAAGGCCGACCTCCGATCGCCAGCGGCAATGCCGGTGGGGGTAGTGGTAAAAACGGCAGCGGTAAAGGGAGCTCTAATTCTAATTCATCGAGCTCAAATGGAAGCTCAAGCGATTCTTCTTCTTCCGATAGTAGCCGTGGCGACAGAGATGCTGTCAGCGGTAATGGCAGTGGCGGTGGTAGCGGTGAACAGAGCGGGAATACAAGACCTCGTCGTGCGGGACGAAGCACAGCAGATGGGATTGCCGGTGGAGATGGTAATCAGCGTTTAATCGAAGACGAAGGCGACGAAGAAGGTGGCCGTGGGCGTAAAAGAAAGCCTCGCGAATCGCGTATTATTTACAGAGATAGATCGCGTTATCGGGCTGTCCTCGGGGATGAAGCGGAGCAAATTACTAAATTATCTACGCGTAGCTCAATCAGTCGTAAACCGACCTCGCGTTCTATTGCCAAAGCCGAAGGTGGAAGCCTTCCTGGGCCACGTTCAGGCTTAATGCGACCACCCCCTGAACCAATAGCGTATGTTGAAGAATCTAAAGACGAAGGCTGGGGATTTGGAACCATTGTAAAATGGATCTTTATCATTGGTATCATAGTAGCTCTTGTAATCTTTTTCGGGGGACAATTACTGGGTTATTCGAACTCGGATAGCAGCTAGTTTTTTAGCCATTATATAATATACAATCACCGATTTCTTCGTTGAAACTTTAGGTAAGTTGGCAAATAAAGAGTCCATAAATTTTCGTGAGCAGGGGACTTAAATTGATCGAGATTTTCAACGTTCAGAAGAACAAGCATTTTACGTATGCGGAAGCAGAAGAGATTCTACCCCTGGTTTACCGCATTACCGATGACGCCAGCAAAGAAGTGAAATACTTAATGGGCTGCGTGGAAGCACTTCAAGATAAACACAGTGATGCTTCTCGTGACCTTCAAACGCGCATCAACCAAATCATTGAAAAATGGCAAAACAAACTTGAGCGTTTAGGCTTACGCCCTAAAGGCTTATGGTTAGCCGACTTTGATAACGGTTCGGGCTATTTTTGCTGGAAATTTCCAGAAACTAAAATTTTATTCCAACATGGCTACCAAGATGGCTTTACTGGGCGTATTCTAATTGCAGAACAAGACGCTCCACGTGAGGACCACAATGCGCATAGCCCTAGCCCAAATTAATTCATCACTCGCTGATTTCGACGCTAACGCCGAAAAAATTATCTCGCACATTAAAACATTAACTGAAAAAAAAGCGGAGCTTATCGTATTTCCCGAAGCTTCGCTTTTTGGCTATCATCCTTTTGATTTATTAGAGCGCGAAACTTTAATCACGCAGCAAAATAAAGCCTTACAAAAAATCTTAAAAGCGATTCCACAAGGTGTGCATATTCTTGTGGGTGGTTTTGAAAAAAACAAAAACAAAAAAGGTCGTCCGTATTTCAATAGCGCTTTTTTATGTAAGAAAAATAAAATCGTTAAAATTTTCAGAAAACAACTATTGCCGACAGGCGATGTGTTTGATGAAGCCCGCTTTATTGAACAAGGTGATGTAAAACAAAACTACTTTCAAATCGGTAAGAAGAAATTTTTCTTAACGATCTGTGAAGACATGTGGGCTTGGCCAACGAAAGAAGGCTCTGAGTACGCTGAAAATCCGCTGTTAAAAGTACCAAAGAAAAAAATCGATCTTGTGATTAACATGAGCGCTTCACCGTTTTTTACCGGCAAATTTAAAAAACGTCAGTTTATGGCAGCTCAGACAGCGAAGCATTTTAAAGCCCCTTTATTGTATGTAAACTTAGTGGGTGCCCAAGATGAAATTATTTACGATGGGCAAAGTTTTTTAGTTTCGCCAAAAGATAAGATTTTATTCAAAGCCCAATCTTTTGCAGAAGACACGAATGTCATTGATCTAAATACTTTAGAGACATGGAGCCCAAGTAATAAATTTGAAACTCCGACTGAAGAATTACGTAAAGCTTTAGTTTTAGGTTTAAAAGACTACGCGCAAAAAATCGGCGTCAGTAAAGTTCACTTAGGATTGTCAGGTGGAATTGATTCAGCTTTAGTTGCTGCTCTAGCTGTTGATGCTTTTGGTTCTAATAATGTAAAACTTTTTGCTTTGCCGACGGAATATAATGTTGAGCTGAGCATGACTTATGCGCGCCAACTTGCCGTTAACTTAGGTGCAGAGTTCAAAGTCATGTCGATTCAGTCGACGTTTGAATTTATCAGAACACTTTTAGATGGTGAATTTAACGTCGAAAAATTCGGTCTAATGCACGAAAACTTACAATCTCGCATTCGTGGGTTATTTATGATGGCGTATTCAAACTTTACCGGAAGTTTATTATTAACGACGGGTAATAAATCAGAATACGCAACGGGCTACGCTACACTTTACGGTGATATGTGCGGTGGTCTTGCGCCACTAGGTGATTTAACGAAAAAGCAAATCGTTGAATTATGCGAGCACTACAATAAAGAAATCGAAATTATTCCTGATTTTATTATTCGTCGTCCGCCAAGTGCTGAACTTCGTCCGAATCAAAAAGATCAGGACAGTCTTCCGCCTTACGAGTTGTTAGATAAAGCTGTACAAAACGTGGTGGAAAAGAAAAAACCTGCTAAAACTGAAACTGAAAAATGGCTTTTAAAACAGTTGATGAAAACTGAATTTAAACGTTGGCAGGCGCCACCAATTTTAAAAGTGACGGAACATTCTTTCGGAAGAGGAAGACGTTACCCAATAGCTCACAAAGCCAAAGAGTAAATTCGAAGCTCTGACGGCACGATGCCGTCAGAAAGGCTGTCCCAGGAAGGCGACCAACCAGCGCAGCGGTGATGTATTAGAACAAGAAACCCATTTGTTTAGGTTGGCGTTCAATTTGTGGAAACTTGAATTCTGTTTTACCAGTTAATTGAACTAAGTTTTCAATCTGTGGAGCACGGCCACCAACAGATAAACGTTTTACCATTTCCCAGAAAACCATTCCGCAGTACGTAGCGTCTTCTTCCGCTCTGTGGAAATCTGATGAAGGAATTTTAAAATGCTGCACCAGAGTACCTAATTTATAGTTTGCTAAACCAGGAATAAGTTTACGAGACATCGGTAGAGTATCGACAACGATACCTTTAGGGGCTTCAGATTCAAATTTTTTGATATCAGATACTAAGAATTGGCAGTCGAAAGGTGCATTATGGGCCACCATAACATCGTTACCGCAAAACTCGGCAAAAGAATTCAATACGTCTTCGATTAATGGTTTGCCGGCTACCATTTCATTGGTGATTTTATTCACGGCAGTTGCGCCCGGTGGAATTGGAATTTGTGGGTTAATTAAAGTTGAAAAAACGGCATCAACTACGCCATTCTCGATACGCACGGCACCGATTTCTACGATACGGTCTACGCCTGGTACAGTTCCTGTAGTTTCTAAGTCAAAAGCTATAAATCTCATATATTATTTGTACACCTTCGGTATAACTATTTGTTACATATAAGTGGTGGGTCTTTCAACAAAAACACTGACAGTTTTAAAATATAACGATGCGAAATTAGAGTTCGTTTCTGAGATTAAATTTAAACAAACAGAAAATTTGTTAGATTTATTAAACGCTCATAAAATTGGCATTAGCCAATCCTGCGGTGGCTTTGCAAGCTGCACAACTTGCCGAATTTTTGTGACAAAAGGCTTACAATATATCAAGCCGCGCGAAGAGCTAGAAGCCGAACGTGCACAAGAGCGAAACTTCACTCCGCAAGAACGCTTGGCCTGTCAGATTGAGCTTCCGGTTGAAGCCGCGACTGATTTTGAAATTATTATCGCCAATCCTACCGAGGATTAACGTAGAAATTATTCGTGTAAACCCAAGTAATCCACTTTGTGGCATCAGGTAACGGAAACGTCGGGCTTAGACGAACCTGTAAGCGGTAAACGCCTGGTGAATCAATCGGAAATAAGCCTTCAAATGTATTTAAGTGATCAATGCGTTGTCCGTTTTTATAAAGAACAACTTCATAAAAAGGAATCGGTTCAGCGGGAAGTTTGTAATACAAACGCAAATTTTTTGTAAAGGCGATATCTTCACCGGTAAAAATCTTTTTACGGTTTTCAGTAATATAACTTTCAAATCCAGTAGCATCACCTAAAGCATCAAAAGCCACATAAGAGTGGCCGCGCTTAAGTGCTGTTAATACTTTTTGCGCGTCGTTTGCGATATCGCCAGTTAATTCTGAAGTCAGAAATACGTGCTGGCTGGCAATATTAAAACTCATTTCATAACTTGGAAACTTCACTAACCAATCAGCGAAAGGAATAGCACGGGCCGTAGCTTCAGCGCCGACAAAGAAGCTCACTTTTTTTAATTGTGAAAGCTGGTCAAAAATGGCGATTTCTGCAGAAGGTTCTTTGTATAAACGAGTTAACGCCAAACGGGGGTTAAACGGGTAATAAAGAATACTCCAAATTGTTGATAGACGTGATTCTTTCCATGACTTTTGCGCAATACTTTTAAAATTTAAAACTTCAAGACCATCAAAGTTAGCTTCGGTTAAGCGGGATAATTCGTAAGGCTGAGTGATTTGGTGTGATTCAACAATTAAGGCATTGGTATCTTGCGCATAGTCTTTAGCTGTTTTTTTGAAGAAGTTTTTATTCGTCGGTGAATAATAGATAAACTGGCGTGCGCCATCATAAACTTTTGCACCCGAAAGCATGCCGACATCTGATAAATACTTATCTGTGTCTAGATCGTAATAGCTGTTGGTATCTGAAATTAAAACAAAATTAAGACGGGCTTTTTTAGCTTCTTCAGCGATAGATAACACATTGCCTGAACCCGATGAAAGATGTGAATACACATCAAAAGCCATTTTATAATCGTATAAAAAAACAGATTGGTCTTCGACTTTAGCTGTGGGTGGGATAACTCTGATTTCAAACTGTGAAATATAAAACCCATACACAGCAAATGAAAGCATTACGAATGTCAGAGCAAAAAATATTCTATTCATGACTGAATTCAAAGACCTCTAAATCATATTTAGGAAATTCGGCCACTTTGACTTTTGAAAATTCATAGTAAGTTATAGGCCATTCAGTTGTTTTATATTTAAGAACGTAAAATTTCTTTTCTTCAGGTCTTGATTGCGGAAGAGTATCAAAGAAATCATAACGAGATAAACCGTACAGTTTATAAACCGGGGTATCTGTTAACATCGAAAATAAAGCTGAAAGCTGATAGGTCGGTCCGTATAAAGGCTTATAAGCTTGTAATTGCGGAGCGATTTCATAAACGGTTAAGCTGGTAGGCAATTGCTGCATTTTGTTTTTACCAAAATCAGTCAAAAAGAAAACTGGAACAGCCAACCAAATAACGAAGTAATAGATTAACGAAAAACGAATGATTTTTTTCTTATTTGTATCTAAATCAACCAAAGCTGCTGCATGTGAAGTCATTGGCCAATTGGCTTCAACTTTAGCTTTAAATGAACTGTAAAGAAAAAATAACCATTGCCCTAAGGCGCTGATTTTAAAAAGTGATTTTTTGAAATTAAACAGCAATGAAAACATCAAAACTGGATTGAAAATTAAGATTTGTCCCGCCAAATAAGATGTTGTCCACCAAAGTTGATAAGGTTTTGGTGCTTGAAATCCGTGGTTGAGCTGAAATTTAAACGAGGCAAAGTCATTCTGAAAATTCCAAATTAACACCGGAGCACAAAATAAAAGTCCGAAAATAATAGTTAGAAAAACTTTTTTGCTGAAAAATACTTTTAAACGTTTTTCAAAGGCTAAAGCAATTAAAGTGACTAACGGAAAAAGCACAATATGGTATTTAGAACAAAAGCCCAAACCAAGGCTTATACCTAATAGAATATAGTCTTTGCTTTTCTGCTCTTCTAAAATTTTTAAAACGTAATAAGAAGCTAAACCCCAGAATAGAAGTAGCGGGGCATCGGGGGTAATTAAAATACTTCCTAATCCTAAAAACGGATTAAGCATTAAAAATGCTGTGAAGAGATTAAGTTCTTGATGGATATTCGTTGAATCAAGCTGCGATCTGCGGCGAAGAAAAACTTTCAGCCAGATAAAAAATGTGATCGTGCTTAAAATTACAAAGATAAGTCGAGTAGCCGCCCATTTCGGGGCGAACGGTAGGTAATTGCTTAGAGCCGATAACCAGGCCACCATACCGGGGTGGTCGAAATAACTGAGTTGAAGGTTTTGCCCCCAGAACCAGTAATATGCCTCATCGCCCACAAGCGGGAATGTCAGAGCGACAACCAGCTTGATAAAAAATGTCAGCGCAATGAGGTTAAAAATTTTCTTGTTTAGCACTCGATTAGAAAGTCATTTCTACAAACTTATTAGCAGGAGCCATAGGGCCTTTGCTAACGCCATTCACTGTAATGCTAACCGCACTGCCATCAGCTGCGCGTAAGTGAAGACCAGCTTGTGATTTTAAAATTTGGTAAGTGTTTGCTTTTAACGTTAAACGTTTAAAGTCAGATGTGTTGCCTTTAGCGTAATCGATATAAGAATCTTTTTTCGCTTCGATTAAAACTTCAACCGCTTGGCCTTTTGATTTTTCAGCGGCCATTGTATTTTCTGGTCCTGTTGAAGCTGGGGCAACAGTCGCTGCCGCAGAAGCTCCTGGTTTTGCCGCTGTCGCTGCTGTTGAAGCCGTAGAAGCAATCTCTACACCGCCTGTTAAAGTGCTCGAAGCACCTAAAGCATTTACAAGATCATTTGTCGGAACTGTTTCAGCAGCTACGATAGCTGGAGAAGAAGCGACAACAGCTTCTGTGTTAACCGGAACACCTTCAGCTGAAGCATCAGTGACCTGCGGAATTTCATTTTGGTAGTGGTTAGCTACTTTGTTAATAACCGCGATCACGATCACTAATGAAGTAACAACGGCGAAATAGATAAGGTTTTTACGGCTAAGGCCACCTTCCATTTTACTGCCGTTGATTGATTCAACACTTTGTCTGAAAGCCACTTTAGAACTTGTTTGTGCCGGAGTTTCTGCAACAGGTGCTGTGCCAGGGGCTGCCGCTATTGTTTTTGGTACAGGGTGAGTAGAACCCATTTCTTCTTGGAATTGTTTTAAAACGGCATCGCTATCAATTTTTAAATAGTCGGCATAACTTTTTACGAAACCACGAACAAATGTTTTTGCCGGAAGATCATCGGTATCACCGTTTTCGATCGCCGTAATAATACGTACACTTAATTTTAAAGCGTAGGCTACATCTTGAATCGATAAATCTTTTTTGATTCTTTCTGACTTCAGCAATTCTCCGGTGATTTTCATAGTGTTCCTTTTTCGATGATGTCGATCATTTTTTTTGATTGTTCTCTATATTTGGCTTGAGGAAATAAATCTAATAATTCTTTAAAGCGCACTAACGATTGTTCTTTGTCGCCTGTGCGGTACAAAGCAATTGCGGAAAAGTAATGAGCATCATCAATACCCATGACCTTACAAAATGTCGTTGCTTTTTCTAATTGGTCAACAGCCTGTACATTTTCTTTAAGTTCTAAAAACGAACGGCCTAAAAATACTTGTGCGAAACAATCTTCGCGGTCTTGGATTAAAACTTTTCTGAAATGTTTTTTCGCTTCTTTGAAGCGACCACGGTTAAATTCTAATAAACCGTAGTTCATGTCGGCCTTGATCGGGTATTGGTAAGTTAAATCTGTTAACACTTCTTCAAGTAAACGTTGAGCGATCGCGAATTGCTTAAGTTCGATGTATACGCGGGCTAAATTATTTTTAGCATCAGTAAATTTTTTATCTAACTCATAAGCGCGTGAAAAATGTTTTGCTGAAAGTTCAAATTTTTCGCGCACGAAATATAACATACCTAAGTTGTTTTGAATGTGCGGATTTTTCGGATCTAATTCTTCGGCTTCTAAAAGTTCTTTTAGCGCTAAGGGGTAATTACCTTGTTGCATGTATGAAACGCCAAGTTGTTGGCGCAAAAGTGCACGCTCTTCTGAACGATCGCTTTTAAATAACGACGCACATGATGAAAACAAAAAGATGACGATACACAGACGAAGTAAAAACATACTCCTACAATTAGACTTTTAGAGTCTAAATGAGTCAACCTTTTCGAGTTAAGCTAATTCAAGTAAGCAAAGAGTCTCGAAGTGGTCAGTTTGCGGGAACATATCAAAGATTTGCAAATGGCGCATTTCAAAGTGATAGCCATTTTGATTTAGAACTTGAAGGTCACGCACTAACGACACTGGATGACAGCTGATATAGAGTAAAAACGTTGGTTTTGTTTCGGCGATTTTCACTAAAAGTGATTTTTCGCAGCCTTGGCGAGGGGGATCCAACATAATCAGATCGCTCGACATTGTGTTGCGCAGAGGAAATAACTCAGATTTGGTCGTGTAAAAGCGAATTTGTTTATGAAGCTTTTGAGATTTGATGGTATCAACTGCTTTTGCTGTCAGGTCTGGATTTAGCTCGATTGCGTCAATCTGCAAATCTTTAGAAATTTGGCTCAATGGGAACGTAAAATTACCGCTCCCAGCATAAAACTCAGTCAATGAGCGCGGGTTAGTGCCTTTTGCCAAATCCACAGTAGTCTTAACTAACAGGTCATTCACGAAACGATTCACCTGAGAAAATGACAAACCTTCGCTTTGGGCGCCGATTTTATAAAATTCAACTTTGCCTTCAGCATTGATTTTTAATTCATGCTTTAAAAGCTTATCACTTGGGCGAATTTTGGATTTGTTCGTCTTAAGCCAATCACGTAAAGGCTTTTCTGAGATCATGCAATCGTCGATATCCACTAAATCATGGGATTCTGGCTTGAAGTAACCAAGCTTTGTGCCCATTTGTTTTAACTGAATGCGATTGCGGTATTCGAAAACATTCGACGTCACTACCGTTGGTAGTAAGTCGTACTTTTGTTCCGGAAGAAACTTTTTAAAAAGATCTTTAAGAATTAATTCTTTTTGCGCCACTTGATGTTTTTCATCAATGTGCTGCCATGAACAACCGCCACAGTCTTTAAAGTAAGGACACGGCGCTTCACGGCGAAACGGGCTCGCCTTCAATATTGAAACGATTTCTCCGTTTAAAAAGTTTTTTTCAACATGGGTAATACGAACGCGCAAAAGGTCGTCAGGAGCGGATTTGGGAACAAAGACCACCAATTTTTTATCTTGGTAATCAATACGACCAATACCCGAGCCGCCGACCGCCAATTTTTCAATGGTGATGTCGTGCTCAGAATGCAAAAGGGACTCTAGTTGAGAGTCCCTTTTTTTAGAAATAGGATTTTTATTTTCCTGACGTTTCACAGTTCGTAAAACAAGATTACATGTTTACTAATTCGTGTTTGTCGAAGAAAATCGCTAATTCGCGTTCAGCAGAAGCTACTGAATCAGAACCGTGAACAGCGTTTTCGCCCATAGAATCACCGTGCTTAGCGCGGATTGTGCCAGCATCAGCTTTTTTAGGATCAGTTGCACCCATGATTTCGCGGTTTTTTAAAACTGCATTTTCACCAACTAAGCACATCATTACAACTGGGCCAGAAGTCATGAAAGAAACTAATTCACCGAAAAATGGACGCTCTTTGTGTTCAGCGTAGAATAATTCGCATTTTTCACGAGATAACATTCCTAATTTAGCGCCGCCGATGCGTAAGCCTTTAGATTCGAAAGTAGCGATGATGTCACCGATTACGTTCTTTTTAACTGCGTTAGGTTTGATGATTGAAAATGTTCTTTCCATTGCCATGTGGGGCTCCTTTTAAATAGGTTTTTAGGTTACGGATTAGGTGTAAACCGGGGGGTATAAAATGGCAATAAAAAAGGCCCTGTATTGCTACAGAGCCTTGCGATTCACTAACAAATGCCTTTTAAATTAAGCATTTATTGTCTTAATTACTTAAGCATCGATTTAAGAGTCGTTCCCATGTCCGCTGGCGAACGTGAGATTTTGCAACCCGCAGCTTCTAAAGCCGCGAATTTCGCTTCGGCTGTACCTTTACCGCCGCTGATGATAGCGCCGGCATGGCCCATGCGTTTTCCCGGAGGCGCTGAAGCACCCGCGATGAATACCGCTACTGGTTTTTTGAATTCTTTTTTGATGTATTCAGCAGCTTCTTCTTCTGCTGTACCACCGATTTCACCGATCATGATAACTGCATCAGTGTCTGGATCCGCATTGAATAATTTTAACATATCAATGAAGTTTGTGCCATTTACTGGGTCACCACCGATACCAACACAAGTTGATTGGCCTAAACCTAAAGCTGATAATTGACCAACAGCTTCGTAAGTTAATGTACCAGAACGTGATAAAACGCCGATACGACCAGCTTTGTGAATGTGACCAGGCATGATTCCGATTTTACATTGTTCTGGAGTGATTACACCTGGGCAGTTCGGACCGATTAAACGCGTGCGTTTGCCTTGCATGTATTTCTTAACCTTAACCATGTCTAATACTGGAATACCTTCAGTGATACAGATCACTAAATCTAAATCAGCATCAACGGCTTCCATAATTGAATCAGCAGCAAATGGAGGTGGAACGAAGATCATAGATACTGTTGCGCCAGTTTTTTCTTTTGCTTCTCTAACAGTGTTAAATACCGGAATACCTTCGTGAGTAGTTCCACCTTTACCTGGTGTAACACCTGCAACCATTTGTGTTCCGTATTGTTTACATTGTAATGAGTGGAATGAACCTTGAGATCCTGTAAGACCTTGGCACATTACTTTTGTATTCTTATTAATTAAAATAGCCATCTAAAACCTACTTAATTGCTGCAGTAATTTTTTTAGCAGCGTCTGTTAAATCGTTAGCAGGAATGATATTTAAACCTGATTCAGCTAAGATTTTTTTACCCAACTCAACGTTAGTACCTTCTAAACGAACTACTAAAGGAACTTTTAAACCAACTTCTTTAGAAGCGGCGATAACACCTTCAGCGATCACGTCACATTTCATGATACCACCGAAGATATTTACTAAAATACCTTTAACGTTTTTGTCTTTAAGGATGATTTTGAAAGCATTAGTTACTTTTTCTTTATTTGCTCCGCCGCCAACATCTAAGAAGTTCGCAGGAGAAGCACCGTGAAGTTTAATGATATCAAGAGTAGCCATCGCTAAACCCGCACCATTTACTAAACAACCGATAGATCCATCTAATTTAATGAAAGCTAAATCAAACTTAGAAGCTTCGATTTCAGTCGCTTCTTCTTCAGTTAAATCGCGCATTTCTAAAATTTTTGGCTGACGGTATAATGAATTTGAATCGAAATTCATTTTTGCATCTAAGCAAATAACATCATCTTCTTTAGTTACAACTAAAGGATTGATTTCAGCGATAGAGCAATCGTGTTTAACGAAAGCTTCGTATAAGCCCATCATGAATTTAACAGCTTTATTAACCGTTGAAGGAGCCATACCGATAGCGAAAGCTAATTCACGAGCCTGCCAAGCGCCAAGGCCTGTTACCGGATCGATATCAACTTTTTTAATCGCGCTTGGATTGTGTTCTGCAACTTCTTCGATATCCATGCCGCCTTCAGAAGAAGCCATCATTGCTACACGGCCAGTTTCACGGTCGATTAAGCAAGCTACGTAGTATTCTTTTGCAATGTTACAACCTTGCTCGATAAATACTTTGTGAACTTTTTTACCTTCAGGACCTGTTTGGTGAGTCACTAAAGTCATACCTAAAATTTTAGTCGCGTAATCGCGAACTTCATCTAGTGATTTGGCAACTTTAACGCCGCCACCTTTACCGCGGCCACCGGCGTGGATTTGGGCTTTAACAACCCAAACTGATCCACCGATTTCTTTAGCTGCAGCAACTGCTTCATCTGGAGTTAATGCTAATTTACCTTTTAGGGTAGCAACTCCGAAATTTCTTAAAACTTCTTTTGCTTGATACTCATGAATATTCATTATTGAACCGTTTTTAACCCTTCACATAATGTGCGAACAGCGTTTACAGATTTTTCGAACTCAGCTTTTTCGTCAGCGTTGAATTTGTAGTCGATGATTTTTTCTAAACCTTTACCACCGATAACGCACATAACACCAACCATCATTTTATCGCTAACACCGAATTCACCGTTTAACTCAACAGCAACTGGTAATACACGTTTTTGATCTTTAAGAATCGCTTCAGCCATTTCAACAGCACCACGAGAAGGAGCGTAGTAAGCTGAACCAGTTTTTAAGTGGCCACCGATTTCTGCGCCTGCAGATTTAGTACGTTGAACGATCGCAGCGATTTTATCAGCTGGTAACATATCGATTAATGGAACTGAACCCACAGAAGCTGTGCGAACTAGAGGAACCATCGCATCACCGTGGTTACCAACAACAACGCCAGTTACGTCTTTGTAAGATACGCCACACTCTTCAGCGATGAATGTACGGAAACGAGCTGAATCTAAACAACCGCCCATACCTAAAACGCGCTCTTTCGGGAATCCTAATTGTTGTTTAGCGTATAACGCCATAACATCCATTGGGTTACAAACTACGATAACGATTGAGTCTGGAGCGTGTTGTTTAATACCAGCACAAACATCTTTAACGATTTTTGCGTTGATACCGATTAATTCGTCACGGCTCATACCTGGTTTACGTGGCATACCTGCAGTGATGATCACAACGTCAGAGTTTGCGATATCAGCGTAGTTAGAAGTACCTTTGATTTTTGTATCGAACATTTCCATAGTAGCTGCTTGAGCTAAATCTAAAGTTTTTCCGATAGCTGCGCCTTCGTTGATATCTAAAAGAACTACATCACCTAATTCTTTTTGCGCTGCCCAGTGAGCAGTTGTTGAACCTACGAAACCTGCGCCGATAACGGCGATTTTTTTTCTTGTGTGTGCTGTGAATGCCATTGAAAAATTCCTCCGGAAACATTTTAAAAACTTTGGCTTTGCCAAAAGTTTGTTTTTTTGATTTTGTAATTAAAAATTAAATACTTAACAGGTTTAATACTTATCATCTTAAAGCTCAAGCCCAGATAAGTTTTTGGCCTATTGCAGGAGTTGAAATCATGAGCGCAAATCAAAGTCTAGATATCGTAAAAAATTACTTCAAAGCCTTTAATGAAGGCAGAACTAAAGACATGCTCGCATTACTTCATCCTGAGATTGAGCACGACATTAATCAGGGCAAAAAAGAAGTGGGCTTAGAGGCTTTCGTTAAATTTATGGCTCATATGGACAATTGCTATAAAGAAGAGCTTAAAAATCTGACTTATTTCGTGAGTGAAAACCCCAACCGCGTTGCTGCTGAATTTGATGTGCACGGCACTTATTTAAAAACTGACGGTTCACTACCTGCAGCGAGAGGCCAAAAATATGTGGTTCCGGCAGGGTCATTTTTAGAAATTAAAGAAGGCAAAATTAAACGTGTAACAACGTACTACAATCTACCTCAGTGGATTGAAATGGTGAAATAGTGAGCATAAAAGTTAAGCCAGTTTCTAAAGCGTTTGCACGCGAACATCTTTTAGAGATTGCAGCGCTGAGGATTAAAGTTTTCAAAGACTTTCCGTATATTTACGATGGGTCAGTTGAATACGAAGTTAAATATCTAGACCGTTATTTTAAGGCTCCAAACGGCACTTTTATTTTGGCTATTGATGAAAACAACGGCAATAAAATTGTGGGTGTTGCAACGGCTCTTCCGCTCACCGAAGAAGATGATTTTGTAAAAAAACCGTTCTTAGATTTAGGCAAAAAAATCGACGAATTTTTCTACTTCGGTGAAAGTATTTTATTACCTGAATATCGCGGCCAGGGATTAGGTCATGCGTTCTTTGATGAACGCGAAAAAGTAGCCTTAAGTTTTTCGCAAATTAAATTCACGACATTTTGTGCTGTGGAAAGACCTGTGGATCATCCGCTGAAACCCGCGAATTACCAGCCTTTAGACGAGTTTTGGCAAAAGCGCGGCTATCAAAGACATTCTCAGTTAACTTCCAAATTCGAATGGCTTGATATCGGTGAGAGCCATGAAACAGAAAAAAATATGAAGTATTGGATAAAATCATGGAATCGTTAAGTGTAACAGTGGCTTCGGCACAATACCCTCTGGATTTTTTTGCGAACATTGATCAGTGGAAAGTAAAAACCCGCACTTGGGTGGAAAAAGCTGTGGAAACTAAAGCACAGATCTTACTTTTTCCAGAATATGGCGCCATGGAGATCACTTCATTGTTTTCTGAAGCTGAACGTGCGGATTTAAAATCACAGGCGAAGAAGTTCTTACTATATATAGATGAGTTTAAAAAAACTTTTTCTGAGCTTTCACAAAAGCACGGCGTTTATATCATCGCGCCAAGTCTTCCTTTTTATCAAAATGAAACATTAACAACAAATCGCGTGTTTGTATTTGCACCAAACGGTGCTGTTGAATTTCAAGATAAGTTTTTTATGACGCGTTTTGAAGATGAAGAGTGGAATGTGCAAGCGGGCGAACCTGTGATCAAAATTTTTGATACTGGATTTGTTAAGTTTTCGATTTCAACATGCTTTGATATCGAGTTTTCTTTTCCTTCACTTTCAGCTTCACACGCGGGGGCGCAAATTATTTTTGCGCCAAGTTGTACTGAAACCGTAAAAGGGGCTTACCGTGTGCATTTGGGGGCGAGAGCTCGTGCTTTAGAAAATCAAAACTATTTAGTGGTGTCGCAAACCATCGGTGAAGCAAAATGGTCGCCGGCAGTTGATATTAACTATGGTTATGCAGGATTTTATGCAACTCCTGATGTGGGATTTCCGGATGATGGAGTTTTGCAAGTTGGTGAAGCGAATAAATCGGGGTGGATCACGCAATCACTGCGCCTTTCGCACATCGAGCGTGTTCGCAGCTCTGGAGCAGTTTTTAATTTTAAAAAGCATCAAGATTTGCAGAAATCGTTTCCCATTCAGACAAAAATGATTAAACTAACCTAAAAAAGAGAGGCCGCAGCCATGAAATCACTTATTATTGCATTAGCTTTTTTAACGACAGCAGTATCTTTCGCTCAATCTTCTGAAACAGAAAGCTCAAACCAATCTGTTTTTTCAAGAAGCCAAAAGTTCGATAACGAAGGTGTAGAGCTTTACGATTCAAATTATGAACTTAAAAATTACAAAAAACTTGGTTTAGGCGTGTCTACAGGCGGTTTAACGGGTGGTTTTGGCTTTAATTTAGAAGTTAATCTTAAACCGGCAGATGCTTTAGGCTTCGGAATCGGTATGGGCAAGGCTTACAATACATTTCACATTGCCTGGAAACATAATTATGAATCTAATTACTTATCTCCATATACTAAGGTCGGATATGCGAATTGGTTCAATGCCAACTCTCCAGATGGTGATGCTTCTAGTTCTGATATCTTAAAAAGAGTTCTTTCAGAAAAACAAATCCAAGAAAATAAGTTCTCAGCGAACTTCATCGCTGGTGGCATGGGTTTAGAATACAACCAACTTGAAGGTGAATTATCAGGTGTAAACTTTTACGGTGAATTAATGGTGCTTGGAGAGCTTAACAGCTCGGTTTATCTTCCAACAGCTGGTGTTGGTTTAACTTACTTTTACTAAGACGGGACTCGCATCCTGCTGTAGCTTCTGACGACTTCCTGTCGTCAGATCAATTGAAAAAATACTGTTAAACGCAAAATAGGCCTTCTAGGGCCTATTTTTTTATTCGAAATGCAATTTGAGAGACATATTGAGACAACTTCGAAGAGCTTTGGGCAAAAAAAAAGGACCAACTTACGTTAGCCCTTCCAAAGCCTCTGCTTTACAGAAGAATCTACTTTTTTTTCTTTTTTGTAGATTTTTTTGTAGTTTTTTTAGCAGCTTTTTTAGTAGCTTTTTTTGCTTTTTTCTTAGCCATGGTTGCTCCTTCCGGAGTGAACGTATTTCTACATCCACGTTGTTGTTGTTGTGACTTTTCAGTCTCCCTTAATAAAATTGTCGACAAATTGATTTAATCCGTCAACAAAAAAAATTGTTGCATTTATCTTGCAATCAAACTTTTGCGTGAAAGCGAGGTTTGAATGCTTTTTTTACTGATTTCGATATTCGGATTATTCATTTCGGACAGATTTGTGTATCGGCTTGAGATCTTTCACATCATTTTTCCGAAAATTCGGAAACTGCTGTTCATCGTTTTGAATATTCCGAGCCTCTATTTTCTGTTTTTCAAAGAACATTTGTTGTTGTTCATGTGTTATATCGGCGTAATTTTGTTGAGCTTGATATTTTTGAACATATATTTTGAATTTTTTTTGAAAAAAGCATTTTTCAGAGGGCAAATTAAGGTTCTTGAAGCAATAAATCTGCATATTAAAGGTGGTCAATCACCGTTGAAATCAACAAAACTTGTGTTTCAAACACTCACTCACGTCGAAAAAATTGTTTTTGAACCGCTGAACTACATCGATGTTGATGTCGATCACGCAAGCGCGGTGCCAATTTACGCGCGAAAGAAGTTTTCAGCACAATATTTCGAAGAAATTTATTTTATTTTGCGTTCTTCAACGCGAGTTTCTGATCAAATTGACCAATTTAAGCGGGGATTACGCATTCAAAATAGTTTGCGACATAGGTCGAGACTTTCAGCACTTCAAGTGCGCGCACAAGCGGTGGTTGCGGCACTTATTTATGTATTTTTGCTTTTCTTTGCCATCGCAGAACTGCAATTAACAAAGTATCCGTCAGTCATTGTCGTCTCGCTTTTGTTGATGGCAGCGGGTCTTACGATTATTTTAAAAAAAGGAAGTCAGATCAAATGGACGATTTAAATTTACCGAACAGTTTGATTTTAGTGTGGGATATTAAGCGCGCGATCGAAAAAAATCTGTCATTGCAGCAGGGTTTGCAGAAATTTGTTCAGCGTACGGCGAATATACGCGGGTTTCAGGACGATTTTTCAAAAAACTTCATGAAGTGGTGGCAAATCTGGCAAAAAACACAGGTTAGCGACCTAAACAATTTTAACGCACAACATAGAGCGCTGATCACATTGATTGAATCAGGTCTTCGCGGGCAATCAATTTACGAACCCATTAAGTCCATTGAAGCGGATTTAATCGAGATGTGTGAGGCGGATATCCAAGAACATGCGGCGAAACTTCCGCTGCTTTTGCAAATTCCACTGGTTTTTCTAGTGTTTCCGGCCATTTGTATTTTGTTGTTGGTGCCGACACTGTGCCAGCTCGCTTTTTAATAGGTTTTTCACCTTGTTTTGCCTGCGCGAAAACGATAATTTCTTCAGAGTATGACAAACAATGAATTATGCCTCGAACTAGTCTCTGAATTGACGAAAAAAAATGTTCAATCCAAAAAAGTGCAACAGTTATGTCAGCGCCTGAAAATTCCATTTAATGGCGATGTGGTAGAACTTATGACTTACATGCTGGGCTCAGGAATGATCCAAAAGAACACAAAAACACCAAGCAAAACAAAGAAGACAAATCATGATATCAATCTCTAATAATATCTTAGACACCATCGGAAACACGCCTCTAGTGCGTTTAAACAAAGTTACAGCGGGTTCAAAACACGAATTCTTCGGTAAAGTTGAGTATTTTAATCCAGGCGGATCAATTAAAGATCGTATTGCCAAATATATGGTTGAAGCGGCTGAAAAACGCGGCGAACTTAAACCAGGCGGTACTATTGTTGAGGCTACAGCCGGTAACACAGGCATGGGATTAGCTTTAGCAGCGGCTGTTAAAGGCTATAAATGTATTTTCGTTCTTCCAGAAAAAATGAGCGAAGAAAAACGTGCGATGTTACGTGCTTACGGCGCGAAAGTTGTTGTCACTCCAATGGGTTTAGAACCAGAACATCCATTAAGCCACTATTCAGTAGCTAAAAAAATCGCTGAAAACACGCCAAATTGTTTCTATGCGAATCAATATCACAATATGGATAACATGGATTATCACTATAATGTGACAGGCCCTGAATTATGGGAGCAAACAAAAGGTCAAATCGACGTATTTGTTGGCGGTGTAGGCACTGGCGGAACTATTTCAGGCGTTGGTAAATACTTAAAAGAGAAAAATCCAAATACAAAAGTTCTAGTAACTGATCCAGTGGGTTCAATTATCTACGATTTATTCTATCACGGTAAAATCGTTGATCCTCCAGGTGCTTGGAAAGTTGAAGGCGTTGGTGAAGATATGCTTCCGAACAACTGCCAATTAAAAATTTACGATGATTGCGTAAAAGTAACTGATAAAGACGCTTTTCAATTAACTCGTCGTTTAGTGATTGAAGAAGGTTTATGCGTTGGCCCTTCAAGCGGTTTAATTTTAGCGGGTGCGATTGAGTATTCGAAAAAATTAGAAAAACCATCAAAAATCGTTGTTGTTATGCCTGATTCCGGCAAAGCGTACTTAAGCAAAGTATTTAACGATAAATGGATGGTTGATAACGGCTTAATGGATGCAAGTGCCATGAAAACAGCTTTTAACGTTGAAGTAAAAGCTGAAGAACACATGAAACAATACACTTAATAGATATAAATAGAGAGATTTATGAAAACAGATAGCTCAAAAATGAAATTTAATACGCGCGCGATTCACGCGGGCCAATCTCCAGATCCTACAACTGGCGCGATTATGACGCCGGTGTACTTAACTTCGACTTATGTGCAAGAATCTCCGGGTGTTCACAAAGGTTGGGAATATTCTCGTACGCACAATCCAACTCGCAGAGCTTATGAAGATTGCATCGCTTCTTTAGAATCAGGTAAATACGGTTTTGCTTTTGCCAGCGGTTGTGCCGCAACTACGACAGTTCTTCATTTATTAACTGCCGGTGATCATGTTGTTGCCATGGATGATATGTACGGCGGAACTTTCCGTTTATTTGATAAAGTATTACGTCATCACGGTTTAGAGTTTTCTTACACAGATTTAACTGACGTAGCTAACGTAGAAAAAGCGATCAAACCAAATACAAAAATGATCTGGGTTGAAACACCAACAAATCCAACATTGAAGTTAGCTGATATTAAGAAAATTTCGGCGATTGCAGCAGCTAAAGGTATCTTAGTTGTCGTTGATAACACATTTATGTCGCCTTACTTCCAACGTCCGTTAGAATTAGGTGCCAATATCGTTGTTCACTCAGCTACTAAATACATCGGTGGCCACTCTGACGTGGTTGGTGGAGTCGCTGTAACTTCTGATAAAGCGATTGCAGATAAAATTCAGTTTTTAAGTAATTCAATGGGTGGAGTGCAAGGGGCGTTTGATGCGTTCTTAGCATTACGTTCATTAAAAACTTTACCACTTCGTATGAAAGCTCATGCTGAAAATGGTATGAAAGTGGCGCAATTTTTAGAAAAGCATCCACAAGTAGAACGCATTATTTACCCAGGTTTAGCTTCACATCCACAACATGAATTAGCGAAACAACAAATGAGCGGCTTTGGTGGAATGATTACATTCTTTATCAAAGGTGGAATGACAGCTGCCCGTAAATTTTTAGAATCAGTAGAAGTATTTGCGTTAGCTGAATCACTTGGTGGTGTTGAATCGTTGATTGAACATCCGGCCATTATGACTCACGCGTCTGTTCCGCCCGAACAACGTAAAGCACTAGGTATCGATGATTCGTTAATCCGCTTATCGGTGGGTGTTGAAGATATCGATGATCTACTTCATGACTTAGACCAGGCTTTCAAAGCCGCTGCTGGAAAATAGATCGTTAATTTTCAGCTTCCAAGCCTCAATATGACCATTCTTTAATCAGAATGGTCTTTTGGGGCGAATTGCGGGCATAGATTTATGCTCGAAAGGGGCTAAATAGTTGACTTGATTAGCGCAAATAGATAGTTTTCAGGTTCACTTTCTAGGAATGGTCAAGTAGCTCAGTCGGTAGAGCAGATGACTGAAAATCATCGTGTCGGCGGTTCAATTCCGTCCTTGACCACCATTCTTCTTTTTCATTTAAAAAATAAAAGTTTCAACGTTTAATTTAAGTATGAAAAAATACTTATTTATTCTCATTTCGATCGCATTAATCGCAAGTTGTAAAACAGCAGAAAAGCAAAATGTTGAACCAATACATATTGACCCAAAATTATTAATTCCTTGGGGCGAAGCCCTCAAAGACGAAACTACTGCAGAATCTCCGGCTATTTACGAATTTAAATCAAAAGATAAAAAGCTTTGGTATTTGGCTAGCCGACATTCCAATAAAATTGATCAGCCTGTTTTTAAATATATAAGTGAAGTCATTAATAAAAAACCTGATGTGATTATTGTTGAAGGTTTTGAATCTGACTTAGGATTTAGTCCAAAAGAAATATCAGAATCTGTTCTGCAAGGAATCAAAGATGGTTTCTATCCGGCAGGGGAGCCTTCTTATGCTATTGAGTTAGCAACTAAAAATAATATTCCATATATAGGTGGGGAGCCTAACGATAAACTTATTTTACAAGAAATTTTAAAAGCAGGATATACAGCGAATGATCTATTGAGCTTTAACTTTGTTAGAAGGATGCCTCAAATTAACCGTTCAGGTGAATTAAAAAAAAACAAAGTTGAAAATATCTATGCTAAATACATCAAGAGTAAAGCACGTGATTTTGATTACAAAGGTAAAACGCTGAATTTCAATAAATTCAAAGAATGGTATTTAAAAAATCAAGGAAAGAAATTTAGTTTAACTGCCGGAGAAAAAGGAGAAACGGCGCCGATCGAAGGACCGTACTTTACACAGAAAATTTCTCTAGAGGTTACAAAAATTAGGGATATAAATATTCTACAGCTGATTTCTAATATGATGAACAAATACAATAAGGTAGTGATTATTTATGGAAGCTCACATTACAGAGTTGAGCATAAAGCAATTAAAGCATCATTAGGCGAGCCGAAAAGAATTAGCCTTTGATTTTGAGATCACAGATTGTGATCTCAAATAACAAATTAAAATTGGCCAGAGGATTGCTGGCATGTTCAGCCTATGACCAAAACATCAAAAGCCGAAATTCAAAAATGCATTTTTATCGTTCGTAAGCAAAAAGTAATGTTAGATTCTGATTTGGCTCGAATATACGGGGTTCAAACAAAAAACTTAAATAAAGCGGTAAAACGAAATCCGGATCGTTTTCCGCCGGATTTTATGTTCCAACTTACTGCGAGTGAAGCTGAAAACTTGAGGTTCCAGTCTGGAACCTCAAGTTCATATGGTGGCCGTCGTTATTTACCTTATGTTTTTACAGAACATGGTGCTTTAATGTTAGCGAACGTACTTACTAGCGAAACAGCTGTTGAAGCGAGTATTCAGGTTGTCCGATCTTTTGTTCAATTACGAGAATTTGTCATTTCTCACCAAGAACTTGCAAAGAAACTCCATGAGCTTGAAAAGAAGTATGATTCGCAATTCAAAGATGTTTTTAAGGCGATTGAACAACTGATGACCATTCCTGAAATCCCTACTAAAAGAATTGGAATTTAAGCAATTAAGTTAAATGCAATGCAATTAGTTAGAAATGCATCCAGTTCTGGCCACCATTTCAATCCAAAAATTTTTTACAACTTATTTTTAAACGCGATTAGTGTATTTGCGCGCCCACTTGCGCGCATTCGGAAGTATTGAAAATAATAAATTTAACAAAATTCCTCTCGGGATAAATCGGCGCATATAATAAAATATCATCGCATCTAGTGTAGCCGGAATCCAAAGAGGTGGATTTTTTTTCTCGATCACTTTTAAAATTCTTAGCGCCACATCTGTTGGAGAGGTCAGGCTTAGTCTCATTAATCGTTCGATAAACGGTGTCATATTCTGGTAATAATCTGCATACACAGCTTCGGTATCGTGTTGAGGAGTTGAAAGTACCGAATACTTTACATTTAAGAACGATTTTGAACGAACAAATCCAGGTTGAATTAAACTAACGTTAATTCCTAGTGGCTTTAATTCATACCACAAAGCTTCGCTTAATCCTTCTAAAGCATATTTTGAGGCACTGTAAGATCCCATCGTAGGCATGGCAAGCATTCCACTGACAGACGAAACATTTATAATTTTACCACGCCCAAGCTTTCGCATATGCGGAAGGACAGCTCTGATAAGGCCGACTGGACCGAAATAATTTGTAGCAAATTGATGTAGTTCTTCGTCAGCACTCATGTGTTCGACTACGGCCCTGTAACTGACACCAGCGTTATTAATCAGAATATTAACACCTGACCACCGCGCGACGATTTCGTCGATGAGTTTTATTCTTTGATTTTCATTAATAACATCAAGCTCTCGGATTAAAAAATTTTCTCTTTCGACAAATTTTTCATGCAGAAGCGCGATCGAATTTTTTCGTGCAGTAATTATAACGCGGTACCGGTTTTTTTTATAAAGCTGTTCAGCCAAAGCTAAACCTATTCCTGATCCGCAACCTGTAACTAAAATTATCGGAAGCTTTTTCATACTTCAATTATAACATGAAACTGAATTTCACTCTGAAAACAAAAAAATAAAGTCGAGCAAGGCGTACTACAAGTCGAACACAAACTATCTTAGCCAAAGACGCTGCCGACGATATGGCAAAATATAAACTTAGGTAGTCTACGTAATGCGTGATACTTTACCGATACGTAATAAGCTAGTTAGAGCCTTTGTTCATTCTGTTCAATTCCCTCCAAAGTAGCACTCAAGCCTATAGGAGGTTACAATGAGTACAAAATTATATATCGGCAATTTGCCATATTCGGCAACTGAGCAATCACTAAGTGAGAAATTTTCTGAATGCGGAACTGTTAGTTCAGCAAAAGTAATTATGGACCGCGACTCGGGACGCAGCAAAGGTTTTGCCTTTGTTGAAATGTCTTCGGCTGCTGAAGCATTAAACTCGATCAGCCGCTTTAACGGAACTGATCTAGACGGTCGCGCAATTAGCGTAGCTGAAGCTAAACCGATGGTGGAGCGCCCTAGAAGCCGCTATTAATTTTACTATTAAAAATTAATTCATTCTAACCGGCCTCTAGTAGGCCGGTTTTTTATAAAGCGAGAAATAATCATGAATCCACAAATAATTTCATTTAACTGTCTTTTAAAAAACAGAGCCGGAAAATTGATAAGTGCGACTTACAATCGTGATGTATTAAACGCCATCGATGCCGATGACGCTCAACTCATAGCTCTTGCTCAAGGATTGCAAAATATCAAAAAAGGCGAAAAAAGAAAAATATCTATTTCGGCCGAACAAGCTTATGGTTTTTATGATCCTAAAAAAATTATTCTTTATCCTACCCGCAAGCTTCCCAAAGATATCCGTTTAGGCCAATCTATTAAAATTCTTACCAAAAGCGGTATAATTAAAAATTACGTTGTTTCGCAGTTTCACAATGATCTAACCAGCCTGGATGGCAATCATCCTCTAGCCGGACAAGACCTTGTGTTTGAAATCGAAGCTCTTGATGTGCGTGACGCAACAGACGAAGAAATTGAAAATTCAAACAATTCAGTTTCGAAACAAATATTGCATTGACCTAATTAGAGCGAAACAGGCAAAAATTACCTGTTCTGAACTCTTGTGGTTTTGACCACGTACGTATATTTTCGGCCTTAAGAAAATGTAATTTCGCATTGCCCTTAGTAATAACATTTATTTTTTTTCGCGAAGCAACTTCAGTGAGTTTATTAATAATGTGTTTATAAGTTTCTTCAGTAAATGGATCGTAAAGATAGTATGTCTCGGCTTCTGGAAATGCAAAATTTTGATCTGAAAGATCCTGCTGAAAAAATTTAACCCGCTTATCTAAACCTAGATTTTTAACTGCAGCGGTAGCGACGTTTACCCTATTTTCAACAAATTCATAACCAGAAAACTCAATATCTGGCCGTAGAAGTCCGACAGTAATTCCTACGCGCCCAAAGCCCGAACCTAGATCAATAAAACGAGACCCCGATGGAAGGTTAACGTATCTTAAGGCCATCAAAAGTGCCGAGTAACTTGATTGCACACTGACACCGGATTGCAGATAAATGCGCTCAATGGTTCGTGATTCGGTATCAGGATGTTCAGATTTGTAATTTAAATTAAAACATTCGTCCAAACAATCGAAACTGCGGTAAAGCGTATAATCCAATTCTTGATTTAGATCATTTTTTTTCATAGTCATTTGGTGTTCGAATTCAAACAATTCAGACATCATATTTAGCGCTGTTGTTGCAAATTCTCGGCTTTGGGGAAATGGCTTTTGCTTTGCAGCGCTGACTATAGTTTTTTGAATTGCTAAAACAGTATTCTGATAAAATTTAATATCATAAATTGAAGTGCCATCCAGAGTTGACTGAAAAAAAAGTAAGGGTCTTAGTTCTGATTTAAAAAACTTTTTAAGAAAGTGTGCAATGACAACCTTCTTTTCTTCACCGTCGTTTTTCAGGTCCTCGATCCAATATTGACCGTCAATGAATTCTAAAGCGGTTATCAAAAAAGAAACATCGACAAATAAGGCGGCAAAGACTTTAGAGTCTAATCCAGCAATAAATTTTTCGGTTTCAGTCTTAAGATCTAAATGAGGTTGGGTAATTAAAAAGATTAAATTTTGGCGATAGGATTGCACGTCTGCCTTAGGTTAGGCTTTCAGATTACCGCGCAATGCTCAATATACCTAATTATTATTACCGTTTTCGATAGAATATGTCCAAATCAACTATAGCCTGTTTGAGCACCAGCTTTTGCTACAGCTTCATTTAATACGGGATAGTGAAGCAAAATTCTGATCCTAGGTCGGGTTGAGATTTAAATGTTAGAGGCTCCAAAGATATGACCAATTCCTGCTGTAGCGGCCATGGCAAAGCTTCCCCAAAAACCTATGCGTAGAGCAGCTTTTGTAACGCTCGCTCCTCCTGCAATGGCTGATAATATTCCAAGTAGAATCAAAAAAAATAAAGAAGCTAAAGACACTGCAAAAACCACATTTGATAATTGAGACATTACGGCAACTAACAACGGGAGCGCAGCACCCACGGCAAATGTAATTGCTGAGGCCATTGCAGCTTGTAGCGGACGAGCTTTGTGAATTTCGGTAATTCCCAGTTCATCACGGGCATGGCTACCTAAGGCATCATGTTTTGTTAATTGTGCGGCGACTTGTTTTGCTAAATCGGGCGCAAGACCGCGCGCGATGTAAATTTGTTGGAGTTCGTTGAGTTCAAAATCAGGATCTGTTTCGAGCTCTAATTTTTCTCGTGCGAGGTCAGCCGACTCGGTATCGGCTTGTGAGCTTACAGAAATGTATTCGCCTGCAGCCATAGAAAATGCACCAGCAACTAATCCTGCAACTCCACTCACTAAAATATTTTGGTGAGACGTACTGGCTGAGGCAACACCGACAATTAAGCTAGCTGTTGAAACAATGCCATCGTTGGCTCCCAACACAGCGGCTCGCAACCATCCGATGTTCGTGGTTTTGTGTTTTTCAGATTGCTGATGTGTATTCATACAGGAATTATGACATTTTTAATTCTAACATCAACGACTAAAGTCGGTATTAATTTTTTCTCGAAATGAGCCGATAGTGATTTGTTCTTTCAACAAGAGGAGTCATCACCATGGCCAAACAACCATCATCACTTTCTGAAGCTATTGAAAAGCTTGAAAATGCCAGTCATGGAAAAGTTCAGGATTTCAAAGAGATTTTAGAAAAAGATTATAACGAACTACGCAAAACATTAGATGACCTTAAGCCGTATCTTGATGATCTAAAAAACAATGTAGAATCTGAAGTTAAAAAAACAAAAAACCAAGTTGAAGGCAAAGTAAAAGAAAACCCGTGGGTTGTCTTGGGTTTAGTAGGCTTAATTGCTTTTGTTATTGGTTGGATCTTTGGTCAACGCAAACAAGATTAGTGTAAAATAACATGAGATGGGTGCGAAAACTTATTACATACTTTTTAGGGCAAGTGGCATATCAATATGCTTTTGGCCAAGTTAAAAAGAAAGCGCTATTAATTTACTTAAAAACGCTGCAAGCCACTCGTCGCAGCATCATTGCAGCTTTATCTGTATTTTTTATTCTGCAATTAATGATTTTTGGCTTCTTAGGTGCAGTAATTACCGCTGTGTGGTTGCTACCAGAAGATGTAAATACTAAGCTTTACATCTTGTTAGGCTTTTTTGGATTTCTATTCTTAATTCCGTTGACCGGACTTTGTATTTTTCTTTCAGAGAGAGTTTGGTTTCGCGCTTCAGGTGCTGAACAAATGCTGAAAGAATCTTAAAGTATTTTATTCTACATAGTCAGCAGCGTAGACAACTGATCTGAAAATATCTTCTGGAACATAAACGTAACCGCCTTCACAACGAACTTTGTAGTGGCGGTCGCATTCAGGCCCCCAAGAATTTTTTAAAATGTATTCACATTTCCCTGTAGAAGGATTCATTTTTCTTCCGGCTAAAGTGATAGCGTGGCGCGGTTGGCTGGATATACTTGATCGACCAAAATTATAAAGTTTATCCATTTTTAGTGAGAGTGAAATAGGTTGCTTCTTTGAAAGTACGCTATCAATTTCATTAAACTGTGAACCTGTTAAAATTTCGTTAGCTGCACCAGGGTTACTTAAACTTCTAAACCGTAATGGTGTGGTTGCTTTAAATCTTGGTTCGCAGGCCTCGTTGGCAATCTTAGCACCCACATTCATTAAGTTACTTTGGTTAGCTGTATTCTGAATATCAGCAATAGTTACACCGGGAAATATTTTTTGAATTTGAGAAAACTTAGAGCAACTTGCAGATCCAGCATCACTTAAACTGTATTCTTGAAGGCTAAGTTGATTTAAATTCACTAAACCGCGAAATAAATCACGGTCGGTGCGAAAATCATTCGAATTAATTTTGTTATCTTCGCAAAACCCAGCGTCTTGTGAATAACTTAAGGCGTAGCGAACAAAACCACCGCTAGCAATGTCATCTTTTCTGTCGCTGTTGATTTCATTTAAGTATTTGGCGTTCAGACCTTTACGATACATCAGTTCATCACGACGTTTTACGTATTGCATGGCAATATCTACCGGAGAAACACGTTTACCTAATTTAAATGAAAGAATATCTGCCGCTGTATAAGCGTAGCAAAAGCCTGCGCCATCTTGGTTTAAAATTGGTCCTAATTGATCGCGTAAGTCGACCGGTTCGCACGAGCCAGCTTGAGAAAAATTAAATGATAAAATTACAGAAAGAAATGTTATTAAAGATTTCATTTTTCAAGGTCTCCTTCTAAATCGCGCAAGAAACCTGTTGAAACATATGAAAATTTATCTTTAGTAAAACATAAATCGACGTTTTGGATTTTTTTACCTTTAAATTCAATATCAGCCATCTCTGCATTAAATCCTAACTCTTTGCAGATTTGCCCACCGGGGCTTCCGACAACAGCATCTTGAATATCAACTTCGCCTCGGCTTTTTAAAGCTTTCGCGAACTCACAACCATCAGCACAATTTTTTTCGAAAAATTGACCGTATTCATTTTGGCAAAGATGAGCGACCACGGTAACCGTATTTGTTTTGGTTTTAGTAGTAATTTTTCCTTCGGCACAGTTTGAAGTATCGGCTGCAGAAGTGGTTAATGCCGCAAATAAAATAAATAAAAATCCAGTCACTGTTTTCATATATTTAATGGTACGGGTAAACATCATAAAAGAGAACCCCACCAAGGCTCGACATCGGGCCAGAAATCTAGAAATTGTTTCACTGGTCTATCTATATTTTAGAAGAGGAATAAAATAGATAATGTGAAAAACAAAATATTTTTTATAACGTTATTCGTGGGCTTGTCTGTATTTGCCGAAGTAAATCCAATTAGCGGTGAACTTTCATTTAATACTACGGATCTAATCACTAAAGAAGCGCTGACGGCATTTCGCATTCAGCGTGAATATAATCATAAAAGAAAAAGTTTCGGAATATTTGGAAACAATTGGTGTTCACAACTAGAAGAAACAGTTGTTAGAGCTAACGCCGGTTTAGAAATTCGTAAATGCGGCCAAGTCACTTCAAGTATGTTCACTAAAGTTGAAGACGGTTACGCCAATAGCGCCGGTACAGAAGTGATGAAAGAGCTTCCGAATAATGCAGGCTATATGCGTATTTCGGATAAGTATATTTTTGGCTATAACGATCAAGGGTTATTAAGCTTAATCGCTTTAAAAAGCCAATATGAAAAACCATTTGTGCGTATTTACTACAATAAATACGGCATGATTGACAGGGTTGTTCATAATGGCAAACAGCACTACTTTTTTATCTACGCGAAAACTGAAAAAGTCGTAGAAAAAATTGAAGGCCCTAAAAAAATCAAAGTGCTGTATAGCTACGATAAAAACAACAATTTAACTTCTGTTGAAAATGCCTGGGGTAAAAAATTAACCTACGCTCATGATAGCCAATGGCGTATTACTGGCTTTGCGTTACCTGATGGCAGTCAGTACACAGTGACTTACGATGCGAAGTTAGATGCCGTAAGTAAATTAGCTGATAATACTAACTGCGGCCGTGAATTCACTTACAAAATGAATGTGAATAATGCTTCGCTAAATGCCACGGTCAAAGATATTTGTGGAAAGTCTACAAATGAATTTCGTTCGGCAAGTTCTCCGTTATTTTCAAAACACCGTGTAGAAAAAGATTCATTATTTCGTGCGCCAACAGTTATCAATGAAAGTCTTTTAGATGCTAAAGCCGGTTGGAAAACAATTGATACTAAAGAAGCCCGATGGGAATACCAAGAAAATCATTTAGGCTACGTCAGCGAAGTTAAAAAAACAAATTTAGCTACCAAGGCAAAAAAGACTTTAACGACTAAATACGTGAACGAGCGATTAGTTGAATTAGAGTTAAAAGGTGAAAGCAAAGTAAACTTTAAATATAGCGCCGGAAAACTTAAATCAATGGATGCAAAAAATTACGCCGCTTTCGAACTGTTTACCGAATTTCTTTTAGTCAAAAATGGAGCTAACAATGAATAAAAAAATCATAGTCGCCATTTTAGCGTTATTTTTGTTACAAGCCCCGCAAGCTCAGGCTGGTTTTTTTGATTTCTTTAAAACTAAAATTGCAGCTATCGGGTTAGCTCTGGCTAATATTTTTCGCTCAAATAGTCCGCCGCGCGTAGTTTCTGACGATACAACAGGGAATACTACAACTGGCGACAAAATTTCTCAAAGTAACAGCTTTTTAGGTGAAGATCCGAATAATTATAAGACTAGCACGGAGCTAGTGGAGCAACCATCAACAGCAGATTGTACGCCGATTAATTTAGGGCACCGTTGTTCTTATGCAGAAAATGACCAAGCCAAATCGAGCAGCTGTTTAAACCCAGTTGCAGTTAAAACAGGTTCTAAAACAAGCGGTACCGGCAGAACGGGAAATTAATTTAAAGAGATACGGTATGTGCCATTGGCGCGCATACCTTGATCGACAACCTTGCCGTCGATTCTGATAACTTCTAAAAATTGAAGACTTACATCAAAAACACGTGCACGTAATGCTTGTAAATCCAGAGTTACTTCTTGAGAAAACTTAGCTGTATCTAAAGTTACACGCGCTAATAAAGCTGTGGCTTCAGTATTTGTGATCGCCAGACTGGCTTCGATATTTTCGTAGCTGATCACATGACCATTATTTTTATAAATTTGTTTTTCGGCTAAAGCGTAAGGAACCAAAGCCATTTGACCTTCAAGACGAAGACAAACCAAAGTGTCGACTTGTAAAGTTAAAGCCGTGGCAGAAATTTCTTTAACTGCTAAACGATAAGCGCGTAAGCCCGCATCACCAGTTTCATGGCAGCGAGCTACGGACCCATTGGGTAAGACGTCAGAAATTGGCGATTGAAAAGCTTGAACTGAAATTGCAGAAAGCAGTAATGCAGCAGAGATCACGAAATTTTTTAACATTTTACACCCCATAAATTTTAAAAAACTCTATAAGGTAAAAATAGCTGATTTATCTACTAAAAAACAAGCAATTACTTGGCCTTCATCGCCTTATCAATATCAAACATATACATATTAGGATCGGTATAGTTTTTATAATCACCTTCACGGTCAGTGAATGGAGGGAAAGCTGCATTTGTTGGCCCTAAGACATCCACGACAGCTCCTGAGTAAGCTAACACGCTATAACCATCATTACAGTTTGAAGTTACGTTTTCTAATCCTAAAGGAAGTAATTTGTATTTTGGATTTTGTCCGGCATTGGCCTCAAAAGGTGGATATAACTTTTCACCACCACCAGCCGGTTCTTTTAATAAACTGATGTTTTCACCTAAAGCCACAGCGTACATACCTTTTACAGGATAAATTCCGTGTGAACCTTTTGCAGCAACGGCCAAGATACGGCCATTTTCAGTAGGCACTTTTGGCATATTTAAATAGGCGCGGCCACCTTTCCACTCTTGAATACGGTTACCCGAAGAATCAAGTTGGGCCATTAGCTGATTAGCTAGGTGGGCTCCGTAAATTACGAACACAGGTTGGCGTGATTTGTTTAAAACAACAGTTAAACTTTCACGATCAAGAATATGTGAAGCGGCAACAGGCTTGTTGATTGTGCCGTTCTTTGTATCGAAAGCATAAAAGAAGTGATAGTTGATGTAGATATAAGGCGAAGACATCGGAACAACTTTTACAGTTTTGTCACGAGTCACAAACGTCGTTTTTTTGTGTTCAAACACTGAATAATAAACCGCTAAGTGGTTTTTACCAGAACGGAATCTTAAACGCGTTTCTTTATCATTTGATAAACCTGATTTAATCACTGAATCAGCATTTCCGTAGTATGGAAGAACTTTGTCAAATTCACCGTAGTTAAAATTAACAGTGAATTTGTGGCCGCGGCTGAACATATTTAAAAAACCAGATTGCGTATTTTTATTAGTAATTAGAAATGGCTCTGCATTTAATTGCGGATCAACTTCTGTTTTATTGAAAATATATTCTAAAGTAGCGGGGAATGTTTCTTCACCTGTACTCATTTCCATAACTGGCGCGTATTTTTGCGCTAACATTTCGCGTTCTTCTTTAGAAATCGTATTTTCTTCTGGATCAATTGCGAAAACTTTTTGTTTCCAAAAAACTTTGTCGCCATCATCAGATAAAGTAAAATTATAAATTCCGCTGCGTGTAACTGGAACTTCAACAATAAAAGGTTCTTTACTTACAGTTGCGGCCGCCACGTCAGTGACATTTGTGAAAGCATTAGAGCCGTCAGCATCTTGAATAATTAAATCTTCGAAAGTGACTTTAACATTATAGGCATCAGATAAATTGAAAAGATTTGTAAAATTATCTAGCTGAACTTTAATTTTTCCGTTTTTGTTTTCAAGAACAGTAAATGCCGGTGGATTTTTTTCTGAAATCGGGCATTGTGCAATGTTAGAAGGGTAGCGGTTTTGGTTGTCAAAAGACGTGCAAGCCGACATTAAAACAGTAGCTAAAAGTAAAAGTTTTTTCATACTTTTAGTATCTCAAACGAGAGGTAAATTAAAAGACTAGGTTTAAAAGAGTCTTACGACTTAAGTCTGGCAATAAAACTTAAATTGCGCCCGCTGGTTTGTTTGTCACGGCGGTAAGAGTGAAGACGCGTGTCTGACACAGTGTCAATTGTTAACTCGTGTAAATGAAATGGAATTGCGACCGATTGAATCTGCTTTTTCACAATAGTTTTTAGATCAATATAAAATTTACTATCACGAGAAATAAAAACCTGCGCATCAGGTTTTTCAGTGTGTTGAAGGTAAACTTTTTCAAGCTGCTCTTTTACATCAAGATCAACCTCAAAACTTTTTTGCAAAATATGCGGTCCCACAAATATTTCAGCTTCTTGCATTTTCGCTGACACAAAAGATTTAGGGGTGATTTGATTTTCAACGCCGCGCCAGCCAGCATGAATAGCTAAAATTAAATTTTGCTTTTTGCTATAAGCCAGCAGCGGAATGCAATCAGCCGTTTTCACAACTAAAGCCACATTGTCTTCTTCACTAAAATGCGCATCAGCAATGGTTTCGCCGCTATCGGGCGATGATGGAACACAAACATCGGTGTGCTTTTGATGAACTGTACGAAAAGAAAGTTCTGGGTAAGCCTGTTTGATTTGATCTAACGTGGCTGAATTTTTGCCGAAAAAAATTAGGTAACCGTCTTTTTCTTGGATAAATCCTAAATCTGTTTCGGTAAAACTCATAAAATAAATCCCCAAGATTTAATTTTTTCAAAATCGGCTTTAGGCCAATCGATCATAAACTTCATAGGCTCTTTAGTTTTAGGATGCGTAAAACCAAGTTCAGCAGCGTGCAGATAAAATCTGTTCACACCATGCTCTTTGGCTTTTTTAGTTGAATAACCGTAAGTTATATCACCCACTAACGGATGGCCTAATTCGGACATGTGCACACGAATCTGGTGTGTGCGGCCTGTTTCAAGTTGTACACGCACTAAAGATTTAGACTGAGAGCTTTGTAAAGTTTGATAGTGCGTAACCGCCCATTTACCTTTTTCAAAAGTTTCATCAAATTCTGTGACGATACGATTATTTAATCTAATAGATGCAAATTTTTTACGATCGTTTGGGTGACGGGCCAAGTAACTTTGAAGTGTGCCTTTACCCACACGCGGGCGGCCATCAACTACAGCGTAATAAATACGATGTGTGGTTTTATTTTTAAATTGAATTGATAAGTTGTCGTGCGCTTGATCGTTTTTAGCAACAACAAGTAAACCACTTGTTTCTTTATCGATACGATGAACGATGCCCGGGCGTTCTTCGTTTTTCATCGACAGATCTTTGGTATGAAAAAGAAGAGCATTTACTAACGTATTTTGCTCATGACCTGCAGACGGGTGAACCACTAAGCCCGCAGGTTTATTAATCACAATCAGATCGTTATCTTCAAAGATAATGTCTAATTTAAAATCGTACGGTACTAATTCAGTCGGTTTAACTTCAGGAATAATAATATCAATGATGTCTGATTCTTTAAGGGCGTACGACGCTTTTGTGCGTTCATTGTTAACGGCGATGTAACCCTTTTCAATCATGTTTTGGGCGTAACTACGGGTTGAGATAATCTCTTTAAAGAAAGGTTCTTCCACCAACACTTTATCAAGTCTTAAACCTGCGTAGTCGGCGGAAACGGTATAGGTGATTTTATTTTGTTTTTGTTTGCTCAAGTTTTGACTTGTAAAGCTTCATGTAAGATTCAGCAACTTGTTTCTCGTTAAGGCCTAACGTTTTTGCAAATTGTGTTACGTAACCACGAACAAATACCGGAGCCGGTAAATTTTCTGGTTCCATCTTTTCTAGAGCTGCTAAATACCAAGGATTAACTTTAGTTTTTTCATGAAGAAGTTCTAAAGAATACTGTTTGTATTCACGAACTTTTTTAAGAAAGTCGCCATCCCAGTCAGCACAAGATTCGATTTCAGTTTCTAAAGCCTGATTTTTTTCGTAAGCAGGTTTTTCAGATTCCGATGCATCAACTGGAGCTGTTTGCAGCAAACTGTTTTCATTGAAAAGTTCGTTGCTGGCTTTTTTCACAGCATCTAATGAAAGATCAGACGCTGAATATGATTTAGATAATAAACGTTTTTCGTAAATGTTGCGGTAGTTCTGATTGCTAAGAACAGAATAAGCTTCTTCGATTAAATCGCGTAGGGCAGAGGCTTCTGCTTCAGTAAATACGCTGTACAAAGCCGCGTTTTGAGCAGAGTAAGTTCTTTTTGCTTTTTCGTAGGCCACAGTAATCTCATGTTGAGTTGCTGTGTTTGGGACTTCCAAAATTTCGTAATAATTGTTCTTAGAATCTGTGCTCATCTTAAATTATGATACGGCCCGTAGTTCACTTGGATCAATCAATTGTTTACAGATTTTGTAAAAATCATGACAGACCTCGGAATACGGCATCAATGCAAAAACATTTTGCAAATTTGATGTGCTCATAAATGTAGATTGCCACACGGCATTATCAAAGCGAATCGCGGCCGAAAAACGTACGTTGATATCGTGTTTTTTGAATAGAACCGATTCTAATGATTTTCCTAAGCCTTGATGTTGTGAAGAACGACAAAAATTAGCCAAAAGATGTAAGTTTTTCGTGTTTCCATCATGGGCTACATACTGTTCAACGAACGAATATGTTTTTTCGACTGATGTTGGTTCGCAGTTGGTAACAATAAAATTGCGGTCTGCGTAAGCCATTAAACTAAAATTAGCTTTTTGTGCGCCGGGCCCCAGGTCGAAAATAATTACATCATAATCCAATTTTTTAAGCTGCTCTAACAGAGCATCCACTTTGAAAGTGCAAAGTTCTTGGCCTAATTGCGGAACAATAAAGCCGGGAATAAAATCTAAGTTTGGAAAAGTTGAACGCACGATCATGTCGCGGCAGCCGTCAGCTGATGAAGTTAAACCATCAACGATCGATTTTTTAAATTCTTTTAAGCCCAGAACTGTGTGTAAGTTAGCGCCTGAAATATCAAAATCAACTAACAAAACTTTTCTTCTTAATTTCGCTAAACTGATTCCAAAGCCTGAAGCGACGAATGTTTTGCCAACGCCACCTTTACCACTAGCCACACACCAAATTTCTGCCATGTTGAACTCCCGAAGATACTACAGAGGTTGATACTTGATTCCGTTCAAGTTCTCTTCGGCTTCGGACGCTCTTAAGTAAAGAGGTAAAAGTTTTGACCAGTGAAAAAATTTATTTTCTAGACCTGCTAAGTGACCGACTGCAACTGCTGTCGGATAGTCGTGAGCATTTTCATTGCGGATTAATTTATCCGGACAATTTTTTGTTAAATAATTTTCGTACGCAGAAAATGCATCGCCGACAAATAAAATAGGTTTCACGATGAATGAATCTAATTCTTGAACGCGCACAACTTGCGGAGGTCTTGTTTCAACCAGAGAATTATTTTCGATTTTATAGGTGGCGATATACACCATATTTTTAAAAGCATTGAGTGCGCAGGCAATTTCAGTCTGATTCAGTGAAAGAGCTAGATCTTTGTTCAGGTAAGCTAGACTTTTTAGGCTATCAATACCGGCCATGTCTTTATTAAAAATTTCAGAAAAAGTTTTAATAGTATTAAAACTGATGCGAATGCCGGTGAAACTTCCAGGCCCAAGTCCAGTCACAAAGTGATCGACATCTTTAAGTGAAATTTTAGCTTCAGCAAGGCAATCTTGAATTAAGACATTTAAGGCTTCAGCGTGCGAACCCTGGCGGAACAGCGACTTTTGTGAAAGCAGTTGGCCATCTTTATGAATGGCCACACTTCCAAGTAAAGTGCTGGTCTCGCAGGATAAAATGATCATAGAATTTAGCTTTTAAAAATAAACTTCGTGAAGTCGTTAAATAGCGCTAACACCATTAAACCCATTAACAGAGCAAAACCGATTTGGTGGGCGATCTCTAATTTTCTTCCACTTAGTGGTGAACCTTTCACGATTTCAATAGCATAAAACACTAAGTGTCCGCCATCTAAAACCGGAACCGGAAGTAAATTTAAGATAAATAAACTGATCGATAAGATACCCATCGTCATTAAGAACTGCTGTAAACCCATCGCATAGGCATCAGAAGCGGCTTTACCGATAGAAATCATACCACCGATGTTTTTATGTGATACTTCGCCTTGGAAAAGGCGTACGAATGACATCACTGTCATCACTGAAATATCCCATGAACGGTCAAAACCTTTCACTGTGGCAGCGATTAAAGAGTCTTCAGACACTGTAACTAACTCAGGTTGCGAGATGTTCATCATCGGCATAATACCGATAGTGTAACGCTTGTCTTCTTTGCCTAAGTTCGTCATTTGTGAAGTCACTAGCGGCGTGATTTTTTTCACGATCTCAGTGCCTTCACGAGAAATTTTAAACTCTAAAGCGTCTTTTCCGTCGTAGCTTTTGATTGTTGTTAAAACGTTTTCCCAAGATTCCATTGGTTTGCCGTTAATAGACACGATCTTATCGTGCTTCATTAAATCAGCCTGCGCTGCTGGAGAGCCTGGAACGATTTGTTCTAAGTATAATTCTGTATTTTCAATTCCAAGATCAGTAATGGATGCGATTTTTTTATCAGCAGGTAAGTTTAAAGTTAACTGAACAGTTTCTTTTTTATCATTTGTGGTACGTTCAACAGTTAAATTTGACGTTGCAGCTTGTGTTAAACGAGTCAGATCGTTCCAAGATTGCACTTTACGATCCGCGACTTTGGTAATTTCATCACCCGTGCGAAGACCGGCTTTGAAAGCATCTGAATCAGGTCTAACCGCTACTAGAGTACCTTTTGTATAAGGCATTACTCCAGTGATTGAACCGATTGTTTTTGTGCCGGCAAAAATATTTGGGTTATCAACGCTTGCTACTTGCGCTGCTACTGTGCGTGGCTGTTCGCCATCTTGCTGCACTTCAATTTGCGCTGTTTGGTTTTGTGTTTGGTTTAAAGCATTTTGAAATTCTTCATAGCTTCTAACTTTTGTGTTGTTCACACTTAAAACTAAATCTTGTGATTTTAAACCAGCGGCTTCAGCAATTGAACCTGTTGTTACTTCTGAGATGCGGGCTGCGCGAGTTTCTTCGCCAGTGTAGGCAATAAAACCAAACACTAAAATCGCGAACAAGAAATTCATTAACGGGCCTGCAAACACAATCGCGATACGTTGCCATACTGATTTGTGTGTGTAAGATACGGCGCGATCTTCAGCTGCGATGCTTTCAGCATCTGTAGATTGTTCACCGAACATTTTTACATAGCCACCTAATGGAACAATAGAAATACAGTAAGTGGTGTAACCTTTTTTATAACTTAATATTTTCTTACCGAAGCCTAACGAAAAGACTTCAACGCGAACCCCGCAAGCACGGGCAACTAAGAAGTGTCCTAACTCATGGACAAAAACTAAGATCCCTAAAAGAATAACAAATGGAACAACGTTAGCGTAAAGATAACCTAAAGAACTCATAATAAAATTCATGCTAAAACCCTCGTGGTTTAAAGCATTATTTTAGCATTTTCTAAACTATTAGGTAACTAGATGTGGTGTCTTAAGACCAAAGACTATGATAATTCGCAGCAAAATAAAACAAAGGTGAAGCTAGCAGGACCCCATCGATTCGATCTAAGACACCGCCATGGCCCGGCATAATCGTTCCTGAGTCTTTTACACCAGAAACTCGTTTAATAAGAGATTCGAAAAAATCCCCGATTTGGCCTAATAAACCCCCGAAAAATCCACAGGCTAAAAGCACTGGTAAGGCCACATCAGTCAGAATAAATGAAAAAGCGTAAGCTGCTAATGTCGAGAAAATTAAACCGCCGATAGCACCTTCTAAGCTTTTCTTAGGTGATAAACTGGGAGCTACTTTTTTGTTACCCATTGTTACACCAAATAGGTAAGCGCCGATATCACCGGCAAAGATCACCGCTAAAAGACAGAAAAACCAGTACATGCCTTTTTGTGAATACACAAGGCCACTGACGATAGCTGGAATAACTGCTGTATAGATTGTACCGAAAGCTGATTGTGAAACGTAATCAAAGATCGTTTGCAGATCGTTGAATTTTTTATGAAACACGATACCTACAACAACGCTGGCCGCGAAGCTAAGTAAGATAAAAAACATCTGAAAGTCTTTTGTAGGTACTAAGGTTAAAAGTAAGAAAGTAGCTAAGTTAATTAAAACAAAAGCGTAAGTGGCAAATTTAGGGTAGTGAGCTTTAAAAACCATACGCGCGATTTCGTAAGAGCCACGTACTGAAGCAAAAAGGATTAAAGCGTAAGTTCCTTTTTCGGCAAAGAAATAAACCATTCCGATTAAGATGAACAAAGCAACAAGTGCCGACAGGGTTCTAGAAATTAAGTTCGGCATGATTTTTTTCTTTTTTGTTAAATAAAGTTTTTAAAACACCTTCGATACGGCCAAAGCGGCGCGAGCGGTTTTTAAAATCAGTTAGGGCTTTGTTCAAATCGTCTTCTTTGAAGTCAGGCCATAAGATATTTGTAAAATATAATTCGCTGTACGAAGCCTGCCACATCAAAAAATTTGATAAGCGGTATTCACCGCTTGTGCGGATAATTAAATCCGGATCAGGGCAGTGAGACGTCATTAAACGTTTATTGATCATGTCTTCGTTAATTTCATTTAAGCTGATCACGCCGTCTTTAAGATCAGTCGCGATAGATTGAACAGCGCCAATCATTTCTTGGCGTGAGCCGTAGCTAATCGCAAACGTCAGTTTTAAACCTGAACAGTGAGCAGTTCTTACTTTGGCTTCGTTAATCAGACGTCTAACGTTTGTGGGAACTTTAGATAAGTCACCGATTGTATGAAATTGAATATTATTTTTAATAAGGTTTTCAGTTTCGCGAACTAAATAACGCTCCATCAGCTTCATCAACACAGAAACTTCTTCTTGTGGACGGAACCAGTTTTCAGTCGAGAAAGCGTATAAAGTTAAATTCTGTAAACCCAGGTTCGCTGCGTGAGTGATAATTTTTTTCGCTACACGCACACCTTTAACATGTCCAAATGTACGGGGGCGGCCGCGCAGCTGTGCCCAGCGACCGTTTCCATCCATAATGATTGCGACATGTTTGATTTGCGACATTAAAACCTTAGATTGTAAGAATTGATTTTTCTTTTTCGTCAGTTAACTGATCAACTTTTTTGATTGTGTCGTCAGTTAATTTTTGAATGTCTGCTTCGCCTTTTTTAGCTTCGTCTTCTGAAACAGCTTTATCTTTTAAAAGCTTTTTAACTTCTTCGTTGGCATCACGGCGGATTAAACGAACAGCTACACGAGCATCTTCAGCGATTTTTTTAACTTGTTTAGCTAAGTCTTTACGACGCTCTTCAGTTAAAGCAGGCACTTTTAAACGGATAACTTTACCGTCATTGATTGGCGCCATACCGATATCAGATTTAACGATACCCATTTCGATTTCTTTTAAAATTGAAGTTTCCCAAGGAGCGATTAAGAAAGTTGTCGCATCTGGTGTAGATACAGAAGCTACTTGGTTTAATGGAGACAAGTTACCGTAGTAATTTACACGAACGGCATCAAGCATAGATACTTGAGCTTTACCTGTACGAACTTTTTTTAACTCTTCAATTAGCGAGTTAACTGCTTTTTCCATTTTCGCTTTTGCGTTTGTTTTTGAAGTTTCGATCATAAATTTCTCCGATCTTCTTAATTATTTAAACAATAAACTAAATTAAACTGCACTCTTTATTTTACAACTGTGCCAATATTCTCACCAGCAACGGCTTTTAAGATGTTGCCTGGTTTAGCTAAATCAAAAGTCATAATTGGTAATTTGTTATCCATACAAAGGCTGATCGCCGTTGAATCCATAACTTGTAGGCCTTGTTTTAAAACTTCGATGTAGCTGATTGTATCGTATTTTTTTGCATCAGCGTGTTTTTTCGGATCTTTATCGTAGATACCGTCAACTTTAGTGGCTTTCATAATAACTTCGGCGTTGATCTCCATAGCTCTTAAAGAAGCTGCTGTATCAGTTGTGAAGTAAGGGTTGCCAGTACCTGCACCGAAGATCACAAGACGACCTTTTTCAAGGTGGCGAATCGCTTTACGGCGGATGTAAGGTTCTGCAATTTCAGCCATTTCAATCGCTGATTGTACGCGTGTAGGAATTCCGGCTTTTTCAAAAGCGTCTTGAAGCGCTAAAGCGTTGATACATGTAGCTAACATACCCATGTAATCAGAACTTGCACGATCCATGCCCTGAGCTGAAGCGGCTACACCGCGGAAGATATTACCACCACCGATAACAACACCGATTTGCACACCAGTATCGAAAGCGGCTTTAACGTCTTGAGCGATTTGAGCAATCACTTGAGCGTTGATTCCTGTTCCTTGTGCGCCAGCTAAGGCCTCACCACTAAGTTTAAGTAAGATGCGTTTGTAAACAGATTTTGCCACAGGAATCCTTTCGGTGATGAATGAATAATTTTTGCTTGGATAATTCTATGTGAGTAAAGCTCACAAAAAAAAAGCCCTCCGAAGAGAGCTTTTTTATTTTGCTCGGTCTTAGTGACCTTGCATTGAAGCAACTTCAGCTGCGAAGTCGTTCACTTTTTTCTCGATACCAGCGCCTAATTCAAAACGTGTGAAGCGTTTGATAGTTAATTCGCCACCAGCTTTTTTACCTGCTTCTTTAGCGTAAGCAGAGATAGTTAAGTCTGGGTTTTTAACGAACGCTTGGTCTACTAAGCAGTTCTCAGCTAAGAACTTACGGATTTGACCTTCAACGATTTTTTCGATCATTTCTGGTTTTTTACCTGATTCTAAGTTCTTTTGTTTTAAAATTTCTTTTTCTTTAGCAACTGTTTCTGGATTCATATCAGCAGAAGATAAAGCCATTGGGTTCATCGCAGCGATATGTAAGCAAACGTCAGAAGCGAAAGTTTTTGCATCAGCAGAAGAAGCAACAGCAGCTGTAGAGCCTTGTACTTCGATCATTACGCCGATTTTACCTTCACCGTGGATGTACGTGTGAACTAAACCAGTGTCGTTAGTTGTGTACTTTTCAGTACGACGGATAACGATGTTTTCACCGATAGTAGCAACTGCATTTTTAAGAGCGTCGCCAACAGTAGCACCTTTGAACGGTTGAGTTAATAAATCACCAGTAGCTGTAGAGTTGATAACGTGATCAACAACTTCATTTACGAAAGCTTTGAAGCCATCGTTACGAGCTACGAAGTCAGTTTCAGAGTTAACTTCAACAACAGCAGCTGTTTTACCAGTAGTTTTAGCAGCTACTGTACCTTCAGCGGCAATACGGTCAGCTTTTTTAGCAGCTGCAGATAAACCTTTTACGCGTAACCATTCAACGGCAGCGTTAAAGTCACCTTTAGATTCTTCTAAAGCTTTTTTACAATCCATCATACCTGCGTTTGTTTTTTCACGCAGTTCTTTAACCATAGATGCAGAGATAGACATGCTTTTCTCCTTTACGATATCAGCTGAGATTACTCAGCTGAATCATCCTTTTTCTCTTCGTTTAATTCTGCTTCGATTTCAACTAGGTCAGCTGTACCAGCAGCAACTAATTTACGAGATTTGTTAGCTTTAACTACAGAAGGGCCTGCGCCTTTAGCTGGAGCTGCTTTTTCTGCGCCAGGTTTAGGACCACGAGGACCACGTTTAGCTGGAGCTTCAGTCGCTGCAGCTGCTTCTTTATTGTCAGAAGCTTTGTCAGTCATAGTGCGAGCTTTTTGTTCCCAAACTTTAGCACCTTCAACGTAAGCATCAGCGATTAAGTTAGAGAATAATTTGATAGAACGGATAGCATCGTCGTTACCTGGAATTGGGTAATCAACTAATTCTGGATCAGAGTTAGTATCTGCGATAGCAACAACTTTGATACCTAATTTTTTCGCTTCTAATACAGCGATGTGTTCTTTAGGAAGATCTACTACGAACATAACCGCAGGAATTTGTTTCATTTCGCGGATACCTTCTAAGTATTCAGTTAAACGGATGTATTCGTTATCTAAACCAGCGCGCTCTTTTTTAGTTAAAAGATTGAAATCGCCTGATTCTTTCATTTTGTCGATTTTACGTAAACGATCGATAGATTGTTTGATCGTTTCGAAGTTTGTTAACATACCACCTAACCAACGTTTTGTAACAAAGTATTGGCCAGATTTTTTAGCAGCTTCTTGGATTGGTTCGATAGCTTGTTTCTTAGTACCAACCATGATCATTGTTCCACCTTGAGCAGCGATTTCTTTTACGAAATCCGCAGCTTGGTTAGCGCGAACAACTGTTTTTTGTAAGTCGATGATATGGATTCCACCGCGAGCTGTGTAAACATACGGTTTCATTTTTGGGTTCCAGCGTTGTGTTTGGTGACCAAAGTGTACGCCAGCGTCTAACATTTCTTTCATGGTAACTTGTGCCATGTGTATTCCTTTTTTTCTGGTTATGCCTCCGGGTGGCAGAGCTCGTGGGGTTGTTCCCCATGGTTTACTTAAACCATTTTGGCGAGTGTTTCCGATGCAACCAATTTAAGCATCAGACCAGGTATTACCATCCCGTGTGTTTTAGTGAGGATCAGAGATAGCAAACTGAAGGGGGGTTAGGCAAGCGGGAAATCCTTATTTTTAGGACTTTTGGACGCCCTAAAATGAAGGACAACTGAAAAAACCTCCATTATAGTCTAACCCATGAAAAACAGTCTTTTTTTAGTGATCGCGATCGTTCTTGGTTTGGTGCCTGCTATGGCTAAAAACTTGTCTTTTGAAACCTATAAACAAAAGCCCAAATTAGTGGTGGTTGTGGTGATCGACCAATTCAGATCTGACTTCTTAACTCGTTACCAAAAAGACTTCATGCCGGAATCGAAACTTGGTTTTAACCATATGATGAGTACCGGAGCTTACTTTGCGCAAAGTTCTTACGGGATCATGCAGGCGATGACGTGTCCGGGTCATGCGATGATTTTATCGGGTTCGTATCCGGCGCAAACCGGCATTCAGATCAATGAATGGTACGATACAAAAACAAAGAAGAAAATTTACTGTGCGGACGATGCTGAGTTTGGATTTTCTCCTCGTAGATTAAAGACCACTACATATGGCGATGAAGTTAAAAATATTTACCCAGACAGTAAAGTTTTTACCGTTTCTTTGAAGGATCGTTCGGCGATTTTTCTAGGCGGGCATCGTGCTGACATGGCTGTTTGGTATGAAGATAAACCTAAAGAATGGCAAACAACCGGTTATTACGGAAAAGTGCCGGCGTGGATTGAAAAAGTAAATGCGAAACAAAGAACTTTACCGAATTTAGAAGACAAAAATCTTGAAGCGGCCATTGCCGGAGTGAATACAACAATGGATATGGCGGTTCAGGCTTTGACTGAAGAAAAACTTGGTCAACGTAATACAAACGGTCCTGATATTTTAGGCGTGAGTATGTCGAATCACGACATTTTAGGTCACAAACTTGGGCCGGATGCTCCTGAATTAAAAACTTTAACTTTAGAAGAAGATAAGCAGCTTGCGAAATTATATTCGGCTTTAAAATCTAAAAATCTTTTAGATAAAACGATCGTAGTTCTAACAGCCGATCACGGAATTCCACCAGCAGGAGATTTATTACGTCGTGGAAGAATTGCGACCGGAGAATTAGACTTCTTGGGAGCGATCAAACAAGCGAATGCTAAGTTAACTAAAGAATTAGGCTCAAGCGGGGATACACCATGGATTGAAAGCGTTTTTCTTTCACATGTTTATTTAAATCGTGCACGTTTGGCTGAAAAAAATATTGATCCCGCGAAAGCGCAGGACATGATTAAAGATATTTTTCTGCAGTTACCTGGTATCTACAAAGTTGTAACTCGTGAACAAGTTTTAAAAGCGCAGATCCCATATTTTGATTTGCGTTGGCCAGTTGAAAACAGCTTTGTTCCTGATGTGGCCGGCGATTTAATGTTAATTCCTGAACCGTTCTTCGCACAAAAAACTGGAGCTACGGTCAATCACATGACGAACTGGAATTACGACAACTCAGTTCCAGTTATCATGTGGGGACCGAAATGGTTTCAAGCAGGCGTCTATGCCGGTTCTCGCATTGTTGATATCGCGCCAACGCTTTCTTTTGTCTCAGGTGTTCTTCCGCCAGCTAAAGCCAGCGGTCGTGTTTTAGACGAAGCGTTTAAACAAAAAAATTAACTTAAATCGAACTATAAAAGTGAAACTAATAAAGCGATCACAGCCGGCATCGCTTGAATATAAAGAATCTTTTTCGAAGCTGTAGCGGCGCCGTAAACGCCAGCTACGATCACGCAGCCTAGAAAAAACAATCTTAACTGCTGTGCAAATTCTGGATTCGGGCAAAAGAACGCCCATAATAATCCTGCCGCTAAAAAGCCGTTATACAAGCCTTGGTTAGCAGCCAGAGCTTTAGATTGTTCAGCAAATTCTTTTGTTAAACGGAAGGTTTTAAGGCCAACAGGAGTTGTCCATAAAAACATTTCAAGCACTAGAAAATAGATGTGCAAAGCAGCGATCAATAGGACTAGAGCTTGAATAATTGTGTTTATAGTTCCGCCTCTGTTTGAGTTTCTGCGTTGTTTGAAGTTTGTTCTTCAGCGAAGTCAGCTTTAGCCATTTGGAAGCCACCGAAACCTAAAGCTGCTAAAGTCATTTGAGACTGTAATAAAGAGCCTAATAAGTTCGGGTATTGATTCATTGAAGCAGAAGCAATCCAAAGGTTATTTACTTTGTGAAGTGTACCGTTTGAATTCATTTTTAATTCGCCGCCAGAAAGTGGTGGGCTCATGAAAATTCTTTCAGCTTTAATCGCATCAGACATTTCTGGAAACGCACGTTTAATTTGGCGTTTCATTTTCTTTAACACTTCGCCAACGTTTTCAGTTTCTTCAGCTGTTGTTAAATCAATAAAACTAATCCATTGCGAGATCTGTTGGGCTTTTTGTGTTGGAGACACATCAGCGGCAACACCTGGTAAGAAACGTCCTGCACATGGGCCGATACCATCATCAGTTGTTCCATCAAGAACGAATAAACCTTCTTGTTCAGTTGTTAAATCTTGGTGGAATAAATCTAAACAGATCGCCATCCAGTAAGAGTCTTTTTTAAGTTTCGCTTTAGCGCGGATATTTAAAACGTCATCTGGTACGATTAACGCTAAATCACGAACTGGGCCGGCATAGATAAAATTATTCGCGTAGTAAGTTTTAGAGCCATTCACCACAACGTGAGTTAATTGCGGATCTGCTTTTGAACCTTCTTCTTGTTCAGCAAAACCGAATTTCGTTACATGCGAACGCATTAATGTTTCACCTTGGTATTTATTTTTCAATAACTCCATGATTTGGTGAACCGGCAAAGTTAGTTCTAATTCTTTCGGGCTTAAGAAATAAGAAAACTGATCGTAGAATTCCGGAGATTTATCGCCGAAACCAACGAACGGTTTAAAACCTGAAGCATCGTAAGTTTGTGGGTGATTTTCTTTTTCAGATTTAATTAATTTTAAACCCAATAAGTTTTCTAACTGTTCAACGGCTTTAATTGAAAGATCATTCGCTGGTAAAAAACGCATTCCTGCATCGATCACATTTCCGTTTAATAAAGCCTGGCGATTTGATCCGCCCGTGAAAGCTTCGGCTTCGATCAATAACACGTTTTGTGTTTCTTGAGATAACTGAGTTGCGATTGTTTGGCCTGTTAAGCCGCTTCCAATGATGATGTAATCGTAGATGTGCATACTAATACGATCAGAAAACTTTGGATTTGATGCAACAAAAAAGGGGAATATTTATGGGGAATTATTTATCTAACGCATTTGATCACGAGCTTTAAAGCCCAGCGGGTAGGCGCTTTCAGGAAATCGTGCCGATCAAGAATGCAGGCCACTTTTGGGGAGTAGCGGTAATAAAAATAAATAAATTTTCTGCCTAAAAATGATTGCTTTAAGACAGAATCGCGATAACTGCGTAGGAACATAACATCGTTATGGGTTGGCGATTGGTACGCCGAACTTGCGATAAAACAACGACCTGCTTTTCCCATGGCCGCAAGAAAGATTTTTACATTTTCTGGGTGCCGGGCCACTTTGATAAATTCTTGCGCCTGTTTGATAATGTCGTTGTGAAGTGGTGTCACGGGTGCAAAAAGAGATAATTGTTTGGCGTAAGCCACCTGACGATCACTGAATTTTTGGCTGGTGTCGTAAATACGCATTAAATCCCAGTACACACCGGCGACGATCGACATCTCGGCAGTTTTAGAATTTTCTTTGAAAACTTCAGGTGTTAAATTTCCCTGAGCAACGTTAAAAGACAATTCAAGAATGCGCAGATATTTTTCGTAACTAACGGCAGCTTCGCCATATTGTTTAACTTGCATGGCGCGATGACCGCGTTGAAGCAACGCTTTACGCATTTCCCACATTTTTTCTCGGCGTTCGAGCTGCGCTCTTTCGACCGCAGTTAACCGAGATTCTTGTTTAGGTTTTTTGTCTTCTGCCACAGTTAATTATTTTACAACAGACTCATGGGGTCAACATCGACCAGGACTTTTACTTGGGCGGGAATCCATTTTTCGTCTGAGATAATTTGACGGGCTAACTGGTTTAATTCGACAGCTTTGGTGCCTTTTAGAATTAAATGATACCTGTACTGATTTTTTAAACGAGAAAGTGGTGAGGCCGCTGGACCTAAGACTTCAATCTGCGAATAAAACTGTGGATATTTTTCTTTCAGTGCTTGAGCGCGCGCCAAAATATATTTTGCCGTTGTTTGTGACTTTTCTTGCGACATCGACGTCACACGAAACGACAGCATTTTCTGAAATGGCGGATATTTCAGAGGTGAACGATTAAGTAATTCATGTTCTGCAAAACCAACGTAATCGTGCTTTTGCGCAAATTGCAGAGATTCGTGCTCGGTATTATATGCTTGAATCACGACTGATCCCGGGGATTCATCACCAGTCACATGACGGCCAGCGCGTCCGGCCATTTGTGTGATAAGTTGAAAACTTTTTTCGCTCGATCTGAAATCGGGAAGATTAAATCCCACGTCAGCTAATAGTAATCCAACAAGTTTTAATTTCGGAAAATCTAAACCTTTAGCGATCATTTGTGTTCCGATCAGGATATCGATTTCACCTTGTTCCATGTTGTTGATCAGTTCTTCCATCTCAACACGGTTGGTGATTTCGTCTCTGTCGGCGCGGGCAATTCTTTTATCAGGAAATAAAGTTTTTAAATCTTCTTCAACACGTTCTGTACCAAGCCCCAGAGGAGTTAATTCTCCTTCAGAACAATCAGGGCATTTAACTTCAAAATTTTGGTGATAATCGCAGTAGTGGCACACCAAGTGATGTCTGGCATGCAGGGTTAGGCTGATGTCGCAGTTCGGGCAATCTGCGGTGTAACCGCAACTTGGGCAGAATACAACTTGGGCCATACCCCGACGGTTTAATAAAAGCGCTACTTGCTCGTTATTGGCTAACGACACTGTCATGCGATTAAAAAGTTCTGTTGATAACCAAAATGGAATTATACTTTTTCGCTCCGAATTTTCTTTTTCTAAGCGCATATCAGTGATTGTTACTTCAGGCAGCGGACGGTCTGCCACGCGCGAAACTAAAGAGTGTAGCTGGTATTTATTTTCACTGGCGTTTTTCCACGATTCTAAACTAGGTGTAGCAGAACCTAAAATCACCGCGCAGTTATTGTGTTTAGCGAGCATGATCGCGCAATCGCGGCCATTGTATTTTAATTTTTCGTCTTGTTTAAAACTCGTTTCGTGTTCTTCATCAACGACGATTAAGCCGATATTGTCTACAGGGCAAAACAATGCTGAACGGGCACCGATTAAAATATTTTTCTCGCCCTGAATGATTTCCCACCACTGGTTTGTGCGCTCACGGTCAGTTAATTGCGAATGAAGCACAGCTACTTGATCACCGAAACGCTCAACAAAGCGGTTCACCAGTTGCGGTGTTAAAGAAATTTCGGGAAGTAAAAACATTCCTTTTTGTTTTTTCTCTAAACATTGTTCAAAAAGACGTAAGTAAATTTCAGTTTTTCCTGAACCAGTAACTCCATGAATAAGATGAGTTTTAAAACCACTGTTTAAAGAAATGCTTTCAACACATTTTTTCTGCTCAGGTGTTAATTCTGGCTTAGGCTTGGGCGCCAGATTAGGAATTACCGGTGGGCGCTTTGAAGCGCGTGTTTTGGTTTGTTTAGCCAATGGGGGAAAAGCCAAGTTCATCACTTGGCCAATCGGGTGAATATAATATTCAGCCACCCACTCAAGCCATGTTAAGTAGGGATCTTTTAATTTAATCCATTCTTCGTTGATAGAAGCTACAGGTTTTAACTTAACTTCTTTGCCAAATTCTTTATTAATTTCTTCTTGAGTTGTCGTAAACGCAGAAAGAACAAAGCCTTTTACGTTTCTGTTTCCTAAAGTCACATTCACGACATCGCCGCGAGAAACTGTGAAATCGGAATTTTGAAGATAGGTTAAAGGATCTAGTAAAGGCGCATCGACTGCGACTTTAACTACATTCATCTAAACCTCTTGTAAAAGTCTTCAACAACTTGAGCTATGCTGCTTGATTCATTAAATGCAAGCTCTGTCGGTAATTCAAAATTCTGTGGATAAAATTGTTGAATTGTTGCCGCGTTTTTCACTGAAAAAGATTTCACTTTAACAGTGGCTGTGGCGCCGGCCCACTTGATCACTTGAGTTTTTGCAATCCAGAAATCGTCTTTTACATTCACGTAATCAGAAAGACTGATCTCAGTGCCTGAAGGCATTCTGATTTTGCGGATTAAGAAATCGTCTTGATCAATCCAGATTTGTGGACTTTTGTCTTCGCCCTGTGAAGGTTCGCCGATCGCAATACATACACGGCCATCAGCTTTAGATAATCTTGTTTTTTCACTGATTCCTAATTCACGCACATACTGCATGAATGAATCGCTTGAGCGAATAAACAGTAAACGTTGGTAAAAATCATTTCCTACCGGAGTTTGAGTTTTATTTTTTCCAACAACATGTGTTTTTTGTTTTGAATTAAATAAAGAATTTACTTTGATGTTTTCTTTGTACGGTTCTAAACCATTCGCTGAAACTTTTAAGTTGCGATCGCCTTCGATCAACCAGTTCTCTTGAGTTTTAAGAGAATCTTTACCCACCTTGAAAGTAACTTCTTGGTCGATTGAAATCGATGTGCGGCCTGTTTTTGCGACAGTTTTTTTAACTACGAAATCTAAAGGCAGAACGAAAGTCCAGGCTGTTGAAGCAGATAATAAAGAAAATGATAAAATTGTAGTGACCAAAGTCAGGCGTAGAGCTGATTTCATACAAAAAATATATCATAATGAGACAAGAAGTTTAGTCCGAAAGATAAGTAACAGCTCGTGTTACATAATCTGGTATAATGGTGAAGAGATGAAGTTAGTTCACGTCATTAAAATTTTGTTGCTAACGCTGCCTGCGGCGATGCTTTCTTGTACGCAGACAGGTGAAGGTATTTTAAACAACCAAAGTACAATTTCTGAAACTGTCGACAACTACACGAAACAAGCTCCATTTGCTTACGATATAGCTGCAGACACAATTTCTTACAATTCTTGCCCAAATTTTGCGGCCAACGGAGCTTCCTTAGGACCTTTTCCAGCTTTAACTATTGGTGTGAATGAAGGCTTTGTTACAAATAATGGAAATGGGGCTGTAAAAGGTGGGCTAAAATTAAGAACGGCTTTTTTACAGCACATCGGTCGTTACATTAAACCACAATCACCATCGACAACAGTGACTCCAGAACAAGTTAAATTTGTTTTACAAAATTCTACAGCTAATGCCGGTGCGTACTTGCAATATTCGGTCAGAAAAAAAACTGATTTAACACTGAATCTGGATCTGATTGCTCCAGGTGCAAGTGGTGATATTCAATCGTTGATTCCTGTGCGTGACCGCGATGCTGTTGTGTTTTTGCAAGATATAACGTCTGGTTATGTCGGGCACACACTGACAAAAGATGTTCGTTTTACAACAACGGGTGCGGTGCTTTCTGAGGGGCCTCGTGCGTACAATTTATCAGACACTTTAGATCCTGTGGTTATTCAGGGTTCTTTCGGTCTTAACCAAACAATAGATGACAGTTATAAGCCTTCAACTGACAGCAATTCGACGAACAATCCCGAAAATTTTTTAGGGCTTGGCGAATATTACAGTGATTTCGTTCGTAAAAAATTTAATTCCACAGGTGCTGACCGAGTTATTGTAACGGCTGTGTTTGGTGGTAAAGCCGCTGACATGGGTGGTGGAGCCGAGCAAACTGAAGAAACAATCAGTCAAATTCGCCGTCAAACAACAGACTTATCAAAAGCGTTTGGCCGTGGTTATAGTTTAAAATTTGAATCTAAAAATAAAAATGTAGCTGGTTGGGTGAATAATGTTATGTCGGGCACAGCCGTTACTGAATTTGATTTATCGACAGGCACAACTGTGCAAGGCGCGCAGTGGACTTGCGAAAACTTCATTATCGCTTTACCTGCCCATTACGATAATAAAAAATTAGGCGAACCAACATGTAGTCCACTGATGTCTGGCGATTTAACAGGTGCAAATGCAGCACGCCAATTAGCAGTTAAAAAAATTCGTCGTCAGCATTCGGCTTTAGATTGGAATATTGGTTTATTTATTCCCAAAGACACAGTTCTAGGTACAACTCTTCAAGATCGTATTGCGAACCGTTCGAAATATCAGATCTGCGTTTCTCCGCGTAGAAATAATTGCTACTTACCGACGACAAATATTTTTGCGGCCGATGGACCTAACGTAGGTAAAGATGCTGGTATTCAGTACGACACAACTAAAGAGTGTTATTTAACAGCGTACAACTTAATGGGTGCTAACTATACAAGTGCAACAACGCCTGATGCAAAACGTCTTTTAGGCCGTTGCGCGAACTATTTAAGTGTGTGCACACGCTCTTCGACGAATTTCTAATCGAATTTCTTGGTTTTTTAAAAATTCCTGTTTAGTCTTATTCACATGAAATATGTGTTAATTTTATTTTTATCGTGTTCTGCAGGAGCTCAAACATTTGAAAACTTAGGTTCAGTATCAACTTCTTTAGGTGGTGCTGGTGTTGGTGCCATCAATCAAGTGGATGGAGCTTTTAATAACCCTGCGGCCTTTGCTTTATTTGAGCAGCGTTCGGCTGACTTAAGTTATTCGAAAGACTCATTTCGCATTTCTTTAGCTGATAACGGGGCGGAGGCTTTATTTCCGGCGATGTTAGGTTATAGCCAAAGTGATATCGATGATGTGAAAGTCAAAGCGTTCTACCTGGGCTTAGCTTATGTGCTTAGCCAAAAATTTTCTGTGGGCGCTAACTTTGGTTTTCAAGAAACGAAAGTTCCTTTGAGTGATGATAAATTCAGACAAAATTTAGTTGATGTGGGCGTGATATATCGACCGAACACTTGGTTTTCCATCGGTGCTTCGGTGAAAAACCAACCGATGAACGATACAGATCTGCCAGAGACTTTGGATGACCGTCCAACGCAAGCTATGGGTTTTGAGGTTAAATACGACGAATTAGTGAATGTTCGTGGGGAGTATGAGACCGGTAAAAACGTGAATTCTGACCAAAGAGCTATCGTTAAAGGGGGCTTGGAAATCCTGATGAATGAGTGGATTCAGCTGCGTTTAGGGTACCAAAATAACAATATTATCTCTCAGAACTATTTTACCGCAGGTTTAGGCTTTGGCGGCCCTCAATTTGGGCTTCATTATGCTTATGTAAAAGAGTCGGAATTTGAAAAAGAAACCCATCACTCAATTGACTTAGCAGTTCCGTTTTGATAATCCTATCGTTCTAATTTTGCTTAATTAATTAACAAGGCTTAAAAGCGAGGACTAAAATGGCTTCAAAAACGAAAAAACTAGAGTTCATCCGTGAACGTAAAAAATCAACTTCTGGCAAAAAAAGAAAAGCTGGCATCCGTACAAAAGGATCTACTAAATCTAAAAAAGAACTTTTCGGCGACAAATAGTCTTCCGTTAATTTTTACGATTTAAATAATAAAAAAGCCGAATGTTTTATTCGGCTTTTTTAGTTTCTGGAATTTATTTTTCTTATTTCTTACCTTAAAGCTGCGCGACGACGTAATGTTGCAGGCATTTGTTGAACATCACCTTTTAATGTCCATACTTGAGGAATCTCTACCCAGCCTTGTTGGCCAGGATAAAAGCGCCATTTTTTAAGAGCCGCTAATGTTTTACCATCTAAATTTTTATAACCTGTTGAAGTTAATAGGCGGAAGTTTATTAAGCCACCTTCTTTAGTTACGTAGGCCTGGAAAGTTACGCGACCTTGTTGGCGGTTGAGACGTTCTTCAACGGAATAACTTGGTTTTGGATTACCCGGAATTTGGCGTAATTGATCAATCGAACGAACACCCGTTGGAGCACCTGCGGCTGCTTTTGCGGTTTCGTTTGAGCCTGATGAACCACGGCCAACGCCTGCGTCACCTGTACCACGACCGCGCGAAGCTGCGGCTAAGGCTTCAGCTTTTTCACGAGCCGCACGTTCGGCGGCAGCTGCATTTTCAGAAGCTTTTAATCTTGCGACGGCAGCTGCATTTTTTGTACGTGTTGCCATTAACTCGTCGTTAGCTAAACGAGACTCAGCAGCAAATTTATTTTCTAAAGCTTTAAGTGATTCATCTGATTGATCACCGATTTCACGGGCTTGATCATCCATACGTGCTTTTTCAGCACGGATAGCCGCTTCGTTAGCGTGATCGATATTTTTAAACTCAGATTCAAGTTCGTCATCACCCATTTTTCCAACTTGAGCAGCTTCAACGCCGTCGAAATCTAATTTCGGTGCTGGAATGTCTTCTAATGTTTCAGGAACACCAGAGCGCGATGGAGCATATGTCGCTGTTTTGGCTGCGCCACCAGAAGTTTTTGTTTTTACAGTCGCAATTTTAGATTTAGAAACTTTTGAAGTTTTCGCAGGGCCTTTAACAACAACGTCTTCCTTGGCATCAAGTGGAGCTGCTGGTGCTGGAGCATGGGCTGTTTTTCCGCCGCGAGTAGGTTTTACGTTTTCGCCTTTAGCGATCTCAGGCTGAATAGGTTTAACTGGCATTGGTGGAAGTTCTTGAACCGCTTCGAATTCAACTAGGATGGGTTCAGATTTTAATTTTTCCATCACCGGAACGGTTACGAATAAAGCACCGATTGCCAAGGCAGCGTGGATAATAACCGACATACCAAAATATTTTGAAGAATCGCGATTGCGATAGCTGGCAGAATCTTCGAAATAGTAATCGTAAACCCCTGATGACATAAACACCCCTAAAAATTACGGAATAATTCATTCAGATATGTTTCAAGTATCGCGCCAGCTCTAAACCAATGGGTTCAGCCTTATCTGGCGCTTCAGGAATTTTTTACAAGGTTGTTTCACCAATTGTCAGGGTACGCGAGGCTTGCGACAGCGAACTATTCGCCGTCGTTTGATTCGACTAAACCCTCAGGCATAACTTGTTTGCGTAAGCAGTCAGCTAAGTACTGGTGATCAGGGTGGCCCACGATTTCCATAGCCTCGTCGATAGGACGTGGATCTGGGTTAAGAAGTTTGATTTTTTTCACGTCTAAAATGTGTTTAAGCGTGCTTTCAAGTTCTGCTTTTGAATGCTGTCCTTGTGCGATGGCCGACATGATACCTTCAATCGCCACAGGTGGAGATTCTGGTTCATTACAGTATAAAAGTAATTCCGCACCAGCTTGTAAAGCGCGAACCGGAATAAAAGCTTTATCGTAATGTTTCGCCATCGCTTTCATGTCTAAATCGTCGGTGATAATTAAACCTTTGTATTTCAATTCATCACGTAACATTTTTTTTAAGAAAAATTCTGAAAGAGTTGCAGGCCAGTCTTTATCAACTGATTTAAATAAAATGTGCGCTGTCATCACCATATCTACGCGGCTGCGAAGTGCTTTTTTAAACGGAACTAATTCAACTTCGTGTAAGCGTTTTAGATCAGCTTCTTCAACCGGCAATTCTTCATGCGAATCAATGATGGTGTGGCCATGACCCGGAAAATGTTTAGCACAAGATAAAATTCCTGATTTGATGTAACCGCGAACTAAAGCTGATGCCATTTTTTCAACTTGATGGGGATCAGAACTTACGGCACGGTCGCCAATCACTGTGTTTTGTGGATTTGTGAAAACATCCACACATGGAGCGAAATCTAAGTTAATGCCCACAGCCATCATTTCTAGACCCATACGGTGAGCGAAATGAAAAGCTACAGTCGGTGCATCTAGGTCTCCCACAGTTTTAAGCGGCGGCCATTTAGTAAATGGTTCTTTCAGGCGGTGAACACGACCGCCCTCCATGTCGATACCGATAAATAGCGGGGCTTTTGAGGCCATTTTGTGACGTAAAGACTGGATTTCGGCACATAAATCACGAATTTGCTCTGGAGTAGATAAGTTTCTCGCAAATAACACCACACCGGAAATATTATTTTCAACGATAAACTTTTTTTCTGATTCAGTGAGAGTGTGTCCAGAAACGCCAATCAACATGTGTTGGCCGATAAGTTCGTTTAATTTCATTTGTTTTTACCTTGTGTGTCTCTTAGTTGTTTAAAACGTTTGTTTTACCTTTAGGTACGTTACCAAAAACTTTCTCTAAAGTGCCAGCAGAAACTTTAACTCCTTGCACGGCTTCTTCAGAATTTTTCATTAACTCAGTTTCAATTCCTGTTGCCGGAGTTAGGGCTGAAATATTTTGTCCTTGGTTAGTGATGTAGTTTTCGTATTCCATGCCGGCGAATGAATTGTTCGCTTTAAGAAGTTGTAAGATGCCGCGAGAAACCATCTTTTTCTCGATCGATGAAGTTCCTTTTGTGACATCACCCAGTTCTTCAGCTACGGCATTAAACTCGAATTTAGTTCCGGTTTTTAAACCTTCTTTGCTGTTTAACATCATGTAATAAAGCGAACTTGATAAAAAAGTGCCCTTAGGAAGTTTTTTAGAAACTTTTGATTTTTCACCGTTTTCCATAACGATGCCAGACATTGTTTCGCCTTTAAATGTCATATCAATCGTTTTGCTTTTTCCACCATCGGTAGCCAAGTAAGAATAGCTGATGGGTTTAAAATCTGTTGTTGAAATCGCCGTTAACGATTCAGTCATGTTAAATCCGTTTTTACCTAAACGCATAAACGAAATCGTTTTAAATTCTTTTGTTTTTGGGTCAATTTCGTTACGTAAAATAAAGAAACCTACGTGTTTTTTGAATTGGCTTACTTTGTAGTAGCCTTCAAACAAAACTTCGGCCTGTGAAAAACTTAAAAATGTGATTTGAACTAAAACGGCGATAAGTAAACGGCTAAACATAAAAACTAGAACCTTTCGTGAATAAAAACGTCTCTCTAATTTAAATGATTGTCTCATTATTGACATCATCACACCATTAGTTGCACGACGATTTTATGACCTTGGTCTGGACTGGACGCTCTAAGAAAAACCAGATACGCTTATATGATTATGAGTCATGCGCAGCAAAAAACCAAAAAACGCTTCGTTTTAACGATGCGAAATCAAAAAGGCCAAGTGGGCATTTTTGTTGCGCTTATTTTTCAGGTGATCTTCGTGTTCTTCGCCATGCTTGTGAATGTGGGATTAGTTGTTCACCACAAAATTAATTTACAGCAATCCACAGATTTAGCAGCGTATTACGGAGCGATGAAACAGGCCGAAATGATGAACATGATGGCGCATGTGAATTATCAAATTCGCCAAGCCTGGAAATTGTTTGCTTGGCGTTATCGCGTTTTAGGAACTTTCGGTATAGAGCAAGATGCACCGTCTGTTCCGGAATCTGCAATGGATATTCAGTTTCCGATATCATGGAAAGGCACTAAGCAGCCCAAATATAATTCGAGATCGCAGAGTTTTTCGTGCCCGGCAACGCCGAATAACATTGCAAGAGGTATTACAATCACTGATGTTCCTTTTATGTGTATGGGGCATAACGGATTTGCTGACTGGATTTCAGGAAGAAACGATATGTCTGAAACCTATTGTAAAATCAATTGCGGCGCTCTTGATTCACTAGGTGGAAGTGCGTTTACCATTAATGCCGTTCCTTCGGTGAACACGAGTTGTATTGCTGGAAACTGTTTAGGGGCCTCTATCGATAGAGCCATTGAACAAACTAATAATATCTTACGTAACACTTGTACTAAACTGGGCCCGATCACAACACAAATGTTAGCTCTGTACTACGGCAATTACATTAAAGACACCGGAAACCGCAAAAACTTTATCTGGATGATGGCTAAGAATTTAGGTTTGTCAGAAGATGAAATGCTGGATATCGATGGTAACAAAGTTATTACTGGTGTGAAAAATACGTTGCGAAATAATTTAACTGAAGCCAATTCTACCTCAATGAAAGACGAAGCTATTGTTGCTTACAACGGCGTTAAAGCACAAGGCGGGGGAACTAGTTTTGCCGAAAGAATGTTAAATGAAATTACCTTTCAACGGCTGATGTTTTATTTAATCGATTGTGAATACACGAATGTTCAGGCGAATGGAGCCGGTGATTCTACAATTAAAATTAAGCCGCTTTATGTACCTGGTACTAATGACATTGATGCCAACATTAAAAATAATCTGCAATACATTATGAGTGGAGCGGGTATTCAGGGTGTATCTGATTTATTTGCCCTTAACTCTGAAAAAGTGAATACCATCGGTTACGAAAAAAATCCCTGGATCCAGGTTTATTATGGCGTAAAAGCCACCAGTGAACCGAAAATTCCATTTCTTCCATTAGCAAAAATTAAATTGCATGCGGTCTCTTTTGCAAAACCTTTCGGTGGAACAATGGGGCCGTGGTATTATAAAAAGTGGCCTTCTGGAAGCCCCAAAAGCGGTGATGGCGATGATTTAAATGATCGTACTGATCAGAACCTTCCGGTTAAAACTATTGCCAGTTATCCGGCAGCTCCGACATTAAAAGGTGTACGTGAATTTCTTCCGAATTATTCAACTTATGTTGGTGATGTTTATTCAAATGACAGTGCCTCTCAAGACCCGAATAACAAAGGCGGATTGGCAAACACCAAAATCGTCGCATTTTATCACGCCTTGCTTGCGAATAAATATGGTGTAAGCAATGCTCCACCGTCGTCTTCTGATAAAACGCAAGAAAGTGAGATGGGTAGGTTTCATCAAAAACCAAGTGCATGGCCTAAATACAGTGAGTGGTATCATTTGAATACTCCTTTAACTTCTGCAGAATACGATTCATTGGCTGTTGACAGACCTGGTCCAAAAAATACGTATATGCGTGATATTGAGCTTTCAGTAGTTTCGCCTAATCAGTTCGATGCAACATACTACTCAATCGATCCTGAGTTTGCTCAAAACTATGTAGATCGCTTGCAGAAGGGCGATGCTCTACAAAAAATAAAAGCGGCTACGGGTACGGCGGATGAAATAATCTTTCCTATCGATTTTGGAAACACTGGCGGAACAGCAATTAATGGTATACCTAGATCTCCCTATTTCAGTGTTCGAAATCAGATGCATGTTACAAATGAGTTATTTAGAAAAGCAAAAAACGATATTGTCAGTCGTTATGGCAACGGTTCCAGTGAAATGCTGTTTGCGATAGATGTGCTTGCTACGAAACAGTCTTCACTTCTTACGGGTTGGACATTTTTAAATTTAACAGCCGACGGATATAATTCTTTTCCAAGCTCTGAAAAGACAGGTGGTAAGTATACGATGTTATTTGGTACTTGCGACCCTGTATTAAACCCATGGACCGAGACGTACTTAGCTCCAAGTCTTGTCGAGGCCAACTTGCCGCCAACACCTGGTAACTGCGTTAGTGGTGGTCGCGTAGGTTATTCGGTGAAAATTATTTCAAGCCAAGTTCTGCGCGGAACAGGTGAGCCATTTCAAAATCTTGGTGGCAGTGGCGTCGGTGGGCCTATCGCGAATCCGGTTTCAGAATCTTTTCTACAGTTCTAAATAAAATTTATTTTATTTGTTTCAGAATAAGACAAATTTTTTTATGTTTATACGGAATTGAACCGATCAGCAAGTATGGGCATGAAGGCACTGTGGATCGTTTTCAATTTTCTTTTTGCGAACTTCGCTTTCGCGCAGAGCTTTTATACAACTTGTACACCTTTACCGTCTTCACCAACAGTTGCTGATATTAATACCTACAATACTTGTGTCGCCAATAACCGCGCCTCGGCCCAGAGTTCGGGTACAGCCGCTGCACAGTCTTTTACTTTAAATGGCTCAACTGTGACGGCACCATCAAGTGGAACCGCTGAGCAGAATGATATCTATAACCAGAATGTAATTATTAACAATGCAACACCCACAGCGCTCACCACTGAACAGTTAAATGCTGTTTCGGTTACGGCGACCGGAGCGGTCGCGGCGCTTAGTCAAAGCATGGCAGCTAATACTGAAGGTGAAACAACTTACCTAGTCACTTCTGAAGGGACATTAGCCGAAGGCTTAGGTAAACTTTCTCTCGCCGGAGAATGTGCTTCGGTCTCTTCATCAGGGTGTTATAATCAAAGATCAGAACTTTACGCGACCGGTGCCGCCTATCTTTTGGCTCAAAGACAGGCGCAAGACCAAGCGGGTCAACATCAAAACGCCCGCACAATAGCTTGTAATGCAAAAAATCAAATTAGCTCAGATTCAGATCAAACAATTTGCGAAAGCGCCTTAGATAATGCTCTGGCTGGTTTAAACGGAAGTGTAATGAGTTCGGTGTCGGGAATTACCGTAACCGTCGGGCCAGCGGTGACTTCGGCTCCGCTAAGTACGATTGTTTATGATGCTTTGACCGGCGCCTGCAGCCCGCCAACGGCACCTGCTTGTGTGAATTTATCACGTAACGTGGCTCCGTTATCGATTCAAATGCAACAAACAGTTCGCGAAATTTTAAAACAAAAATATGGAAAAACCGGAAGCATTACCGTAACAGCTCAAAGTTTGTATTCTATCAATAAAGACGGATCGATTTCAGTTAAAGGCGATGGGGCGTATTCGCAAACGGATTTTTCAGATTCAAAAAAAATGAAAGCCAAAGGTTTATCAGACACTTTTGTGCAGAGTATGACAAAGAGTGTAGCCTCATGGATGACGGCAACAGCAAGTTCTGTCACATCTACAATCATTAGTGCCGGAGGCTTAGATATTACAGAATCACCCTTCACAATCGCAGCCTTAGAACAGCAGCAGAAACCTACAGCTGTGATCAATCCATTTCAGAGTGAAGATACCTCGCGTGAGCCAGCCTCGTTAAAAAAACAGCTAGGCTCGGAATTTATCGGTGTTGCTAAAGACGATATTTTTAAAATTATTAACCGCCGTTATAAAAGTGAAGAAAAAGAAGATTATTTTTATTAATCTCAAAATAAAACACTCAGTTCGCACTGGATCAAGGTGGTAAAAACCATCTTAACAAGTTTAAGTTTCTAGACTTTTGGGCCGATATAAAGAGTAGTCAGGGGGAACTGTGACTAAAAATCATATCCTTATTAAAAGTGTCGCACTTGGTGTATTACTAATGCTTTCGCCTTTCGCGAAGGCTGCTGATGGCGTAAATCGATCTCAAGTTGAGTACTTTAATAAACTTTATAAAACTCAGTCTCCGAAATGTTTTATTCCTGAAGCCACGAAAGCTCGTATTATCGCTGGGCTTGAAGATAAATGCTTAATCAGAACAACTTCTAATAACGAATCATATATTAGTGGTATTAAGCCAGCGTGTACTGAAGCTTCGGTAAAAGCATCGGCTGATTTAGAAGTAAATGCCCTTTGCGTGAATACGGCACAACAAGCTGAGCAGGCTACAATTGCAAAACAAGCTGCAGCGGCTCAACAACAACAAAACGCTGCAAAATCTGGTAACGGTGGATCTTCTTCAGGCGCAGGTGTGGACCCGCAAGCTCTGGGTCAGATGTTCAACGCTATGGCGACCACAGCGACGACTAAAGGCAAAGATGGAAAGACGATCTATGAAAACGGCAAAGAAGCGGTAAAGGATGGCTGGAAAAAAGTAACTGGTCAATCTAAAGAAGAGAATGCAAAGACAACAAATTCAACTACGACAAACACAGAAAAGCCGGCCGCAAGCACTTCTTCGGTAGTAGATGGAGCACCATCATCAACAACGCAAAAATATCCTACGCAAGATGGCGGTTATGTCTCTGCTGAAATTAAAGACGATGGAACAGCGACTTTAACTAAATATGGCAGTGATGGAAAAGCTCAACCGAATAACACGACCTCAATTTCTACAGAAAATTTAGAGAATCAAGTAAAAAGCATGGGTGGTGATGTTAATAAACCAATGAATGGAAATGAAGTTCCAGGTTTGAAAAAAGCTGTTAGTGAAGCACCAAAAGATGTAAAGCCTGCGGCTGAAAAAGCGGCTGACGGAAGTGCTGCCACAGGTTCAGATGCAGCCTTGGCAGAACGCAAGGCAAAAGCTGAAGCTGAAGATCAAGCCTTAGATACAGAAATTCAAGCCATGAAAACGCAACTTGAAGCAGCTAAAAAACTTGCTCCAAACGAAGCGAATGAGAAATGTAATGCCAATGAAGCAACTCGTGATCCTTACACAGGACAAACAAAAAATCCTGCTTTAGAAAAAGAATGTAATATTGGCGAACCACAACAAGCAATTATTTGTCTTGAAACAAACTTACAAGAACTTGAAGCAGCTAAAATTAAGCTAAAAGAACAAAAGGAATCTTGTTCAAGTTCTTCAGGCCAAGCCGAAAAATTGTGTTCTATGGTTCGTAGTGAAAAGGCGCAGCAGGTACAACAAGTCATGTCACTTGGTGCAACTGTGCTGTCAAAAGTTACGGCGGCTTCCGAGGCTTGTGGCACAACATCATCAATCAGTAAAATTGCCCAAGGTGGTATGTTGGCTGCTCAAGGTGCATGTACAGCAATGAAATTTCGTTGCGATATGAGCTGTGCTTCAGCCAAGAAAACAATCGAATTAATGAAAACTAAAGCTGAATTAATTCAAAAATGTAAATTAACTCTGCAAGCTATTGCTTCTTCAGGATCGCAAGCTCAGCAAGCTGCAACACGATTAAGCGCGAAGCTTGAGCAAGAATTAACTCCTGAAAAATCAGTTCCTTCTGCAATTACTCAATGTAAAAATCATAAATTAGATATGGCGACGATGGGGTTAGCTGCGTTAGGTTTCTTATCAGCGTTCCAAGATGCTGAAAAGTGTAAAGAACAATTAGCTTCTGGTGGTGGTGGCGGTAATGGCTCATCGACATCAGGTATGGCAGGTCCACAAATGACGACGGCTGAATATTGTAGTCAGCCACAAAATGCTGCGAGCATTACTTGTAAATGTACAGCAAATCCAAATGCTGAAGGTTGTACGGGTTCGCTAATGAATTCAGGTGTTGCCTTAGGAAAAATCAACGCTAATGGTGGTCTTTCAGGTTTTGCAAGTGCAAAGCAAAATGGATTAAGCTCTCTTAATTCAACAGGCAAATCTTCTGGCGATGCTTCTTCAGAACCTCCTCCAGGAGCAGGTTTAAGTGAGGCAGCCCGTGAAGCTTTAGGAATTAATAGTGCAGCAGGCGCTGGTGGCGCAGGTATTACTGGTAATTTCGGAAGCGGTTCTGAAAATTCTAAAGCGGCTGCTAAAGACGAAAAAGAAAAACCTAAATTCGGATTCTTCTCAAGCCTTGGTGCCATGTTAAGTGGCGGCAAAAGCGCTAACCAAGCGGCCAAAGCAGCTATTCGTAATTATGAACAAGACCAAGCCATCAAACGTAAAGTAGCGTCGGATCAATTACGCGCTGAAATTACGACGGCGTCTGGTAAATCAAACTTTGATAAAATTAGTAATCGCTACCGCGAAAGCGCGAGTAGCTTCGAGAAATAATTAGGTGTCGGGGGACAATATGAAACGAAATTCAAGCTTAGCAAAAATTGTTTTAGCGGTCATTTTCTTTCAAGCGCATTTTGCGATTGCTGCCGAAAACTATGCTCAACAAACAAATGCCGAAGCCAATGGGGACGCAGCTTTACAGCCAATCACTTGTCAGAAGGTGGTTTCGCCATATTGGAATTCTAATCAGGGAGGTTCTCCTCCGATGATCGACGATCCCGCTTGTGTGAGAGAAAATAATCGTCGTGCACAGCTTCGTGCAAATGCTGTGGGTGCGCAAAACATGGCGGCGCGTGTGAGTGCCGGTGATGGTACGGAATTAGTGGCGCCAAAAGCTCCACAATATACTTGCGGTAGTATGGATCCGCATTCTTCTGAATATCGTTCTTGTCAAAGCGCTTACGATGCGGCCAATAGACAATATCAAAAAGATTTAGAAGTTTATAACTTGGCTCAAAAAGAAATTAAGCAAGGCCAGACTGATAAAGAAAATGCAGCAATTGAAGAGCAAAAAAATAAATCAGCGGCAGCTACGTTAGCCGAGATTAAAGCTAAAAATGACCAAGGTAAAAAAAGTTACGATGGTACAGCTAAGACAGCTATGCTTCTGGGTTTAGGTTTCGTAGCTGCAGGAACAGCATGTGCTTCTTCTTGCCCGACAGGATGTTGTGGAGCAGCTCCAGGACTTTTCGCAGCAGCTGCAGCGCAATTTTTAATTAACTCAAAAGCAAAAAAACAATCTGCTGAGCATGCGCAATCTGCAGCGAATGCTTGTCAATCGTTAAACCAATTATCTTCGCAATCTACAAATTGTTCGACGACAGCAGACGGAAGCAATTCAACAACAACAGCTTCTTACGATCCTTTAACTGGTAAATGTTTACCTGAAGGTTCTGAAGACTGTAAGCAAGTACCAACAACTTCAGTATTACCACCAACAGTCAGAGATTCTTTAAAAGCCAGCGGTTTTGCTATGGGTAAAGTGAATGGAGATCAATTCAGTGTATTACCAGATGGTAGCGTGAAGCTTAAAAACGGTAAGACTTATAAAGATAGTGACTTTAAAGATATGAATTCTTTAATGGGCATGGGGCTTACTGCAGCAGCAGCAAAAGGTGTAATGGATTCTTTATCATTAGGTGGAGCCGGTGGATTAGCTAAAGCAGGTTTAGATAAATCTGCAAAAAAAGAATATAAAGATAACTATGGTGCTTTAGGTGGTCCAGATGGCACTACAACTGTAGTTGATACAAGTAAAGGTCCGGATTCGGGTAAAACGTTTACCGACGATTTGGCTAAAAACAAAGAAGAGAAATTCTCTGATGAGCGTAAGCCTTCTTCTGAAGGTCTAGCTAAAGAATTTAACGGAGAACTTATCGGTGTTGCCGGTGACGATATCTTCTTGATGATGAATCGTCGTTATAAACTTAAATCAGAGCAGGACTCATTCATCGCTCAAGATATGAAATAGTCTGATCTAGTTTAGAAATTATTTTGTCAAATATGTTTAAGGTCGCCATAATTAGTTTTATGGCGACCTTAAAAGTTTTAGGCATCATGAGCGGCACTAGTCTTGATGGTGTTGATTTCGTAAAAGTTAAAATCACTAAATCTAAATTGCAGTGTGAATACCAGGGTATGGAATCATTTACCTTTCCTGCGTTATTAAAGAAAAAACTATTACGGGCTGCCCAAAACGAAATGAATGTGGCTGAGCTTTCATTGCTGAATCATGAACTTGGGCGGTTCTATGCTGATTGTTTTAAACAGCTGCCAAAAGCTCTTAAAGGTGTCGATTTAATCGGTTTACATGGCCAAACTGTTTTTCACCAAGGCAAAGTAGCTACCACGCAAATCGGTGAGCCAAGTTATTTAGCTTTAGCTTCAGGTAAAAAAGTTGTTTCTAATTTTCGTTCAGCCGATATTGCGGCTGGCGGCGAAGGTGCGCCATTAGCTCCGTTTTTTCACCAGACTATTTTTGGAGATAAAAAAAGAACAGTGAGTCTTCACAACTTAGGCGGCATAAGTAATTTAAGTTTAATTGTAAAGGGTGAACTTAAATTAGGTTTTGATACCGGGCCTGCGAATATGTTAATTGATGAAGAAGTTCGCCGTTCAACACACTCATCACAGCTTTACGATAAAGAAGGTAAACTTGCGGCTCGCGGAAAAGTAAATATACCGATGTTAGCAGAAATGTTAAATCATCCGTACTTTGCAGTAAAACCACCGAAAAGTTGCGGCCGTGAACAGTTCGGTAAAGATTTTTATGCTAAGTTTGAAAAAGCTTTATCACAGATGAGCTTAGAAGACCGCGTAGCCACGCTGACTGAATTTACGGTGCAATCGGTGGCTAAATCATACATTCAGTTTTGTAAGCCGCAGCCACATGAAATCGTATTTTGCGGTGGTGGAGCAAAAAATAAGTTCTTAATTAAACGTATTGATGAAGAATTAGAAAGCATTAAAGTCAGCACCGTTGAAGACCATGGCTGGCCAACTCAAAGTATTGAAGGCGCAGCTTTTGCGCTTTTAGCAGCGTGCTGTGTTTGGAAAATTCCAGCGAACTTACCAAAAGCCACAAATGCTAAGAAAAAAGTAATCTTAGGCCAAATCACCGAGCTTTGATTGCGGTAATGCATTCAGCTTGGTGAAATGTTTTTTGTAAGTCGGGTTCGATTCTTTTTGTGCCGCGATTTCTTTTTTAGCTTCTTGATAATCATTTAAATTACCGAGTTCGTACCAATCCATTTCAACCGGAAAAATTTGAACTTTATGTGAAGGTAATTTATTAATTAATACATCGTAGAAAATATTTAATTCTTTTCCTGTTTCAATCATCGAAAAAACTTCAGGCGATAAAATCTGAAGCCCGATAAAATGCCAAGGGCGTGCTTGATCATTTGGTGCTTCTTTACCGATTGAAATTACTTTTTCACTGCTATGCGATTCTGTCCAGATACCACCGAATTTTTTTCCAGCTTCAGGATGGTTCATTACGATTAAAGTGGCTAATGCGTTTTCAGCGTTATGTTTTTCTAAAGCGCGCTTTAGAAATTGTGAATCGTTTGTGAAAAAGACTTCATCAGCATTACCGGCTAAAATGGGAAGGTTGTTTCCTAAAATAGGTTCGGCTTGTTTTAAACCGCCACCACTGCCTTTGATAAAATCTTTTTCATCAGAAAACTTGATACCATGGCGTAAGCGATCGTAACATTCATGAATTTTTTCAGGTAAGTGAAACGTGTTAACCACAAACTTATCCACAGGCATTTCAATAATGTACGGAAGTAAGTAGTAACCCATTGGAATACCAAATAGGGGAATCACAGGTTTGGGATTTTCCAGAGTAGCTGGTCTTAAGCGAGTTCCAAGACCAGCGGCAAATAAAAGAACATTAACCTTAGAGTCGTTCATAGTTTTTATCAAACGCTCCGGCATCAATTAGAACATCAAGTAAAACTTTGTATTCAGGAAACTGCGAAAGCGATTTCATCACACGTTTTAAAGTGCCATTTAAGTATTTTAAATAACGGCGATCCTGACGGGCATTCATAAAGCTTGCAAAACTTCCGCACGCTTTAAAACAACGCTGTACCGATTGTAATTCGTAAATCACGTTGAACTGTTCACGCGACATATTACGATCCTGCATGAACGATGTGTTGTCGAAGTAGTAGTTTAGCATTTTCTCTGCGTATTCATCGTTAATATCAACGTATGAATCTTTAAGTAAGCTAACTAAGTCGTACTGAATTGGTCCTAAACGGGCATCTTGGAAATCAATCACATAAACTTGGTCTAACTTGATCATTAAGTTACGAGAGTGATAATCACGGTGGCAGATAACTTTAGGTTCGTTATGTAAACGTTCAGCGATATCGGTAAAAGTTTTTTGCAGATCAGCGGCTACTTTATCTTTTAATTGAAACTTTAAAACACCCTCAATCAGATGTTCGCGGGCATAATTTAATTCCCATAAGAATTTAGCCGTATCAAACATGATTTCTTTGGCAATGGTGGGCTTATCTAGTTTTGTTGCTGTTGTATGAATTTTAATAATTTCGTCTAAAGACTTTTGATAGAAATCCCATGAAAGCTCTTGATTAGCTGATTCCCAGAATTTTCTTTCTAAAGTTAAATCACCCAGATCTTCTAAAAGAAGCATTCCAACTTCAGCACCGATTTTTTTAATTTTTGGAACATTAACGCCGGCGGCTTCAAAATGGCGCAGAACACTGATGAACGGGTATTTATCCGGATCGAAGGGTTCCCAAGACATTAACACGTAAGTGTCTTGTTCGTAGATAACACGATAGTACTTACGGGCTGAAGCATCGCCCGCAAGTTGGTAAACTTTGTATAAAGAGTTTTTAAAATAGTCTTGTAGAAACTGATCGATTTGTGCGGTCATCCCTTAATGCTGGCATGATCCTCAATATCGATCAATTAATTTTGTATATTCGAGTTACTGCTAGAAAAGAACAGAAGTTCTAAAACGTCAGTACTCGTTTGTTGCGCAAATGGTAAACGGTCGATATCGAATAAAATCGCGTTCATATCAGCTTTTAATTCGCGAGACATATTTAACGTGTCGATTTGTTTATCAGCTAAGTTGCTACCGATAATAAAAACTAGACCTTCTACTTTAAGTGCACAAGCAGCGTTAAGTAATCCTAACTCTTGGTCATTCAATTGGCTGATATCTTCAACGAACACCGTCGTTTTATCGAAAGATTTAAATTCTTCAACAGAATGCATTTGGCGGGCGATATCGCTGAAAGAAACAAATAGATTTTGTTCAGCCATATCGTGAATTTTTAAAGCTACTTTTTTACGTGTCATCGCATTAGCTGAACGTAAATGAATCACAGAATTAATTAACTTAACTAAAGAAAGCTCCTCAATGTCTTCGTCGTTAAATAAAGAAAGAACATTTGAATCTTCGTTTTCTACAGCTTCTGCAGCCATTTGGCGTTTGTAAGCTTCGATTTCTTCTTTTAATTTTAAATGTTTATTGTAAACATGTGGTTCAACTAAGAAGCGGATTAAATCAATCACTTCTTCACGTTGTTGTGTCGATAATAAAGAGCCGCGGTTAACGATCACTTCACCTAAGTAAACGGGTTTAGTATTTAACGGCACGATCAAGTCATCACCTTCTAAAAAAGATGGCATAGCTGAATTCGTTAAATCGATAGTTTTAAACGCAATTCTTTTTCCATATTTATCTTGGATTAAAGCTTGTGTTTTTTCCCAAACTGCATTTTCAACAACGTCCTTCATCATATACATATCCCCACGGCTTATTAGTTACCCCGGCATTTCTGCATGCCTTCTTGTTAAAGAACTATTACAAGTCTTGTGCCGAAAATTGTTATGGTTGGCACGGTGACTACTGTGTTGATAGAGAGCCACTGCTCTAGGGGTAAATGCCTGTTTTCAGAGGAGAAAAGGGCAGTGAAAAAAAGATGTGACAAAACTTTAGACGAAAAAAAACCTGAGGTTTTTAAGCCTCAGGTTGAATTTATTTCCTAATGTGTATCTTTGTTAGCGAGCGATTTTACGTTTATCAAGACCGTATTTTTCAACTTTCATGATAAGACCGGCACGTGAAATACCAAGCTCTTTAGCTAATTTAGACTTATTCCAGCCTGTACGGCGTAAGCCTTCTTTGATCATTTCGCGCTCTAGATCTTCTAAAGCATCTTTTAGTTTACCTTGTAAACGAGAACCTTGGACTTTAGCTTTTTCGCCGATTTCTAAGATTTTCGGAGATAAAATTTCATGACCTACTTTGCCTTCATCGCCAGCTAAAACGCATAATCTTTCGATTTCATTTTGCAGCTCACGCACGTTACCTGGCCAAGCGTAGTCATAAAGCTTTTCAACAGCGCGGCCCATTAATTGTTTTTTAGGCTTACCTGATTGTTCAGCTACCTTACCTAAGAAAAAATCCACTAATACTGGAATATCTTCTTTACGCTCACGCAATGGCGGAACGCGGATATTGATAACATTTAAACGGTAGTACAAGTCTTCACGGAACGTGCCTTGTTCAACCATTTCACGTAAGTTTCTGTTCGTAGCGGCAACGATACGTACGTCAACTTTTTTCATTTCAGTAGAACCTACCGGAGTGAAAGTTCCTTCTTGTAATACGCGAAGAAGCTTTACTTGCATTTGTGGTGAAGTATCACCGATCTCGTCTAAGAAGAAAGTTCCTTTATCAGCGATTTCGAAAAGACCTTTTTTATCTTTTAAAGCACCAGTGAACGATCCTTTTACGTGACCGAATAATTCCGATTCTAATAAGTTGTCATTGAACGCTGAACAGTTCTGGATAACGAAGTTGTTACCTTTACGGTTAGAGTTGTAATGGATAGATTTAGCGATTAACTCTTTACCAGTACCATTTTCCCCTTGGATCATTACTGTTGAATCAGCAAATTTGATCTTATCAAGTAAGGCATATAATGATTGCATTGGTTTAGATTTACCGATCATGTTGTCGTATTTGAAGCGGTTACCTAATTCAGAGTTTAGCTGGCTGATTTTTGATTCGCGTGAAGCGATCTCAACGTGAAGTGTAACGATTTCTTGCGCCACTAACTCAACTAATTCAGTAAAGTGAGTGCGATTAGCTTCATCAAGATATTGAAATTTAGATAAAGATTTTTCGATTAATTCAGCAGAGCAACCGTAAGCTGCTAAACGATCACGAATTTCAGAAATTCTGTGAGCTGTATTTTCTTCTTTGAAGAAACCCATTGCTACAACAGTACCTACGAAATCATTTTCGATCACGATTGGAAATACGCAAACATCAAAACCGGCTGCATCCCATTTTTTAAATGTGAAAGCATTGTTTGATTGGCGTAAGTCGTTGATTGATTGTGAAACTAAATCAGCAAGGCTTGCTTGAGTGGCATCTTTATGAATTAGATAATTAACTGCGGGATTTGCAAAAGTTAATTTTTCATCTAAACCTTTGATTTGTCCGCGCTCATCAGTGAAAACTGTATCAACATTCCACCAAGCTTGTAGAACGTGCTTTAATTTTTTGATCACGTGAATATGTTCAAACTCATTCCAATTAATCATACGACACCTCTTGTTGTCTTTTTTGTATAATCTTTTATCGTCAAGTTTGTAGACAGACTTGATAGCGGCTTGGACTTTTTGTTTAAACTTTTGACGGGCTAAGACCTAGGTCTAGCTTTTTGATTTGGTTAGGCTTTATTTTGCGTATAGTACAGTCGCGCGTACTCGCCATTTTTTTCTAACAGCTCTTTGTGTACACCTTTTTCGACAATTTGACCACGCTTCATGACTAAGATTAAGTCAGCGTTTTGTATAGTTGATAGACGATGCGCGATCACTAAAGTTGTGCGTCCTTGCATTAATTCATCAAGCCCACGTTGCACTTGTTCTTCGCTGACTGAATCAAGGGCGCTAGTCGCTTCATCTAAAATTAAAATCGGAGCATCTTTATATAAGGCACGGGCAATAGCTAAACGTTGTTTTTCGCCACCTGAAAAATTACCGCCACGTTCGCCAACTAACGTATTAAACTTATCTGGATTTTTTTCGATAAACGTTAAAGCGTGAGCTGCTCGTGCAGAAGCAACAACTTTTTCGTGAACGTGATGACCACCAGCTTCGGTGCCAGCGATAATATTTGTTTCGATGGTGTCAGAGAATAAGAAAACTTCTTGCGATACTAAACCGATATTTTTACGTAAATCGTGCAGAGAAATATCTTTTGTATCTACGCCACCTACGGTGATTTCACCAGACTGTGCATCGTAAAACCGTGCCAGTAAGTTAGCTAAAGTTGTTTTACCGCTTCCACTTTCACCAACAAATGCCACAGTCTGGCCTTTTTGAATTTGTAAGTTGAAGTTTTGAATTAACGGAGTTGAATCGTAAGCAAATTGAATATTTTTGTATTCAATCATATTCCAGTCTTTTGGAAACGGAAGATTTTTTCCAGACTCAGGAACTTCGCTATCTTCATTCAGCATTTTTTCAATACGATCAGCGCAAACACGGCTTTCTTGAATACGTACGATCGCCTCTTGAAATTTTTTAATCGGCTCGTTGGCTTGCATGATTGTTGTTAAGTAAGCCATCAATACACCAAATGATGATTTGCCAGCAGCAATACGTGATGAAAAGTAATACACAATAGCGACTAAAATTAAAGTCGCCACGAATTCATTGATCGGGCCAATAAGCTCTACGCGGCCATGAACTTTACGGCGCATTTCAATAAAATGATCACCCTGGTTCACTAAGCGTTTTGTGAAGAAGTTTTCTAAATTAAACGCCTGAATCGTTCTTACGCCATCAAGAGATTCTTTAATTGTGCCTGTGATTTTTTCTAATTGCTCAACACCGAAAACCGAATACTTTTTAATTGTTTTAGATAACTGGCGTAAAGCGTACAGAATTACCGGTGTAATAAATAAAATTGAAAACGCTAATGTTGTATCAAAATAAAATAAGTTAAAGATCACAGCCACAAACATTAACGGCGCTGTAAAGATATCAGCAAACAGGCGTAAACCATCTTGCACGATTTTTACATCGTTAAAGGTACGGCTTAATAAACCGCCAGAACCAGAAGCATAAGTGTTGTGAAACTTTAAATTTAATTTTAAGAATTTGTGCTGTAACTGCTGGCGAATATCTTGAGTTACTTTTTCACTGACCATATTCATTAAGAAAATATGGAAGTAACGTGAAATCGAAATCACAAAAGCTAAACCAATACCTAAACCGATCAGCGTTTCAAGATTTTGCGGCATCGTTGCCGAATCCATCAAACTTTTTACGTAGTGAGAAATAAAAGCTTTTGAAGCTGAATAGATCAAACCTGTTAGACCGATCACGATCAGGGTTGATTTATACTTTAATAGCTTTGTCCAAACGTAACGGATATCGGATTGCATCTCATTCCTAGCGTAAATAATCTTTAAGATATTGGCCAGTTAAACTTTTCTTGCTGGCCATTACATCTTCAGGAGTGCCTGCCACAACGATTTGGCCACCCATTTTACCGGCGTCTGGACCCATATCAATAATGTAGTCAGCCGATTTGATCACATCTAAGTTGTGCTCAACTACCACAACCGAGCCACCAGCTTCAATCAGCTTGTGGAGGACCTTCATTAAAAGATCAATCTCTTTAAAATGAAGTCCAGTTGTTGGTTCGTCTAAGATGTATAAAGTCGATTTTTGTGAAACTTGCGATAATTCTTTCGCAATTTTTAAACGTTGTGATTCACCACCAGATAAAGAGTTCGCAGGTTGACCCAATGTTAAGTAATCAAGACCCACTTCTTTTAATACTGATAATGGTTTACGAATATGCGGATGAGCGACAAAGAAATTCATCGCTTCTTGCACAGTCATTGATAAAATTTCGTGAACGTTTTTACCCTGGAAGGTCACTTCTAAAATCTCTGGGCGGTATTTTTTGCCGTCGCACACATCGCATGGGATAATCACATTATCCATAAACTGCATGTCGATTTCTTCAAAACCAGTTCCACGGCAAGCAGGACATCTTCCACCATCAACGTTTAAGCTGAAGGTTCCTGGTGTGTAACCACGAGACACCGCTTCAGGAGTTGCGGCCATTACGTTACGAATAGAATCAAAAGCTTTTAAGTAGGTGATCGGAGAACTGCGTGCCGATTTTCCGATAGGTGATTGGTCGATGAGTAAAACATTTTTAATCGTTTCCCAACCTTCGATTTTTGCAAAAGGCTGTGCCGGAATAAATTCTAATTCAAGTTTACGTGCTAAAGCTGGGTAAAGTGTTTTAGTCACTAAAGTTGATTTACCAGAACCACTCACTCCAGTGACTGCGACTAATCGGTTTAAAGGAATATTCACGTCCACATTTTTTAAATTATGTCCGCTACAACCTTTAAGTTCTAATTTGTATTTGTAATTCGTAATTTCAACCGGGCGAACGGTACGTAAAGTTTTTTCTTTACCGGGCTTTAAATAGCTTGCGGTATTTGATTGCGGCGCTTTATAAAAACTTTCTGTATCGCCCGAGTAAACAACCTGGCCACCTAAGTAACCAGAGCCTGGGCCCATTTCAATAATGTTTTCAGCATTTTTAATCACATCATGGTCATGTTCAACGACCACAAGTGTGTTACCTAAATCGCGCAAATCTTTAAGAATTGAAATCAAACGGTCATTATCGCGTGGGTGAAGACCTACTGTTGGTTCATCAAGAACATAAAGCGTTTGTGATAAACCCATACCCAGTTGGTTAGCTAAAATTAAGCGTTGGTATTCACCACCTGATAAAGTTCTGGTTTCACGGTCTACGGTTAAGTAGTTAACACCCACGCGCACTAAAAAGTTTAAACGTGAACGCAGTTGTTTTAAAACTTCGCCGGCCACTTCTTCTTGGTGTTTTGTTAATTTAACATTTTCAAAGTATTTACAAAGTTCTTCGATGGTAAAAGCACTTAAATCAGTGATGGACTTTCCGTTCACTAAAATATGGTGCACTTCTTTGCGTAAGCGTGAGCCATGGCAATCAGGACACTGACTGCCTGAACGGTAACGCGAAATAAACACGCGTACGTGCATTTTGTATTTAATCTGATCCAGGTATTCAAATAATCCGACAACGCCAAAGAAATCTTTATTGCCCTTCCAGATTAAATCGCGGTGCTCCTGTGGAAGGTCTTTCCATGGTGTGCGCATATCAATTTTATATTTCTTACAGAACGCGAATAATGATTTTTTATCTTGTTCTGCCGAAGGCATCGTAAATGGATTAAGTGCGCCTTCAGCAATTGATAATTCAGGATTAGGAATAACTTTTGCTTCATCTAACTCAAGAACATTACCAAAACCCTTACAAGTCGGGCACGCGCCGATCGGTGAATTAAACGAAAATAATTTTGAAGACATTGGCGGCGGTGTATAACCACACACCGGACATGCAGGCTCTTCAGAAAGTTTTAAATATTCACCGTCAGTTGTAACAACTAAAGCGCGGCGAATTAGAGTGCCTGTGATATATTTCAGTGAAACATCATAGGCTTGGGTGATCGAATCAGTTAAACGACCTTTTTCTTCGTCGTTAAAAGCCATACGATCAATTACTAAATAGAATGTATCGGCAGGAATTCCTTTTTTGATATTCTTAGGTTCACCAATATCAACCATTTCACCGACTTCGTAAGTGATAGGATCAGATTTTTTCTTACCCTTTTTTTCAGTTAAAGTCGTTATACGTAAATAGCCGTCTTGTAATAAAAGTGAGTGTAATTTTTTTCCTTCAAGAACACGTTGGCCTTTAGGAATTTCAACTAAGATGTAACCACGCTTATCTTTAAATTTTTCTAAAACTAAATCCGAAGCTTCAGTCGTAGATAACTTTGTCGCGGGCACATGATGCGTCGGGCAGTACGGAGTACCGATTTTTTCAAAAAATAAACGAAGATAATCAATAAGCTCTGTGGTTGTACCCACAGTTGAACGTGAAGATTTAACGGTATTTTTTTGTTCGATAGAAATCGCAGGCGGAATATTATTAATGCCTTCGATATCTGGCTTTGGCGCTTTATTTAAAAACTGACGGGCATAGTTGGACATGCTTTCGATAAAACGACGCTGTCCTTCGGCGAATAATGTTTCAAAAGCTAAAGAACTTTTTCCAGAACCAGATGGACCGCAAATCACAGTCATCTGACCCAATGGAATTTCAACTTCAATATTTTTTAAGTTGTTTTGTTTGATACCCCAAATATGGATATTCTTCATAAGCCTTCTTTATTGATCAGCTTCCAGCTGACCCTTTTTCTAAAGAGGGGCTATTCTTCCATATCCCTTTTTAGATAATCAGTTGTCTCTTCGCTTCGGCTCTCAGCAGCAGTTGGTTCAGTACCTTCAATATAGGCTTGCATGATCGTTCTGTTGCTGGCCGAGTTTGCTAACTTACCACTTTCAGCATCGACTTTCACGATTTTAACACCATCGGGGATTGGAAATGACATAGGGGGTAAACCCGTATGTGCCGCCTTCATATAATCGAGCCAAATAGGAAGCGCTGCTTTTCCGCCCACTTCTCCACGACCGATTGTTTGTTCTTTATCAAATCCAACCCAAACGCCCGTAGCGATTTGCGGTGAATAAGCGATAAACCAACCATCCACGTAACCATTTGTTGTCCCAGTTTTACCTGCTACTTCGCGTCCTAATTGAGCAGCGCGTCCTCCGGTGCCGTAAGCATCTTCAACCGTACCACGTAACATGTGTGTGATCGTGGCAGCCACTTCCGGGCGGATTAGCTGATCTGGATCTTCAAAGAAAAACGGCGATGGCGAAGCATTTTCAGCGTCTTTATCCTGAGCCTCAAACTCTTTTCTTTTTTGTGCGAACTTTTCTTCGATCTGCGTCATTTCATTGGTAAAGCGGGCATCTAAAGATAAATTTTCTAAAAGAACTTTACCTTTTGTATCGATCACTTTTTTTACAATCATCGGACGAGTGCGTTTACCTAAGCGGCCAAATTCAGAAAACGCTTTTGTCATTTCGTATAATGTCACTGAACTTGAACCTAAGACTAACGTGTAATCAGGATTTAATTTCGAAAAAATTCCCAAACGTTGGGCAAAATCAGTCGCAAAATCTACACCGATATCTTCAACAATTTTAACACTCGGAATATTCAGCGATTTAACAAGTGCATTGCGCATGGTGATTTCACCGCTAAATTCTTTACCGTGATTTGAAGGCTTCCAGATTTTTTCATCACCTTGGCCTTCTTCGCCGCTGGCTTGTTTGTAAACTAGCGGAGCATCAATAATTTTAGTTGAGGCGTTGTAACCTTTTTCTAAAGCCGCTGCATAAACTAAAGCTTTAAACGAAGATCCTGTCTGACGGGCAGCTTGAAGAGCGCGGTTATATTCATTTCTCACGAAACTGTATCCGCCCACCATAGCCAGCACATCCTGAGTTTGTTGATCAATCGACAGAAGCGATCCTTCAACTAACGGTTCTTGATCAAGTTCAACCGCTAAGTATTTTGAAATATCGATTTTTGGAATATTCTTTCCACGGGTTTTGCGCCACTGAAACTTGTCATCTAGGATTTTAACTAAAATCACATCACCTTTTTTAAGAGCTGATGATGGCTTTTTGATTTCATTACCCTCTGATTTTACATCAAGGTTAACTTTACGGGCCCAAGTCATGCTTTCAAGTTCAATGATCCCTTTGGCTTCTGGAAGTAAAATTTCAACATAAGCTTCAGCATCGTTAACATTTGAAACAATAGCTTCGTAGTCTTTACCAACTTCTAAATAGCTTGGAAGATTCGAAACAACTGCTTTTTCATTTACTTTTTTAGTGATGATTTTGCCTTTTTTAATAATGTCGACTTCGGCAAAGGTTCCATCTTCTAAAATCGTGCGTTCTGGATTTGACTCCATGATAATTGATTTTTTTTGTTTTTCTAAAAAAGTTGCGTATTCAGATTCTTCTTCTAAAACTTTAAGCGGGCCGCGAAAGCCCTGACGCTTATCAAGCTCTTTTAAACCTTTAACAACAGCTTCATTGGCTGCAATTTGTTTTGTTAAATCAAGACCAGTAAGAATTTTCACACCCTGATTTAAAATCACATCTTCACCCAGCTGTTGAACTAACAATTGGCGTAAAGTTTCTAAGTAAAACGGCGCTAAAATTTCGTATTCTTCTTTTAAGTAAACTTTAACAGGTGTTTTAATATATTCTTGCGCTTGTTCTTTAGTGATGTAACCAATTTCGTGTAAACGGTTAATTACGTATCTTTGGCGCTCTTTCGCACGAATCGGATTTTTAACCGGAGAATAATCAGACGGGGCTTTCGGAAGCCCCGCAAGCATCGCAGCTTCAGGGATCGTTAAATTTTTTGCGGGCTTTCTGAAGTAAGTTTGTGAAGCCATTTCGATCCCGTAAGCACTTTGACCGAAATAAATTTGATTTAAGTAAAGATAAAGAATGTCACCTTTGGAAAGATTTTCTTCCATCTGAATGGCCAACAACATGTCACGTAGTTTACGAGTATAAGTTTTCTCACTTGCTTGTAAAATCAAGGTCTTAGCAACTTGTTGGGTAATCGTAGATCCGCCCTGAACGTTTCTTCCGGCGCGCATATTGGCGATAAAAGCACGTATCAAAGCTTGAAGGTTAATCCCTTTGTGTTCAAAAAACGTATCGTCTTCGGCAGCGATAAAAGATTTAATCACTAATTCAGGAATATCTTTGTAGGGGATGAGTACGCGGCGTTCACGTGAAAATTCACCGATTTTTTTTCCGTTGCGGTCAAAAACTTGTGACACCAGTAATGGTTTGTAATCTTCAAGTTTGATAACTTCAGGAAGTGACGCTTTAACTGATTTATAAAGAAAAAATGCGCCAGAGATTGATAGAAAGATAAGAGCAAAAACACCCAGAAGTACTTTTTTTAACATAGGTTTTAGCCTATCAAAAAAATGTGCTTCTGGGTAATCCTAACTAGATGTAGGTCGCGTGTAACTTAATATTAGAAAGTACTGCCAGATTTACCTGTGCTGCGTTTCTTTTTCTCTTCGCCGCCACTTGGAATTGTATCTTTAGTTTTTTTACAAACCGATTCGCGTTTTTTAGAACCTGAAGTTGATCCAGAAAGATCATCTTTACATTCGCACATAGCTTTTACTTCGGCTAGGTCGGCATTTGTAGCACGAACAGCTCTAGAAGCTAACTTAGTTTTTGAACGTTTACCTGTTTTTTCTTCTAACTCAAGAGTTTGCAGGTCTTGCGCTAATTTTTGTAAGCGTTCTTGAGCTTTTTGTGACTTAAGTTGAAGCTCTTGTGCAAACTGAGCCATTTCACCCTGTAAAGTAGCTGTTTGTTCAGCTAAGTTGGCTTGAGCTTCTTGTTTTTCACGCTCAGCTTCTTGCTGGATTTTCTGTGAGTTTTCAGAGTTTGTTTGTTGAGTTTTACCCTCTTGTTCAATTTGTTCTTGAATGCCAGTTAAGTCACGTTGAAGTGTAGTTAATTGTTCTTGTTGGTCGAATTGTAATCTTTTTCTATCGCGCTCTTCTTTTTCATAACAAGCATCGCTTACAACTTGTAATTGCGCTTTTAACTCAGCCGTTGCTTTCGGACCTTTACTTTTAATTGTAAATGGAAAGTCCTTACAAGCAGGATCGGCGATACCCTTAGCTGATTTAATCATACAGCTTTTAGCTGTATCTAAAGCACCTTTACAACGTAGATTTTGTTTTTGCGCTGATGTATCTAACATGCGATCAGCAAAAGAAAAGTTTAACGCTCTGATTTTGTCGTTTGTTTTACTAGATTGCTTTGTTAAATCTTTTAAGCGGGCACCAGCTGCAATTAATTCTTTTTGTGTGTCATAACTTTTTTCACGCATTTTAGTATCAACTTCAGCTAAAAGTTTTTTGTTTTCGCGTTGCAATTCTTGAATTTCTTTAGTGATACGTGTGATTTCTTTATCATTTTCTTTTTTATCTTTGATTGCTTCGTCTTCAATTTTTTTCTTTTCGTCAGTTAATTCTTTACGACGATCACGAAATTCTTTTTCAGCATCGCGTGCTTCTTTACTGTCGATATCTATTAAACAGCTAGAGCCAGATAGGCCTAATGACTCTTCTCCGCCAACAACGGCACGGAAGATGTTAAGTGTACTGCTGATACCACCATCTTGCTGTTCAGTTTGTGATGATGTTGATGCAGCCATGCTGTCGCACTCTTTAATTTTATCTGAACAGCTTTGTTTAGTGCTGCTAGATTTTCCAACTAGGCCTTCACAAGCACTTTGAGCATCACCTAGATTTTTTTTGTATTCTCTAAAAGCTTCTTCGCAGTCTTGATCGCCTTCACCGGCTTTAGACTCAGTAGGGAGAGCTAAACATTGCGGGTCTTTAGAAGCCTGGCGAGCTGCTGTGTTTAAGCAAGAATCTTTTTTCGTTGCATCTGTTTCGCTATCACATTTTGCTTCTCTATCGCTTGTTTTACCGGCTACGCATTCTTCACGTGTTTTATAGTCGGCAGCAGAAGCTGTATTGGCGGCCATAAATCCAGTGACTACAAAAATACTAACAAGTGTAAAAAACTTAGTGATTGAATTTGTATTCATTTGATTTCTCCCCTTTAGAACAATAGTCAGCAATATAGAGACCATTTTTGTTACTCAAGTTACTAGTTTGACGTTTCATTTTGAGACTGTGAATACCTAAGCGTATATAGGCACATATATTTAGACTGACGACTAGACTATTTGTTTACGGCCAGCTGGACTTAGGACGGGCTAACTTGCCTAAAGTATAACATGACGTTACTCTGGTTAACGGGAAGACAAAGCTAACTGAGGAGATCAAGGATGATTCCAAAGAATTTCGTACTATTGTACGTGGTGTGTGTATTAACACTTTTTATCGTGAATGCAGTATTCGCATAAGCGAATACCACAAATCAAAAGACTAATTTTTTAAGACGTAAATTTCAGAGTAGTTGCGGCCTTTTTCATCGCTATCCATGCCGTAACCAACGACGTAACGATCTTCAATCGTTTTACCGATATAATCCGCACGAATAGGTAGTTCGCGACGAGCTGGTTTATCTAATAAAGTTACGATTTTTAATGAAGCCGGTTTTGAAGCTAACAAACGATCTTTTAAGTAAGAGAGTGTGCGGCCTGTATCGATAATTTCTTCAACAATGATCACATCTTTTCCTGTGATGTTGATTGAAATATCTTTTTGCATGCTGATCGCTCCACCTTTTTCAGTTGAACGAACAAAAACGAAATCAACTTGCTGAGGTAAAGAAATTCTACGCATTAAATCCGCCGTTAAATGAATAGAACCACGTAAAGGGCAGATAAAGATAATTTCGCGGCCTTCGTAATCATTTTCAATCTGAGCAGCTAATTTACCAACTAACTTTTGGATATCTTCTTGTTTTAAGAATGCGGCCATTTCATCGCGGATTTGTTTCATAAAAGTCCCTTTTATTAAAAATCTAAATTAGTAATTCCAGTTGTTTGAGCCATTTTTAAGTAACGTAAAGCTTCTGTGTTCTTAGGCTCTAAACGAATAATATTTTCCCACTGTTCAACAGCCTCGGCAACCATATGCGAGTTGTAGAGGATTAATCCAAGCTTAAGACGAGGTTTAATCAATTTGCTATCGTACTGAATCACAGCTTTTAATTCTTTAATCGCTTTATCTTTTTGTCCCGCTTGCACGTAACATTCAGAGATAAGTAAGGCGATATCACCTTTTTTAGAAGATAGGCGGTAAGCCTTCATGTACTGTTCTAAAGCTTCATCAAATCTGCGGATTTGCAAGTACAGATCAGCTGTTTCAATGTGCTTAGTCGCAATTTTTTCTTCTAGGTTTGAGCTTTGTTGGAAAGATTTTTTCTTATCAACAATAGCTTGGGCTTGCTCAAAAACTTTTTTAGCTTCGTCGTATTTACCAAGGTCATTTAAGATAATTGATAAACCAACAGCGGCGTCTGAGTAAGCCGGATCAATCTCTAAAGCTTTTTTGAAAGTTTTAATCGCTTTATTGAATTGGCCACGGTTGTAATAAATCGTAGCTAACATCTGATAAATTTCAGGATTGTTCGAATTGATTAACGTTGGTTGCATCAAAAGCGGTTCAGCTTGTTGATATTTGCCATCGATAAACGCTTCGCGAGCTTCATCAAGAAGTTGTCCAGAAAAAGATCTCATGTTTAAAGCCCCTCGCTTTTTAACTTTTGCGCTTCATCAGAGTTTGGATATTTAGTCGTAAGTGCTTTAGAGTGTAAGTCTTGCTTTTTTTGATCGGCAATCTTGTGAGCGCTTTTTGCAGCTCCTAAATGTGCGCGTGGGTCAAAGCCAAGACCAGGATATTTGTATAAAGCTGATTCGTATCTACGAAGAGCCGCAGAATATTTTTCGTCTTTGAAGTAGAAATCGGCGATATATAATTCTTTTTGTGCTAAACGCGAAAACACATCGTCACGTTTTGCTTTGCTATCTGCTGCAAATTCTGATTTCGGGTACAGCTTAGTTAGTTCCATGAAGTGATAAATGGCGTCTTTACCAACTGATAAATCGCGATCAATCGTTTCAGGTAATTGCATGTAATAGCTCATAGCAATACGGTATAAAACGTAATCAGACTTCGGATGTTTCGGGTGAAGATCTCTGAAGTTTTGGTAAGCCACTTCAGATTCTGTGTATGATTCACGTTGGTAGTGAACATCGGCAATGGCTAATTCGGCCTCAGTGGCTAAGTTGCTATAAGGAAATTTATTACGAACATCGGCGTATTTGGCTAAAGCCACTTCGTAGCGTTCGGCATCTGCGAATTCTTTAGCGTAAGCAAATAATCCTTCAGCCGTGTTTAAATCTTTTTCTTGGGTTGCGCAGGAAAAAAGAAAGCCCCACGCCATTAAAGAAACTACAAATAATTTCAATGATTTAACACTTGTCATAACATTCACAGTCGACCTCAAAAAACATAACAACCCAAGCCAGGTTTGAAGTCAAAAAAATTAGACACTAACGCACGTGATTTTGGTTAGTCTTTGGGCAACTTTAGGGAAAAGGTCAGCCTATGGCTGATCAAAAGCAGCTGGTGAGGAAATTAGCTCTAAATCGTCTTTCTTCGCCCAGCCAGAAATTCCACCCGGATATTTGATTTGAAAATAAAGAATATCGTTGATTTTTGCCACCCGTAAAATGTGCACAAGACTGCCACCGGGTAAGTCAGAAAGAGCGGCTTGGTTTTCACCTGCGGCTGTTCTTAGCACAGCCTGTTCAGTTCTAATTAACGCTTTTGGTGTCTGTTCTTCCCAAATTTTCATTCCGGCAAAAACAGAAAAAACTAAAAATAAAACTAACCACAAATAATTTTTGAACGAATAACGACTGAATTTTAAATTTTCTAAAATCTCTTTTTTACGAGCCAAATAAAAATTAAAAATACTTCGTAAAAAAATCACAAAGAAAACAGTGGCGCAAACCCACAAAGCCTCGACAGGCACGGATTCTAAGCCAGCTTTGTTTAAATTTTCTAATAACGAAATATCATGCGGAGTTGCTTTAACTTGAAAATGCGTTTTAACTTTGGCTGCTAATTCCGTGGCTTGGGTATGGCGGGGTCTAAGCAAAATGGCCTTTTGTGTATAGACATAACTTAGTAGAAAATCCTGTTTTCCGAAGGCGGCAAGAGCTGCATTATAACTAATATCGGCCGCCTGGTCTCGGCTTAGGTCGGGGTTCTGCTCTAAAAGTGACTTATAAGCCGATAACGCTTCGTCATATTTTTTCTGCTGTTGCAAAGATAAAGCATTCTGAAAGTTTTGTTGGAAATCGGCTGTAGGCTGCATAGCAGAAAGTCTAATGGAGGAGTGCTTTCCTTGTCATAGCTCGTTGCAACAAGGTATTCTATGTACCTAAAAACACTCTCTATAAATACGAGGAAAGAACCATGTTATCAGCTATCAAAGGCGCTATCGCCAAAGTGCAAAATGCAGACGAACTTTTAACCGGCAGAAAACTTGACCACGACCCAGTTGTAGAAGGTCTTGTGAATGATCTTGTTGATGAAGTTATGGTAATCAACAGCGCCATTCAAACAATTCAACCTCCTCAACCAACTTTAGTTGAAAAAAATAAAAACAAAATGGATCACATCGCGGCGCTTCGCGGTCGTCCACTTTATCACCCGTACATCGGCACAGGTGCAGGCCAAGGTGTTTACGTAGAACTTGAAGATGGCTCTGTAAAAATGGATTTAATCAACGGTATCGGTATTCACTTAATGGGTCACTCGCACCCACGTGTGATGAAAGCGGCTGTTCGTGGTGCTTTATCTGATGTGATCATGCAAGGTAACCTTCAACCAAATAACGACTACATCAAGCTCACTGAAAAGTTAGTTCAAATTGCTGGTCGCAAATCTCGTCTTAAGCATGCTTGGTTTTCAACTTGCGGAACTATGGCGAATGAAAACGCGATCAAAATGGCTCGTCAAAAAAATTCTCCAGCCAAAATGATCGTAGCAATGAAAAATGCTTTCGCTGGCCGTTCAACAATGATGGCTGAAGTGACTGATAATCCGGCGTACAAACAAGGTCTTCCAGAATACAACGAAGTATTACGTATTCCGAACTACGATAAAAAAGATCCTAAATCAGCAGAAAATGCATTACGCACTTTAAAAGAACACGCGGCTAAATTTGATAAACAAATCGCTGCATTTTCTTTTGAGCCGATGTTAGGTGAAGGTGGTTTCGTTCCGACGCCACGTGAATTCTATGAACCAATGTTAGCTTTCTGTAAACAACAGCACATTGCAGTTTGGGCTGATGAAGTTCAAACGTTCGCACGTACTGGTGAATTCTTCGCATTTGAAACAATGAATTTAGGAGAATACGTAGATATCGTAACTTTAGCTAAGACAGTTCAATTAGGCTGCACACTTTACACTGAAGAGTACAATCCAAAACCAGGTTTGATCGCCGGAACATTCTCTGGTGGCACAAGCTCTATGACAGCTGGTCTTGAAATGTTAGAAATGCTTGAAGAAGGTTACATCGGACCTAATGGCCGCATTCAACAAATTCACAATCATTTCATTCACGGCATCAATCGTTTAAATGAAACAACTTGCAAAGGTTTATTAACAGACGCTGGTGGTATGGGATTAATGATCGCATTCACGCCGTTTGAAGGTAAAAAAGAACAAGCTGAATTATTTGTTAAAAAATTATTTAAAAACGGAATCATCGCATTTACTTGCGGTAAAGATCCGGTTCGCATTCGCTTCTTAGTGCCAGCAGTTATCCAAGATTCAGATATTGCCTTAGCTTTAGAAGTGATTGAAAAAACGGTGCAAGAAGGACTTTAGTTTGCTTGCAACCCAAGTCTCTGCAGGAGAATCTTTTGATTTTATCGGAAGCTGCCGAAAGCTTATAGCAATTGATAGCTCTCCGCAGATTTCTGCTTTGGAAGCTGCAGAGTATTTGGCAACACTTGCCCGTGGTCTTGGGCTTGATGTTGAAGTTCAGCAAGAAATGCAAAACGGAATCACCCAAGCGAACATCATTGTTCGTTTGGAGCCGTTTCAAGCCGGGCGTAGCGAATTTTTATTACAAGCGCATCTTGATACGGTAGATCCTGGTAACTTTTCTTTATGGAAGAAAAATAATTTTAATCCATTCGATGCGGTTATTGAAGATGGTCGCATTTATGGATTAGGTTCTGCCGAAGTTAAATTAGATTTTTTATGTAAGCTGCAAGCCTTGGCTCAGCTTAAAGATAAAAAATTTGCTACACTGCAACCGGTATTAGTTGGAACCTTCGGCGAAGAAACAGGAATGCAAGGGGCTTTAAAGCTTATTCGCAAAAATAAAATTAATGCGAAGTATGCGCTAATCGGTGACCCTTCAGATTTAAATATAGTCAACGCCGCTAAAGGTTACGCGACAGTTGAAATGCGTATTCCATTTAGCAACGAAGAGACTGAGTACAAAAAAAATAAAGCGTTGTCAGAACACACTTCAACGCAGACAAAAATTTTCTCAGGAAAAAGTGCCCACTCTTCAACTCCGCATTTAGGTGAAAGTGCAGCGTTAAAGCTTTTTGATTATTTATCAAAAATGCCAGACAACGTGGTGATCGTGGAAATGGATGCAGGGACACGCCAGAATATGATTCCCAACCAAGCTATGGTGGAATTAGATGTGGCTGCTTCATTTAAAGATCCAGTGATCAGAAAAGTTAATTTTTTATATAGCACCATGAACGAAGTTCAAAATGAGATGAAGTCAGTGGTGGATAAAGTGTTTACGCCGGAGCATTCAACAATCAGTGTGGGGGTCATCAGAACTTTTGAAGACCACATCTTGGTTTCAGGCTCTTGCCGTATTCTTCCGAACGTTAAGCAAGAAGAGTACGAAAAATGGATGCAGATGATATCACGTGCCTGCGAACAAGTCGGCGCCGAATTTCGCCTGCAAGATTATAAACGTCCGTTTCGTACGGATGAGAAATCAGTTTTGATTAAAGGTGCTCTGGCCGAATTAGAAAAATTAGGGCAAAAAAGCCAATGCACAAGTTTAGCTTCAACAAATGAAGCAAGCCTTTTTTCACGTATCGGTATTGAGTGTATCTGTATCGGTGCCGGAAAAAGAGAAACCAATGTTCATACGCCCAATGAACATGTGGAAATTAAACATTTAGAATTAATGACGTCATTTTACCAAAGAATGATCGAAAGGTTTTGTTTATGAGCTTTATTGTAAGAGCAGTTAGCAAAGACGATATTACGCAATTAACAGATTTAGCGAAGCAGTTTAACTTATTAAACTTACCGGGTGATCGAAAAATCATTACCGAAAAAATCGCCAGAAGCGAAGCTTCGTTTGCCGGTGAACTTCCAAAACATAAATCAGAATATATTTTCGTGGTTGAAGATGTTGAAGAACAAATGGTTGTCGGAAGCTCTTTAATCATTGCAAAACACGGTTCAGAAGAAGTTCCGCACTGTTATTTTAAAATTTTAAAACGCGATCACTTTTCACAAGATTTAGGAATCGGGTTTATTCACCAGGTTTTACGTTTTCAATTAGACACTGACGGACCAACAGAGATCGGTGGTTTATTAGTTGATAAAGCATACCGCAGAAGACCAGAACGTTTAGGTAAACAAATTTCATTAAGCCGTTTTGTTTACATGGCTTTAAATCCTGAACGTTTTGAAAACCGCGTGTTATGCGAATTAACTCCGCCGTTAACTGATGAAGGCCGCTCTGAATTCTGGGAAGCTTTAGGCCGCCGTTTTACAGGTCTTCCGTACCAAGAAGCAGATGCGCTTTCGCAAACGAATAAAGAATTTATCGAATCGTTATTTCCAGAAGAAGATATTTATTTATCGTTATTAGATTCAAAAGCACGTTTAGTGCTGGGCCGTGTGGGTGAAGCGACAAAGCCTGCGCAACATTTATTAGAAAGCATCGGCTTTCAGTATTTAGATGAAGTTGACCCTTTTGATGGTGGTCCACATTACGGCTGTGAAACAGAAAAGATTTTGCCAATCAAAATGGGTAAAAAATTACGTGTGTCTGAAGGAAAAGATGCTTCATTTAAACAAATGGGCTTGGTCGGTATCGGCAGCGACGATTTCAAATGTATGTTAACGGCGTACGATATCCAAGATGGCTATGTGGCAGTTCCTGCAAAAACACGTGATCGCTTAAAATTAGATTTAGACCAAGAGGTGTTCGTAACGCCTTTTGATTTCGGGAAGAAGGCTTAAACACATGAATTACAAAACTACTCCATTCTTAGGTGATTTTATTAATGGTCAATTTGTTAAAGGACCAAAATCCGATGGCCAATTCAAAGATATTTCTCCAGCAGACTTGTCTGATGAAATCATGACGGTAAGCTATAGCTTAGATCATGTTGAGCACGCTATCGCAGCAGCTAAAAAAGCGTACCTTCCTTGGGCGAAACTTTCTTTAGATGAAAGAAAAAAATACTGCTTACGTTTAAAAGAATTGTTCGTGGCTCACGAAGCTGAAATGGCTGAAGCGATCGCCCGCGATACAGGTAAAGCTTTATGGGATGCGACCTCTGAAGCCAAAGCTTTATCAGCAAAAATTGATGTAACACTGAATGAATCTTTAAAACTGGTTCAAGAAGAACATATTCCAAATGCACTTCCACAAGTTGAAGGTGTGATCCGTTTTAAATCACGTGGTGTGATGGCGGTGATCGGGCCTTTTAACTTTCCAGCACATTTACCGAATGGTCACATTATTCCAGGCCTAGTGACGGGTAATACAATTGTTTATAAGCCGTCTGAGCAAACACCGTATGTCGGTCAATTATATGCGCAGATTTTCGAAAAAGCGCAATTCCCAGCGGGTGTATTTAATATGATTCACGGTGAAGCTGAAACAGGTCGTAGACTTGTCGCTCACGAAGCCATTGATGGTATCTTATTTACCGGCTCATACGAAGTGGGCCTTAAAATTAAACAAGAAACGTTAAACCACTACTGGAAAATTTTAGCGCTTGAAATGGGCGGTAAAAATACCACTGTGGTATGGGATGATGCTGATATGGATAAAGCAATCTACGAAACTATCGTAGGCGCTTACATGTCTACAGGCCAACGTTGTTCTGGAACTTCACGCGTGATTTTACATGATAAAATTGCTGACGAATTTACAGAGCGTTTTTACAAAACAGCTAAAAAATTAACAATCGGTCACTGGGCGAAAAATCCATTTATGGGTCCATTGATTAACGGTGGTGCGGTTGAAAAATATATCCGTTTTCAAGAAATGGCGAATCGTGAAAATTGTGAAAACTTAATGCGTGGTAAATCTTTAGATTTAGAAAACAAAGGTCACTACGTAACGCCATCAATTCATTTAGTAAAATCATTTGATAAAAATTCGGTTTACCAAAAAACAGAAATCTTTGGCCCGAATGTAGCGATTTATCGTTCAAGCGATTTTGAAAATACAATGGAAATGGTGAATTCAACAGGCTACGGCTTAGCGATGGCGCTATTTACTAAAAACAGAGAACTCTATAACGAAGCGATTTTAAAAGCGCGCGTTGGTTTATTAAACTGGAACCGTACAACAAATGGCGCAAGCTCACGCTTACCGTTTGGTGGTATGGGTAAATCGGGCAATGACAGACCATCAGCTCACTTTGCGGTTCAGTACACAACTGTGCCATTAGCTAGTTTAGAAGATCCAACATCACTTGATAAGGCTAAGTTACTTCCTGGAGTAACTCTTGAATAAAAAAATGAAGACGACACTTTCTGCAACAACGTTTTTTATTGTCGCTGTGGGTATTGCCGTTGGGTTTTTTGGTTATCAGTTTTTAAAAACTGGTTACAGCAGCGATACAACAGAAGTTCTATTTGATGTAAATCCGGGGCAGTCAATGCCAACGGTGGCGCAGAATCTAGAAAAAGCGAAACTTATTAAAAATGCCAAGCTTTTCCAGTGGTATTCACGTTACCGTGGCATGAGTCCAAAACTTAAGCGCGGCGAATACGCTCTTAATGCGGCGATGACTCCGGATGAAATCTTAGCGGTTGTTACTTCAGGTAAAAGCGTGGCACGTAATTTCACAGTGGCTGAAGGCCTTAATATGTGGGATATCGCTGATCTTTTAGAAAAAAATAACTACGGCACAAAACAAGAAGCTTTAACTTTATTTCGTGATAAAGAATTTATTCAATCACTTTTAGGTGAACCATTAGATTCATTAGAAGGTTATTTATTTCCTGAAACATACAAAGTAACTAAGTTTGACACCCAAAAAGATATCATCACGCAAATGGTGAAAAGATTTTTATCGGTGTACGCTGAAATTCAACCAGAACTGATGACGTTTAACCAAAATTTTCCTCAACGTAAATGGAATCGTAATCAGTTGGTGACGTTTGCAAGTATCGTTGAAAAAGAAACGGGTGCTAAGGAAGAACGTCCTTTGGTGTCTTCGGTGTTTCATAATCGTTTAGATAAAAATATGCGTTTACAAACTGATCCTACAGTTTTGTATGGGGTAGCTTTAGCACGTGGGCAAATGCCTAAAAACATTACGCGCACCGATTTATTAACGCCGACCAGATATAACACGTACACAATTTATGGTCTTCCGCCGGCTCCGATTTCAAATCCGGGTAAAGAAGCTTTACAAGCGGCTTTAAAACCAATGCCATCGAAGTATTTATATTTCGTAAGCCATAATGATGGAACTCATCAATTTTCTGAAAGTTTAGAAGCGCACAATGCCGCGGTTAAAACATTTCAGATTGATCCAAAAGCGCGCCAAGGAAAATCATGGCGTGATTTAAATAATAAAAAGCCCACGACGAAAAACTAATGGGTAAATTTTTAGTTGCGGTACTTATTTTGGTGTTAGCTTATTTTGCGTTTCTAAAACGCACCGAGCCACCCAAAGAAGTACCAGCACCTGAAGAACAAGCAGAACAGTTTGAGATCATTCCGCCATCTTCGGTATCGAGTGCACCACAAGCGGTATCTTCTGCGGCGTCAGTATCGGCAACAACAATGTTAAATGCGACAGACAGTGTGGTAGGTGAAGAGGGTTCACTTCCTGACGACGCCGATGGATCTGGTGAATTAGCCAAAGACGAACCTAAAGAAAATGTCGATCAAACGATTATCGGTAATGAAAGAAGATTGGCTGAATCAAAATCAGCCCAAGAAGTTTTTGAGTTATTGCGAAAATTACGTATTCGCCCAAGAAAATTAGGTGATATTTCAAAAGAAGCCATTTTAAAAGATTATTCTAAGTTCTGGGGATCTTATGAGGGTTCGGCTGTGAATAACCGCAACGAAGTGATCTATGGCTTAAAAATTGATTTAGCAGCACCTGCTGATGGAGCTAAATCAAATGTCATTGGCAACTATCAATTAAATAAAGCCGGCCAAGCTCCTAGCAAACATGAATTTACAAGTGATAATGGCGTTCAGCTGGTCGGGCGAGATGCTTTAGTGATCGAAACTCCTCAAGGCCAAAGTTACTTTCAATTTTACAAATTAGATAACGGTTACTTGGCCGGAAATTATTACGAAAAAATATCTCGTCGTACACGAACTTATCGTTTTGTTTTAAAGAATAAATAGCCGAGTGTTAAGGTGCGCCTTCTACGTAAGGCACAAAAGAATCTAATTCAGGATTGAACTGAAATACATTTAAACGCGAGTTTCCATTTTTATCGACGGTAGGTGCAATAATATCCATTTGTCCGTCAGTGTTAATATCAACTAAGCCTAAATTCATCGAATTGTTATTCACCATTAAATAAGCCTCGGCATCGTCATTTAACGGAAAACGCTGTTTAAAGACCTGATTATTGGTGTTTGGATCTTTCAGATAAATTTCAATTTCAATACCGGTATTGGTTTTGATCTTAAAGATCACAAACATCTTTTCCTGATATTGGGCAAAAGCTTTGGCTAAAATCTTACGCTCTTCAGTCGAAGGCGTAAAAATGCGACGAACTGAACCCATTGATGAACCGATTGCAAAAACCAAAGAAATCACCAACGCTCCTATTAATAGGGGGATTGATATTGATTTTTCATTTTCAACGGGCTGATTCATAGCTATTATTTTGTTCTATAAGCCTAAGGGGGTCAAATGACGTCACAAGAATTCTACGAACTCGTCCAAAGTCGTAAATCTATCCGCAAATTTAAAAAAGACCCTGTGCCGCGCGAAGTTTTAGAAAGAATGTTTCAACAAGCCGCCTTTCATGCCCCCTCTGGAAAAAACCGTCAGAACTGGCGCTTTTTTGTCGTGCAAGGACAGAAGCGTGACGAGTATTTAAAGTATTCACAAAAATCTTGGTTAGGTATTAAAGACGTTTTACAAAAACGTCTAAAGCCATCTTTGTATGATTTTACCGAAAGATTTTTCTTCACCTTAGGTGATGCGCCGGTTTTAGTTTTTTGTTATTCGCATAACGACAATGAAGAACGTTATCACACAAGCATCGGTAGCGTTTACATGGCTGTGCAAAATATTAATCTAGCGTGCCAAGTTGAAGGCTTAGGTTGTTGCACAATGGGTGCGCCTCTTGAAATCAAAGAAGATGTCGATAAATTTTTAGGAGTCACAGAACTTCCTGAATACAAAAAAGGCGAGTTAGAACTTTTATGCGGAATTGTAATCGGCTACCCAGATCACAATCCACCGAAAGCGCCACGTCAGTTAGAAAACCGTGTTACTTGGATTGAGTAACTACAGAATAAAATTCCACACAAGATTAAGCTGGTAATGTGTTTCATCTTTGAAACCATTTTCAACACCGAACTGCACGTCGTAGTTTTTCTTAAACGTGTAGTTTAGTTTTGTGCGGTAACGAAAAAAATCCGAATGATCAGCTTGGCTGAAATAAGCTAGATCCAGTGAATAACCTAGTACATCATTTAAACGGCTGACCAATAAAATTTCAGGGCCTACACTGTTTAAGTTTTCTTGCCAGTGTCTTGCGGTCACAAAATAACCGATACGTGAGCGGTCAAACAGTTTTAGGTCAAAGCTATAACCACCAGAGGCTTCCACATCAGGATGAAAAACATTTGAAGCAAAAGTCTGCATATCGTTCGCAAGTTCGGCACGAAATTTCCATGAAAAATTTTTATCAAGTTGAGTGACTGGATTTAAATTAATTAGATTTAAAAAAGTAAATTTATGAACGTAAAAATCTTTTTTATCACCGTCTTCAGTGATGTAGCGCGCTTCTATCGAAGCCATTTCATTTTGACTGAAAGTGACTGTTCCGAAATCTTGCTGTTCTAAATCGTGTAAGGCATGTCTGAATTTTAACGAAGAGTATTTAACATCTTTACCTGAATAATCAGATTGACCCACACCAAAATAAATAGCTGATGAATCATGACTATCTTCTGGGGGCTCGGGTTTTGAAACTAGATCTGCACCGGCCACAATACCCATAGCCGCACGTTTTAGAAAAAGCTGGTATTTTTGATCATCGTAATCTTTATCAGTGGTAAATGCGCGTAAAGAATAAAACTTCATCGCTGTTTCGTAAACTTGGGCTTTTTCAAGTTTAGTTAACTCGTAATCATCAGGAATGTTTAAATCTTTAACCGCTGAATCTAAGGCTTTTTTTTGCAAAATTCCAAGTTGGGCGAAAGATTCTAAATAATCGGTCTTTAACGACTTTTTATATTTACGTTCTGAAAAAGGTGGTTCAGAAAGTCGGGTTAATTTTTTCACCGTATCAATCGGAATCGTAAAATATTGAAACTCTTGCGATAGTTTTAATTCGGGTCGAACCACTTCAAGAGTTTTAAGAATTTGGTACGAGCAATTATCGCTAAAGAAATAATAGGGTGCTCGTGCGTTTTCCATTTCAATCAAGTGATCGACTAAAAAGTCAGTTTCTTCTGGGGTAAAATTTAAAGAGTATTCCCAGATATCACGGCCTTCGAGATTAATGTATTCACGAATTTTTTGGTGATACGGAAGCATTGTGAAGCGTCCGCTATACATTCCAAACAAACCTTTTAAGGCGTAAAACAAACCTTCGCTCGAATCCGCATCGGCTGCGTAGTTGATTCCATAATCGATCAGGTCTTTGTTTTTAGCATTTTCAGGATTAATAACTTTTAAAAAGGTGTGGCCAAAGCTTGAAGAGGCATTACCCATATCGCTAGCGGCAAAAATTAAAGATACACCTTTAACGTTGAGTTGTTTTTTCCAGGCTTGGCGCTCTTCACACGGAAGAACATCTTCAGGATCAACTTGCAAAGCGATGTTTAACCATTTCGTGCGCGCTAAATAACGACATTGCAATTTTTGATCGTTTTCGCCGTAAAGTAATTCAATAGTTGTGATTAATTCTTTTTGCGGAGATGCAGCGCCTTCAGGATTTAAGAATAAACCTTCTGTGAAAGGTGAGCTGTAACTAAAATATTTTTTTTCGTAGTGGCCTAAAGCTAACCAACGGGGATCATTCCATAATTTTTCTTGATTGGCTTTTTGAAGATAGCTTTGCAGGCGAGTGGCCTTAGAATCAGAAATAGAAAAGCCCCACGCATGTGAGGCTTTCACTAATAGTAAAACTAAAAAAACTAAATTACGAACCGTGGCATGCATCTGCTACAGAAGCAGACTTCATGTTGCTAACAAAGTCAACTGCAGACGTTTTAGCATTTGGAACGATTGTAGAAAAGCTTGATTGAGCTTTAGCATTGAAAGCAGAAATTTGGTTTTGAGAAGCACAACCATTTAATGCTGCTAAAGTAGATAATTTTTCGCCATGACCTTGAGCCATTTCACGAGTTAATTCAGCTTGATTAACTTCTACGAAGTACTGAATTTGTTTGTCATTTTGTACGATACCGTTTGCAGAACAGTTAGAAGTACCGAAAGTGATACCGAAAGTTTGCGAACCGAAAGTACCGTTCGTAGTAGCTGCAAGAATTTGCATTACTTTAGTGTTTTTAGTGATAATCATGCTACCAAGACCGCAACCAGCGTCGTTCGCCATTGCTGCTGTAGAGAATAAACCGATTGCTAGAACTGCTAATAAAGATTTCAACATATTAACCTCCGTTGAAAAAAAAGTGTTATATTATGATCAATGAATCTTTATTTATAGCCAACGAAAATGTCTTTATTGGACTAGACTATGGGCCAGTGACTAGAGGCCCAGTAAGAATTTAAAGTCTTCTGCACTGAGTTGACCGCTGCCATTCATGATTTTTTCGAATGACTCAGAGTCTGAAAACAGAGCGTCGAAGTAAGATTTTTTCTTAAGCTTAAGAAGTTCGATTTTTTCTTCAACCGAATCTTTCATTAATAGACGGTAAACCTGAACATCGTTTTTCTGGCCTAAGCGGTGCGAACGATCTGTCGCTTGGTTTTCAACAGCCGGATTCCACCAAGGTTCAATATGATAAACGACAGAAGCCTTGGTTAAATTTAAACCCACACCGCCGGTTTTTAAGGTCATCAATAACACTTGCGGAGTTTCTGAGTTTTGAAACGATTCTAAAATTTCACGGCGGGCTTTATTTGAAACGCTGCCATGAAGTGTATAAAAAGGAATTTTATTTGTCGTAAATAAACCAGAGATTTTTTCTAACGTAGCTAAGAACTGCGTAAAGATAAGAACGCTCTTACCTTCTTCAATATGTTCTTTCACACATTCTAAGATATGCGCAATCTTCGGCGGATTTTCCGTGAACTTCACTTGTGGAATACCACTTGGATCAGAGCACGCCTGGCGTAAACGTAAAAGAGCCGTCAACATCGCCAGCTGCGAAGATGTTTGTCCTTTTTCAGAAATAATCTGATTTACCTGATCGTTATGCGAAATCGCAAGCTTCTTATAAATCTCGATTTGCTTTTCGCTGAATTCAAAACGAATTGATTCTTCAAGTTTTTTAGGAAGATTTAAATTCACTGAATCTTTAGTTCTGCGTAAAACGATCGGGCGCATTTTTAATTTTAAAAACTGTACATCTTGCGGATCTATTGTTTTTCCAGGGCCAAACTGCTCTTGAAATATTTTATAGCTTCCCATTGATCCTGGCAGAACTAAATCTGTCAGAGAGAAGAAATCCATAAAATTATTTTCAAGTGGCGTACCTGAAAGGGCTAATTTAAATTTAGCTTTTAATAAACGCGATGACGAAGTTCTTTTCGAAGAAAGATTTTTTAAATTCTGAGCTTCATCGAAAATAATTACATCCCACAAAACTTGCGAGAAGAAATCTTCGTGTTCAGTTAATAAACCGTAAGTGGCAATAATCACTTTGTGTTCTTGGCCAGCTTTTTCTAATAATTCTTTTTTCTTAGAACCGCTGAAGATCTCAACCTGTAAATCTGGAGTAAACTTTCGTGCTTCAGATTCCCAGTTAAAACAAAGTGATGTCGGCACAACCACTAAAGACCATGATTTGTTTTGCTTTCGGTGTTCATCTAAGAAAGCTAATACCTGAAGGGTCTTACCAAGACCCATGTCGTCAGCTAAAATTCCACCAAGGTTTAATTTATAAAGATCATGAATCCACTGTGTGCCCACAAGCTGATGCTCTTTTAAAATACCCTGAAGGTTATCTGATAATTTGATTTGTGTTTCAGCTTTACCTAAATTTTTATAGAAATTATGAATTTCGTTCCAATAAGGATGATCAGAAACAATATTAGTTCCTGATTCAGCTAGGGCTAATAATTCTAAGATTTGTGATTTTGGTAAACGCACGAATTCTTTTTCACCGCGCACGCCTTTATTTAAAGTATCACTTTTAATTCTTTCCCAGAATTTCTCTAAAGCAGCAAATTTAGGAATAGAATTTGGGTCAATTAAAAACGGGCGGCCTTTGTAAAACATAATGCCGCTTAAAGTTTGTGTGCCTTTTCCAGAAAAGTTCACATCTTCAAGATTAACTTCAATACCTTTAAAAAATAATTTCGGAGATAATTCAAACCAGTCAGTTTTAGAATTATTCACGGTGATTTCAGATTTAAAATCGTCTTCGCCTAATTTTTCTAAAGATTTAGTGTTAATGAAAACATCCCAACCTTGCGCAGCCAGGTCAGACATTTTGTTATACATTAGCGGTAAAGTTTCATCAGAAATTTTGATTTTACGAATGTACTGATTTGCAAGTTCAGCTTGCAGGTTAAAGCCCGTATAAATCGGCTCAAAAGGTTCGCTTGATTTTAATGAATCAGCGACAAGTTCTAGATATTTCGACGAAGACTTAGTAAAAATATCGCCCTTTGATTCAAACATTAACGGCTCAAGGCAAACCAATAAAGATTCGGCAGTAAATTTATCAAAGTCAGTTAATTCGATAATCTGATTTTTTAAAACTAAGTAGCGCGTGTTAACGCGAACGATTTTTAAAACTTCTTTTAAAGCAAATTTAAAAAACGCATAAACTTTTTCAGATAAAAAAGCGCTTAGCTTGCGTTCGTACGGGTTAATTTCCCCAAACTTATCCACAAGAATCGAACGTTTAAATAAATCGAAAATATTATTTTCTAAAACTTCTAAGAACTGTTCGTCTGTTAAGTTGAACTGCCCTGTTGTTAACGGACGGTTTAAAACATGACGGCAAGTTTCAACGATCATCAAACAAGCAACACCTTGGTGTTTTAACACACGCAAATCATTGTCGCGTTTTAAACCCTTACGTTGGGCTGCTAAATCTTTTCTTTCAGCATCTGATAAATACGAAATACCTTGCAAGGCTGTCTGTAATAATAAATCAGTTGTTAGCTGCGTGTTATGAACGCGGTACACATCATTTTGAAAAGTAAACTCACTCCATAAAGAGTAGAAAATACTTTCAAATCCAGGCTCCATGTAGTGTTGCAGATTAATGCCGTATTTTTCTGGCTTAACCGCGACTGGATTTTGCGTAAATGAATAATGAATATTGTGTTCGGTTAAAAAACTTTTAATCGACGCAATGCTTGAGTGATTTTTATAAATACGGTCAGCACCTGATTTTTCGTACTCAGGGCCTAAATAACTAAAAGCAATATCATCACTGCGGCCGGCTTTTTCTAAAGGCACAGCCGTGAATAATCCGGTTTTAAGATTTACGGTTGAAGGGTAAAGATGAATTTCATCTTGCGATTCAGCGGACGAGCGATCTTGCGTTAAAGCCGCGCCACCTAAATACGGAATATTTTTTTCTTCAATCGGTTTAATAAAATATTCACCGAACATCGGTTTTTGTACATGTAGTTCGGAAATTTCTAAACCATATTTAATGCCCGCGATATCAAGCGATAAATAAACTTTAAATTCAGGAAACTTTTGGCGAAGAACAAAAAAATTGTCGATCATTTCAAGAAGCACAAAACCAATAAGATATTCGTTTTGTTGCGCTTCGAAGCGACCTAAGAATTTCATGAAGTTTCTTAAACGCAGACGTTCTTTGGCCGTTTGAAAAGCGAATTGCTTCTCAATCAGCACCGGATTTAATTCACGCGCTAAAGTAACACCCAAATCGTAATTGCCGATTTGATCTAACGACAAACGTGTTTCGTTTTTTAGATAAACAGAAATCACATCAGTCAGTTCTTGATAAGTATTGCGGTTAAAGCTGTAGTTTTTTCCTCTTAACAAATCCGAAACCATGCTGTGGCTACGGGTATCGAAAGATTCGTAAGTGCGCGTTTTGGGAAGGGGAAATAGCTCTAAGTTAAGCGTCGAGATCTGCTCTTGAATAGTGGCTATATACTGCTCATTCAGAAACTGTGGCAGCTGAATCACGGCAAAATCGAGCTGGCCCAATTGAGCACGCTCTAACCAGTGATAGTAAGGTTTTTTAATAGCCGCTATATCGTTCAAAGAGACTCCATTCCCATTTCCGGTTCATCACCGGGGAATTGGAAATATTACCAAGGAATCTGAAATTTAGCAATTTGTTGACGGAAAATCTGAACTTAGGCATAAACAAACCGCATGTCGGCAACCTCAACAAATCTTAATAGAATCAATCCTTTAGACGCTCTAAAGAAGAATCCTTTCGTGCTAGCCCCTATGGCTGGAATTACTGACCATGCGTTCCGTAGTTTCATGCGAAAACTAGACGCTTCGGTGGTTGTGACAGAGCTCGTTTCTGCAACGGGAATCGAATACAAATCTGAACGCACAATGCAATTAATGAGTTACGACGAAAGCCAACGCCCGATTGGGATTCAGCTTTTCGGCGAAGACGCAGAGACCATCGCTAAAGGGGCGCAAGTGGCTGAATCACTGGGAGCTGATTTCGTCGATTTAAATTTCGGTTGTCCGGTTCCAAAAGTTGTAAAAAAGGGCGCAGGATCTGCAATGATGAAAGATCTTGTGACGATGGAAAAGGTTTTAAGTTCTTGTGTTAAAGCCGTAAAAATTCCGGTCACGATCAAAATCAGAACAGGTTGGGATCAAACTCAAAGAAATGCTCTTGATGTTTGTAACTTAGCGCATGATACGGGTATCACTTGGGTCGCTATTCATGGTCGTACACGTGCCCAAGGTTATTCTGGTTTAGCTGATTGGGATTTTATCGCTGACCTTAAAGCGAAAACAAAAGTTCCTTTATTAGGAAACGGCGATATCTTAACTCCACAATCTGCTGTTAAGCGCCTTAAAGAAACGGGCTGCGATGGAGTCCTTATTGGTCGCGGTGCTCTTAAAAATCCACTTATTTTTGCTGATGCCTTAAGCTTATGGAAGAACGAACCAGTGCGTTCGGACCTTAAACGCAACTACCATGGCATATTTCAGGACCTGCATGTGGCTTTACAGACACACTGTTCAGAGCATATCCTAGGTATTCAGCTGAAAAAATTTGCTTCTTGGTTTTCAACAGGATATCCAGGAGCTGCCCAGTTCAGAAAAGATATTTTTCAGTTGAAGAATAATGACGAAGTCTTGTCTTGTGCGCTAGACTTCTTTCGTTCAATTTCAGACTTTGACCAGGAAGACACGTCTCATGAGGAATTTCTTATGGGCGGGCACGGTTAGTGCGCTAAAGCACATAGTTTAGATTTATTTTTTAGATTTTTGTATTTTAACAACGAAGGAAAAAACGAATGATTCAAGATCCAAAGAAAATTAGAAATATCGCGATTATCGCGCACGTCGATCACGGGAAGACAACTCTGGTAGATCACTTAATCAAACAAGCGGGTATGTTCCGTGACAATCAAGCTGTTGAAGAACGTTTGATGGATTCTATGGATCTTGAAAAAGAACGCGGTATCACTATCGCGGCAAAAAATGCGTCGTTCACTTACAAAGATATTAAAATCAATATCGTAGATACTCCGGGCCATAGTGACTTCGGTGGAGAAGTAGAACGCGTTCTTAACATGGTAGATGGCGCGATCATCCTTTGCGATGCTTCTGAAGGTCCATTACCGCAAACTCGTTTCGTATTAAAAAAAGCATTAGAGCAAAACTTAAAAGTTATGGTTGTTATCAATAAGATCGACCGTCCAGATGCTCGTATCCAAGAAGTTCACAATGAGATCTTCGATCTTTTCATCGACTTAGATGCTAACGAAGAACAATGTGATTTCCACACTGTTTACGCGATCGCGCGTGAAGGTATGGCAACTCTTGATCCAAACGTAAAAACAAACTCTTTAGAGTGTTTATACGATGCTATCGTTAACTTAGTTCCACCTCCAAAAGCTGACATGGATCAACCATTACAAATTATGGTTTCTAACATCGGTTACAATGAGTACGTTGGTCGTTTAGCGATCGGCCGTGTTCGTTCTGGTACAATCAAAGTTGGTGACGAAGTAGTTTGCGTTCAAGAAAACGGACAAAAGAAAGTTAAAGTTTCTGCGTTATTCTCTTACCACATCAATTCACAAGTTCCGGTTCAGGAAATCGGTGCAGGTGATATCGCTATCGTTGCTGGTATCGAAGATTTCACGATCGGTGATACAATCACTTCTGCAATTGATCCACGTCCATTACCACGTATCAAAGTTGATGAGCCTACAGTAGGAATGATCTTCTCTGTAAATAACGGTCCATTCGCTGGTATGGAAGGTAAACAAGTTACTTCTCGTAAGATCTTAGATCGTTTAGAGAAAGAATTATTATACAACGTTGCTATCCGTATGGAAAAAACGGCTGCTACTGATGCTTTCAAAGTTATCGGTCGTGGTGAGTTACAATTAGGTGTATTAATCGAACAAATGCGCCGTGAAGGTTTCGAGTTATTAGTTTCTAAACCGCAAGTTGTCTTCAAAGAAGAAAACGGCAAAAAACTTGAACCGATGGAAGACGCGGTTATCGATATCGAAGATGCTTACGTTGGTGCTGTAACTGAGAAGTTAGGTATCCGTAAAGGTGTAATGACGAACATGGTTCAAAAAGGTTCTGGTCGTACGCGTTTAGAATTCCGTATTCCTTCTCGTGGTTTAATCGGTTACCGTTCTGAGTTCTTAACTGATACTCGTGGTACTGGTTTATTAAATACAAACTTCGCTGGTTGGGATGACTACCGTGGTGATATCAACTCTCGTCTAAATGGCGCGATGATCGCCGATCGTAAAGGTGTTACAACAGCTTACGCGATCTGGTTTAAACAAGAACGTGGTCGCATGTTCGTACAACCGGTTCAGGATGTTTACGAAGGTATGATCGTTGGTGAGAACGCTAAAGATAACGATATGATCGTTAACATCTGCGAAGAGAAAAAATTAACGAACGTTCGTGCTTCTGGTGCCGATGAAGCGATCCGCTTAGTACCAGTTAAACCAATGTCGTTAGAGCAAGCTATGGAATGGATCAAAGATTCTGAGTTAATCGAAGTAACTCCGAAAAACATCCGTATCCGTTGCCGTGAGTTAGATCCGCATAAGCGTCCTAAACCACCTAAAAATAAAGACTAGTTAAAACGAAAAAAACCCGGTGTAAAAACCGGGTTTTTTATTTTGGGCTATGGGAAAGCTAGTTCACAACTTTACTTGAGTATCGCAATTGTTTGGCGCACTCGGTAGCAGTATTCTCTTTGCAAAAATTTTCTGAACAAACTGCTACGCGGCTTTTGTTGCCGCAGATAACTTGTCCTTTACAAATACGTTTGCCAGCCGTGCTACAGCCTGGCGCCGTGATAAGGCGCGGTGGGCGTGTAAGATCCCAAACACAGCCTGAAGTAGATTCAGTGGGTGTCTGTTTATTTTGTGTGGCAACTTGTCTAGTGGTAGAAGGTTCTTTGCTACCTTTTGCCAAAGACGCTGGATCGATCGTGCGTAAAGGACTAACCCATGTGCCAGAAGCTCCGTTGTTTTTTGCAGTAGCGGCCGATTGTTTATTAGAGCCAAAAGCTTTTTTTCCGTAATAGCAAGAATAGTTCACAACATCGTAAATACCAGCGCAGGCGGTGATGAGTGTAGTCACAACTGCTCCAACCGGACCTGATTCATACATGGAAGCATCGAAATTTTCGTCATTTATTATGGCCATAGCCGCACTTTTTGGCGGCCCTTTTTGCGCCAACACTAGAGAGCTGGTTAAAGTGAAGCTGATAAAAAATAAAAAAATTAACTTTAGCATTTATTTATCTTTCTTTTCTAAAGTAATCTGCACTTTAATTTTTTTATCGCTTGGTTTGATGTCTAATGAATCATACATTTTTTCATCAACTTCGATCACAAAAGGTGTACCTGCTGCTATACGAGTGTCTTTTGAAAAGGCAGTTCGCGGTAGAAAATAAGTTTGGTCTAACGTGTCGTAAACCTGAACTTTATTTTTATCAAAAGTGCTTCCGATCACACCTTGAATTTCAATCATTGAATCTGTGCCGGCAAAACTTTTTAAAGAGACAAATAACAAAGTTAAAATAGTTAATTTATTCATAATTTTTATATCCTAACGGGTAGTGCTTTGTTGGTTAGATTTAGGCTGTGAAGAGGGTTTTTGTTGAGGCGACGAATTTTCATTGCCGAACGCTACTCGCGTAGAACCAAAGCCTAATTGTTTGTGGCAATCAGTGGCCTTTCCATCAGCGCATAAATCACTTGAACATGTAGCAAGACGTTTAATCTTTTTTCCATTTTTAGTGCAAATCACCATGGCTGAACAAACACTGCTTTCGCAGCCTTCGCCGCTAAGAAGTCTTCGTTTTGTGCCTGGCATCCACTCGCAGCTCACAGCAGAGGGATCTTGCGCAACTGGTGTAGCCGAAGTACTTGCAGCAGCAGAGGTACTTGCTGTAGCTGAAGTCGTAGCAGTCGCAGAGGCACTTGCAGTTTGTCTGTTGGTCGTTTGTTTTAATTCAAAAACTTTTCCGTCAGGTAACGTGTAGGAGTAATTTTTCAGATCGATTTGTGGATATTTGATGGCCTGCGGAGTGTATTCAGCACCGTACTTTTTTTTATATTCGGCAAGGTTGTCTGCCAAACCCTTACAAAACGTTGAAGTTTTATTTCGACTACATTCATCGTTATAGCTATCAAGAAGAATTTCAGTTCGGCGCTTCAGCGAGGCATCGGTTGGTGAATCATTCTTATAATACTGTCTGCTGGCTTCAACCAGTAAAGCATCTCGTCCAAGAAACCTTAGCTCTTGATCAAAGTTTAAAGTTGGATGTTTGTTCATTTGGCTTTTAACAAAATCGTATTTTTCAAAGAGCGCTTGTGTTTGCGCTGCAATACCTGTCTCTGCGTTAGCATGAACAAAATTAAAAATTAATAAAACAAAAAATATCAAAGATTTATAAAAGAGTCTCAATTTATTACTCCCATAACTTTACATAATTATATTATTAACTTTTGCGAATTACTGAGTTTATTGTTTATCGGCAAGACGAAAGTGTTGAGACCTCGGCCTTAGGCAAGCCGCTGACTTTAAGTTCCAGACTTTTAAATATTAGGCTGTTACTATTTTTACATGTCTTTAGCTCTCAACGCGATTAACTTAAAAAAGACCTACGATGGCATTCCAGTCGTGAACGGGATTTCTTTTGAAATTAAGCCTGGCGAATGTGTCGGAATTCTTGGACCCAACGGTGCCGGCAAAACCACAACTATCAAAATGATTTATGGCCAAGTGATTCCTTCAGCCGGTGAACTTTTAGTTCTTGGTTTAAATACTAAAAACGACATTGCTCAGATTCGCTCACGCATCGGTGTGGTTCCGCAAGAAGATTGTTTAGATACAGATTTCAGTGCTTTAGAAAATTTATTGTTATTTGGCCGCTACCACAATATGGATCGTGATTTGGCCGAAGCGCAAGCTGAACACTTGTTAGCTGAAATGAAACTTTCTGATTTTAAGCATAAACGTGTTGAAGCTTTAAGTGGCGGAATGAAGCGTCGTTTAGCGATTGCTCGTGCGTTGATTCATAACCCACAATTCATTCTTATGGATGAACCTACAACGGGGTTAGATCCTCAAGCTCGTTTATGGATTTGGAATTATTTTGAACGTTTAAAATCAAATAATACAACTCTTGTACTAACGACTCACTATATGGAAGAAGCTGAACGTCTTTGTGACCGCATTATCATGATTGATCACGGAGTGATTTTAGATCACGGCACAGCTAAAGAACTGATTGAAAAGCACGTTGGCCTAGAAGTTATTGAATTAGAAGTCGGAAAAGAAAAAGGGTACTGGATCAATAAAGTTGAACAAGCTGGGTTAAGATACCAAGAGTACGAAGAGAATTTATTTATTTTCTTTAAAACTGCTGAATCAAAACAAGGTTTTATCAGTCATATCCAAAACACGCATTATTACGTGCGCGCTGCAAACTTAAACGATGTCTTTTTAAAATTAGCCGGATACCAGATCCGCGAAAAGAGCTAGACGATGTATAATGTTTGGCTTCGTAATTTTTTATTCTTTAAAAAAACGTTTATCGTTTCGCTGTTTTGGACAACGTTAGAGCCTTTGATGTTCTTAGGCGCTTTCGGATTTGGCTTTGGTCACTACATTGCTTCGATTGAAGGAATGTCGTTTTTACAATTTTATTTTGCCGGCCTTTTGTGTACGACAGCCATGATGGTGGCGTACTTCGAATCAACTTACCCGAACTATACAAAGCTTACGTATCAAAAAACTTATGCAGCCATGTTGTTAACTCCGGTTTCAACGACACAAATTTTCTTCGGTGAAATGCTATGGGCCGCAACGAAAGGTTTTTTAGGTGTGTTAGGCGTATTTTTAGTTTCCTCGATGTTTGGCTTATTTAATCCAAATTTCTTTGTAATTGCGCCAGTACTTTTCTTGCTCAGTTTAGTTTTTGCTTCGTTCGGTATGATTATGATCGCCATTGCAAAAAATTATGATAGCTTCGTGTTTTCAACTTCAGGCGTGATTGTTCCGTTATCGATGATTAGCGGAACGTACTTTTCTTTAGATGAAATTCCATACTACTTAAAAACAGCAGCCTATGTTTTTCCATTGGCTCATGCGGTGAAATTAGTGCGTACTGTTTTATACAAAGAAATAGGTGTAATCGATATTGCACATATCGCGGTGTTAATCGTCTACGTCATCTTATTTAGCTTTATTGGTCTTCGTTTATTTAAGAAAAAATTAGTTAATTAATTTTCAGTCGATTGTTCTGAAGCTTCAACTTGCGCAGGTGCATCTGGCAGTGGAGTTTCAGCCGGAGGCAGATCTGTGGCTACTGCCGGAGCTTCAGCCGCGCCTTCATCAATCATTTCGTTTAATTCATCTGAACTTAAATCAGTAGGACTGGCATCAACTTCTTGATGTCCTGTTGTTAGAAAATATTCTAATTTTCCCATGGCCATAAAATAGTCGTCGTCAGTTAACATCTTATAACGATGCATATCGCGAACAATGCCTGAAATTCTTTTGCGCGCAAATTTTGTTAAGTCTTTACGGTAGTAACTTTTCGAATATTTTTCGGGGTTTGGTAAAACCATCGCTAAGAAAGCCGATTCAACCACATCTAATTCAGAAGGGTGTTTTTTAAAATAAAATTGCGCCGCTTGTTTAACGCCGTAAATATCTTTACCAAATTGGACAACGTTTAAGTAGCGTTCCAGAATTTCTTTTTTAGTAAGTGTTTTTTCTAATTTAACGGTGATTAAGGCTTCTAAACCTTTGCGCACAAAAGTTTTATCTTTATATAAAAACAAATTTTTTGCTAATTGCTGGGTGATCGTCGAACCGCCGCAGGTGATCTTATGTGTTTCTTTTAGTTTTTCATAACAGCGGGTTAAGCCTTCTTCATCGAAACCTTTGTGGGTATAAAACGCTGAATCTTCAGTCAAGATAATGGCACGCTGTAATTTAGACGAAATATTTTTAAGGGGAACATAGGTTTTTTTATCTGTTGGGCACAGATCAACTCCATACATTGAAGTTTTAAAACAACCTTTAATGGTTTCTTCAGAAGGAACGTGAACTAAAACGTAGCCGCTGGCTGCACCTATAAGTGAAAAAAATAATATAAAAATAATTCTCATTTAGCTTTTGTTGGCTACTGGGAGCTAATCCAAATAACCGTGGTCCTTCATCCATCGTACACTATTTTCGATGGCAATATCAGACGGTCTCGGACTAAAGCCAAGTTCTTTTTTAGCCTTATCACAGCTAAACCAATGATACATAGAAGCAGTATAAGCGTTTTCGACAGATAAACCTGAGCCAGTTAAATCACCGATGTGCCCAATTAATTTTAACATCGGAAAAGGCATAAAAATCTTCGGTGGCTTAACGCCTGCAAAGCCAGCGATTTTTGTAAATAATTCTTTAATCGTCATGTTCTCTGAGCACAGTAAATAGCGCTCGCCATTACGGCCTTTATCGATAGCTTTTAGAATACCATCAACCACATCTTCAGCAGCAACGACATTAACGCCGCCGCCGGTGTAGAACGGAAATTTTCCGCGCGCCACTTTCACTTGAGTTTTACGACTTCCTTTTTTGGCGTCACCAAAACCATAGATTGTGCTTGGGTTAACGCTGACGGCATGAATTAAATTATTTTTAGCTGCCGCAGTGACAATTTTTTCTGCCGCATGTTTGGTTTCAAAATAACCTAAATTTAAATTGTGAATCGTATAAGGAGATTCTTCTGTTAATGCCACAGGTTTAAAACTTGCCCCCACAGCTACTACCGAAGATAAATTTAAAAGCTTAGCTTGTTTTTGTTCAATAAGCACATCGACAACGTTTTTAGTTCCGCCGATATTTACTTTATCCATCAAAGGACGATCAGCGGTTTTATAAGCGATCACACCCGCTAAATGAAAGACATAGTCTTTATCTTTAAAGGCAGCTTGCAGAGAAGCTTTGTCAGTCACATCACCGTATTCGTATTTAAGTTTAAGATGTTCAATCTCACTTAAGTCACTGCTTTTACGTACAAGAGCTGTAACATCATGGCCTTCTTCTAAAAGACGTTTACATAACCATGATCCTAAAAAACCATTTGCTCCGGTAACTATTGCTTTCATTATTTTTTCTCCAGGTGAGCCCAATGAATTCGGTAGACAACTTTTCTGGCAAGCTGGCTGACAAGCCAACCAATTAATATTCCCATAATTGCACCAGCTAAAACATCCGACGGGTAGTGAAGACCATTATACATACGTGAATAGCCCGTTAAGATAGCGAAGGCAAAAAACACTGCTTTGCCAGCCGGAAAAAACTGCGATGTGTAAGTGGCAAAGGTAAACATGTTGGAGGCGTGATTAGAATAAAAACTATGACCTTCGCCAGCCGGGCTTTTTTGTTTCACACCTAATTCAGTGACGGTGAATGGGCGGGGGCGGTCGAACTGGTCTTTCACCACTTTGCCGGTAAAATCACTAAGGCCCAAACCTAACAGTAAAAAAATGAAATAAGTTACTCCGGCACGGCGGTATCTTTTAATGTAATAAAAAAGAAGTAATAAAACTGCGGGGATGATGAACCATTTAACTTTGTGAAGATCGGTATAAAATGGAAAAAGGCCATCAAATGTAGAATTCGAAGTTGTTTGGTTAATCCAGAGCAAAATCGATTTTTCTAAATTTGATAGCCATTCAATCATGTCTATACACTACATGATTTTATTAGATGATGCATTCCTTAATTTTTTCTAAAGTGATTTTACCGTTAGAAGCGATTTTGATCGCCTCTTCGATTGATCTAGCTTTACCCATACGTAAAGTCTTGATTAACTCAGCTTTAAATTGTTTTGCTGCTTCGTTGTAATCAGACATTTCAGTGATTTTTTCTAAAACTTCTACGTTTTCTTTAGTGATTTCGTATTTAGAAGCTTCGCTTAAGATTTTTAAATCAGCAGCTGCTTTTGTTTTTTGCTCAGGTGTGCCAGCTTTAGATAAGCTGATTAATTGAGTAATTTTATCTAAAACTTCGGGACGAGTTGAAGCTAAAGATTCTAAGTTTGTTGAATCGATACCACCGATTTTAGAAGTGGCGTCAGATAATAATTTAACTAAAGCTGCTCTGATCGGCTGAGTAACCTTACCTTTTTTTACCGCTTCCATATAATCTTTAGTTTCTTTACGCTCAACATTCACACGGCGTGCTTGTTCTAAAGTTAAAGGCTTAGTCGCTTCTTTCGGTCTAACTTGCGCAAACGCAACATTTGATACGATTAAAAGAGCTAAGATTACTAGTTTTTTCATGTTCAAGTCTCCGTTTTATAATTCTTCGTTAAAAGTTAATTTCAATTTCAATGCCTGCTTAAATCGCTTTAAATGCGTTTCCAGGCTGGTTTTTCTCATCTTGAGACGCTCAAAACGCCAATCGTTGCGTCAGTGTTAAATGCTTAGACAACTATGTGCCTCCAGCATGCGGTTTAGCTCCTGTTTTTTGCTGAGGAGCTAAAGATCTATGTTTTAAGAAAGTATTTAATTGCGACATATCGATCTCTAGACGGTCAGCTAACTTTACTTTCATTAATAAATAACGGTTCACTTCGATTTCTAAAGCTTCAAGGCCATTGGCAGCCGCTAATACAGTTTGAACTTCGCTAGGTAAGTTTTCTGCACCTACAAGCTCGGCCATTTGTTTAAAACCACCTAGAATAATTGTGTTCGATTTATAAAGTCTTTCTTTGGCGGCAAGCATTTCATCAAATTTTAATGTTGGTCTTTTTAGTAAAGCGATAAAGTTTTTGAAATTCATTTCAAATTCCTGCATGCGGATTACATTTAATTCACGAGTTAAGGCATTTAAACTTACTTCTAACATAAGCACATTTTTAAGAAGCTTTGCGTTTTTAACCCATTGCTGTGGCGTTTTTAAATTTGCTTCGCGCACTAATTTAATTTTTTCGCGCGCCGGTAAAAGAACTTTTTCAGAAAATTCATCTAAGTTAGTTACATCTTCTGCTTTCACATCTTTCATAAAGTTGAATAACCATTTGTATCTGGTCTTTAGTGTTTGCGCGGCTTTTTCAGATGACACGTAAGGAATTACATCGCGTCTTTCAATAGCACGGTCGTGAACATCTAAAACGTATTCCCATTTTTTTGATTTCGATTTTTCATTTAAAAGAACTGATTTCAAGATCGCGTTATACATTTCAAATTCGAAACGTAAATTATCTCCTACGTTTTTATCTAAGTAGTAACTTCCATTAAATAGACCGTCGATAACTTTGTCGTACCATGGTTTGTGGTCATTGATTTGTTTATCAGCTGCTTCAACCACTTTGCCATAACGTTCATCTAATTTTTTTAATTGAGCTTGTAAACTTGGTAAAATACTAGTTACCCACCAACGGTCAAAGCCCTGGCCTTTATCAGCCTTGTCAATATCACGAAAGTTACCAAGTAAATGAGCATACATGCGCGACATAATAAAACGAGTTGGATTTTCATAAGTTTTCCCGTCTAACTCGATTTTCCAGTCATGCAAAGAATCTTTCCAAGTTAAGCCATCATTTGTTTTTACATTCTTGAAAATCCAAGTGTCTTTACAGAATTTTAATTCGCCACTGTAGCTAACAAGGCGGGGCGCTAAAAAGTTTATTCCTGAGAATGTACCTTCTTCGATTTTAGCCAAGTGGCCACCACAGATCATTTGATACATCATAAGATCTGAAGCTTTAGCAAATTTATAGTTTTCATCTTTTAAATCAAAGTCAGCAGCTTTAGCGGCTTGATAGTTAGAAATATAAGTATCAAAAGCCATGTTAAATCCGCTGCCTTCTTTTAATTGAGGTTTTGGATCACCTAGAGCTTGCTTGAATTGCCATAAAGCCATACGAATCGGTTTGTTTGTGTCTTCTGGAATATAATCACCACGTCCCATGTGTGGAGGTGGAGGAGTTTCTTTATAACGTCTGTTAATTTTTTCAATAATTACACCTTGTTGGTATGGGGTAAGGTTACCCATTAAAGGTTTAACTAATGCTTTCATTTCTTCTAAGTGTTTGCCACGTAAACCAAACGATACGCCGATGGCCGGGTAAAAAGACGTCGCTACTTTTTTTACCATTTCGTTTTGGTAAGGCTCGATATCAAATGGTTTTGTTAAATAAATATCATTTTCAGGAGTTTCGCCGTAATCATGACCGCTCTTAACTCCATATAAAGGTAAAGTTCTGATCGGGTAGCGTCTTTCTAAGGCCCATGCGCGGTCTGGTGCATCTCTAAATTCACCTTGGTTCACTAAGTGCTGGCGGTTATAAAGATCATACAAATTTTCGATATATTTTAGGTAAAAGTTTTTCGAGTAATCTACTTGATGTAATAACTTGGAAGTTATGTCTAACCAACCTTGTAGATCCGCTTCAGCTTTAGCATTTAAATGCATACGCCAAGCAGCCATACGCTCAGTAAAGTTATAAATTTCTTTCGGTAATTTATCGAATTGTTCGTCAGCGTCTTTAGCTTTTTTAGCATCCCAACCGTGTTTGAATCCGCGATACATATAGCGATTGATCGCGAGAGCATCAAAATCGAAGAACAGAGGTTGGATAAGATCATTACCAATACGGGTTACATGCGGCGAAACATAGTGGTCAACCGCTAAGAACATTGTGAATTTTGTTAATTTACCAATCCAACGAATGGCTTTAACTGTCCAACCGCCACCTACGAATAATAAATCGATGTTGGCTGCAGATAATCTAAAGAACTTAACTGTCATTGATTCTAAAGCTTTAACACCTGGTTTTAAAAAGCGGCCACCAGCACGGGCTGCACCTTCAACCACTTCAGAAGCTTTTTGCGCTGCTAAAAGTGATAAAATTTGTGGAGCGTATTGAACGAATTTGTTTCTGAATGTCCATTGTTTGTATGAGTAATCACAAGCTGCGTGTGATTGCGCATCGTTTTTATTGGCTAACCAAGATTTAGTACATTCTTTCATTGTTACTAATAGATCAGCTGTTAAGCTTGATGCAAAAGAACCTACGGCTAAGCCTTTATAAGTTAAAGTTTTCATCGCTAATTGCTTAGTCATTGGGTCTAGGCCACGCGTTTTCATGTCGATATAAATACCGTTAGCTACCATGAAAGCACCGAAAGAAATATGTGCGATAGGGTCTTTTAAAGATTCAATGTGTTTAACCATTAAAGCTGGATCTGATTTAGTCACTAATTGTAATTGTGTGAAATAAACTAAACCGCCGGCGATAGCAAAAGTAATGCTGTCTGGAGCGAAGTTAGCCTTTACATGGCGTAGAACATGAGCTGTACCTTCGCCTTGGTTTTTTTTCGCTTCTTCCATTTCAACTTTATTGATTTCTTGGCGTAAACGGCTGAAAAAGCTAGGGTCTGAGTGAGGCATATCGCTTTTATCAATTGTTGGTTTTACACGTTCAGTGAACTCAGATGTCATTAATAATTTATTATAAGGCTGTGAATCGATGTTGTATTTATTCACTTGCGCCGGATCAACGGGTTGACCATTGAAAGTCATTTTAACATTTGAATTGTTCGGCTGTAAGATCGGTTCGCCTTGTGCGAAGGTTGCCAAAGAGGTCAATAAAACTACGAATGTAACGATAGTTTGTAAGTGTCTCATAATGATATGGCTCCTTCTATACTGTAGATAGAGCAAACGGCTTGCTTACCAAATCTGATTAAACAGAACTAAGGTGTCTCATGGTGAGAAGTGACAATTAGGGGTCGACAGTGTTCTAGACTCTTTTAACACACGAGAGTTTACGATAAGGACCCTATGAAACACTTACTACTACTTATCATCTTGTTGGGCAGTTTTTCTTGTCAGACTTTTTCTAAATGGATGGGCCGTTCTCCCTCTGCGGAAACACCTCGTTCAGCGAAACATTACATCTTTACGATCCATGGTTTAGCAGGTGATGCGACCACGTTTGGTGATATGTTACCGGTTTTGAAAAATCACTTAGAGTATATTGATCCAAAGTACGAAGTGGTTACGCAAACTTTTATGTACAGCACGGGCAGAATGGATGCTGACGTTCCACAATTTATCGAGTCGTTTGAAAAATTTCTTGCCGACTATTTCGCAAGCCATTCGCTTGAAAAAAACGATAAAATTTCTATCGTCAGCCATTCACAAGGTGGTCTTGTCACAACACTTTGGTATGCGAAAAGCATTGCAGGTACTAATCAGCGTCAAATTGAAATTGCTGACAAAGTAAAAACGATTGTAACATTGGGAACACCGTTCTGGGGTTCTGGTATGGCTCATATCATTAATGACAAACTGCCATTTGAATGGATGCAAAACCTGGTTTACAAAATCATGGCCGTTGGAAAACTTGAAGTTCGCGACATGTCATTAGCTTCAAATAAAATTTTCGATTTCTTCCGCGCTAAAGCGATGTCTAAGTATGAACAATTAAATAGCCCTTATATGTTAAACATTTCAGGGGTTGCGCCGGCCGCACCCAAATCAAGAAGATTGAATATCGGTGACCGTTGGGAATCTGATAAAGTTGTTCATGTTCCAAGTACACGTTTAGGTTTTTATTTTTACAGCGATTCAATTACTCAATATATTACTGAAAAAGTTTCTTCGACGGTTGAACTAAAAGATTTCAACTATTCGCAGTACTTCAGCCACGAACCAGAATTTAAATTAGTCGAAACGACTCATACGACAATGGGCGAAACTCTGGGTATGGCTGTTATTCCGTACAAGTGTATTGATGCGGGTCAATGTGATCAGCCAACTTACGCTCCTGTATTAACGCATCTTTCACGTTGTGAGGCTCAAGAAAATTCTTGTGATCAGCATCGCTACAAATTTATGCGTGCACGTTTATATAAAGATGATCAAAGCTTCGGTAGCACAACACAAACGGTTTTAAAGAATCAAATGCGTACTTTCCAGTTAAGCTTTAACTTACAGTTACCTAAAGATTTCGTTCCACCAAAAGATTTATTTAAAACAAAAGGCATCGCTAAGTACATTAAGGTTAATTACAAGCACGGGCCCAAAGAATCAAAAAACAGAGACGCTGGCGACGATGAAGATGCGTTAGTAAATCGTGAATATCCATTTCAAGATTACCGCATTCAGTTAGGTCGTTATAAAGAATGGGGCTCGCGTGTAGCTAAACATTTCCAGGATACAAACCAAGTGAATGTTCAGTTAACGGGTAACGTAAAACCAACAGATGCTTACTGGAACCAGACAAGAATCAACCCAGGTGATTGGGCTGATAAAAACTTTCCGGTGACTGTGACCGTAGATATTCCGGGTTTAAAACCAAGAACGGTAACAATGCCGCTTCGACCAACGTACACAACATTTGTAGAATTAAACTTAGAGAAATAAAAAAAGGGAGCTAATAAGCTCCCTTTTTAATTTTGAATTTCAATTTCAAATTATTGAGTGATAGTTACTTTGTTAATAACTACAGCTTCAACTGGGCGATCCATCGGGCCAGTTTTTGTTTTACCGATAGCATCTACCACATCGTAACCTTCAGTCACTTCACCGAAGATCGCGTGGCGGTTGTCTAACCATGGTGTTGGAACAGTTGTGATAAAGAACTGTGAACCATTTGTGTTAGGGCCAGCGTTCGCCATAGATAAGAAACCTGGTTTGTTGTGTTTTAATTCAGGGTGAAATTCATCAGCGAATTTGTAACCTGGGCCACCAGTGCCTGTTCCTAACGGACAACCACCTTGGATCATAAAATCTTTAATTACACGGTGAAACACTAAGCCATCATAGAACGGGCGTTTTACTTTTTCGCCAGTTTTAGGGTCAGTCCATTCTTTAGTGCCTGTTGCAAGGCCAACAAAATTCTCAACAGTTTTTGGAGACTTGTCGTTGAATAATTTAACTTTAAAAGTTCCGCGGTTTGTATCAAATGTAGCGATCATGTTTTTATACCTTATTAGTTTTTACGAATTGATTTAATAACGATTACTTTTTCTGGAACGTCTGCGTAATCGCCAACAGTTTTTGTTTTGGCATCACGGATTTTATCAACCACGTCCATACCTTCAATAACTTCACCGAATACAGCGTAACCGTAACGGTCTTCTGATTTGTGGTCTAAACGTTGGTTATCAACCACGTTGATAAAGAACTGAGCTGTTGCTGAGTTGATATCGTTTGTACGAGCCATAGCGATTGTACCACGTAAGTTTGATAAACCGTTTTTAGCTTCGTTGGTGATTGATGGAAATAAAGTCGCTTTTTCTTTTAAGTCAGCTGTGTGACCGCCACCTTGAATCATGAAATCTTTGATCACGCGGTGAAAAATCGTTTTATCGTAGAATTTTTTATCAACGTATTTTAAGAAATTTTCTGAGCTAATCGGCGCTTTTTCTGGATTTAATTTAACTTTGATTTTACCTAAAGATGTATCGATTGTAACAACCGGAGCTGCTGCTACTTTAGCTGTAGCCGATGCTTCTTTAGCGTGAGTTTTGAATGACCAAGTCATTAAAACGAACGCTAATAAATAGATCCAAACAATAACATTAACTTGCGAATTTTTGGCTTTCACCACTTGTGTTTTCATAGGTTTTTTATACCTGAAGTGGCTCTGGGATCGTCAAGATCCCATTAGGAGTGCTTATTTTTACTCCAGATTGTTCGACCATTTAGGCTTAAAATAGTTATAAGAATCCTGAGTGACACGGCGTTCTTCATTTCCGTCTACGCTCGACACAAAAATTTGAAATGAGCCTGTGCGATTGCTCGTAAAAACCACAAATCTTCCGTCGGGAGAAAAGCTTGGATCTTCGTTACTTGCACGTTTTCCGTTCGGTTTTGTCGCTGTTGTAATACGACGTAAATTCGTACCATCAGCATCCATTACGAAAATATCAAAGTAGTTTTCGATCTGACTTGCGAATGCAATTTTTTTACCATCCGGAGACCATGTTGGTGTTGAGTTGTATTTGCCTTGAAAGGTTAAACGTTTCACACCAGTGCCATCAGAATTCATCACGTAGATCGATGGAGCGCCACCGCGATCAGATGAAAACGCGATTTTAGATCCATCATCAGAAACAGCGGCTTCAACGTTCATGGCACCTGATGGGCCTTTTGTTAAACGAGTCACGATGTCGCCTTTAAGATCTAATTTGTATAAATCCGGCGATCCACCTTGTGAAATCGTTAAGTAAATGTTTTTGCCGTCTGGAGAATAACTTCCACCTTGATTTAAACCGTTACGGTTAGAAATGATTGAACGTTTTCCAGAACTTAGTTCGTGTTGAAATAACGTTAAGTTCATTTGCGCAGAACCTACACGGCGTGTGTAGATTGAATATAATAATTTTTTACCATCTGGTGACCAGTTTGGAGCAATCGCTACACTGCGATCGCGTGTAACCATATCTTGATCACTGCCATCCCAGTTCATAGTGATCACTTCTTTGTAACCCGTGCGATCTGTTGTAGCTACGATCTTAGATAAGAACACACCACGATGACCCGTTAAGGCTTCTAAAACATCATTCGCTAGAGTGTGACCGATTTGTGCTGTATTTGTTGATTTAGCCGAATACTTTTTGCCAACGATCGTTTTTTGTTCGCTGACTTGGTAAAGATACATTTCAACAGAAATATCGCTTCCTACTAAAGCAAACGACGAGCGAATTAAAAATTCAGCGCCGATTGTTTTCCAAGTATCGAATTTAAACCCTTTAGCATCTAAATTTTTTGATTTGATCGAAGTTGTTGTCGTGTCTTCTAAGAAAGCGCCAGATTGCATGATGTTAAAGTATGTCGATAACTCTAAATCTTTCATCGCGGTGTTATGAATCTGTGCTGCTAACTTAACGTGATTACCAGTTTTAGAAGCATTTAATTGATTCATCACCGGAAAAGCTAAACTGCTTTTTTTGGCTTGGGCATCGCCCACTTTGATATACGCGTTCTGCGCAAACACCATTGAAGAAAATAAAACTAAAAATAAAAAAATAAAAATTTTCATCATTAAATCCTTTGCTAGCAGCTACCGATGTTATTCTGGAAATCCGAATAAAACGCCGTCTTCGTTGTAAATTTCCGTAAACTTCTCTGGAACTTTAGGAAACGGAGCGGCTTTTTCAATAGCTTGAATACAGTATTCATCATAGGTTGGGTTTCCAGAAGATTGCACGATCTTTCTATCGGCCACACGACCATCGGGATGAATTTTTACTAAGATTTTTGTTTTTAAAGGTTTACCAATTAACCACTGAGGCAGAGCCCACTTAGATTTAATTAAAGCATCTAATTGCACCAGATAATTTTCAGACTGAATTTTATCAAGACCTGTTGGCGAAGTTCCTTTAGAAAGTATGCGGCCTTTTAACACTTTCGCAGCCGCATCGGCGGCTTTTTGATTTTGTACTTGTTGGCGAATTTTTTCGATTGCCGACATCTTTTTAAGTTTTTCTAAAGCTTCTTTTTGTTTTTGCTTTGATTTATTTAAGCTAACCGCATCGTTATCAGGCTTAGCTTTCGGATCAGGTTTAGCCTGTGCTTTAGGCTCTGGCTTTTTTTCTTCGGGCTTAGCTTCTACTTTTGGTTCTGGTTTTTTTTCTTCAGGTTTAGTTTCAACAACGGGTTCAGGTTGCTTTTCAATTTTTTCCGGAAGATCGTTAGATTTTTCTGCGGGATTATATTTTTCTGGTAAGCCCACCATGTCGACGCGAATGGCTTCAGATAGATTTAATTGCGGCTTCGTAAAAAACGAAACCTTGATGATCATAAAAACGATCAACGAAGCATGTGCAATTAAAGAAACGTAAATACCACGATTAGCCGTCAAAAAGATTACTCCTTAGGAATAGTGATTAAGCTTAAGTTGTAAATGCCCGCAGCGCGAGCTTCGCCCATCACTTCAGCGACAACGCCGTAATCAACTTTTTTGTCAGCTTGAATATAGATTTGTTTATTTTTCTTATGTTCAAAAATAGCTTTTAATTTGGCTTTCAAATTTTCCATCGGTACTTGGGTGCTGGCGATTTTAATTTTACCGCCCACATCAATCGTTAATACAAACGGATCTTCATTAAGCTCAACACCAGCTGATGATGTTTTCGGAAGATTGACATCAATCCCTTGCTGCATCATCGGCGCTGTCACCATAAAGATCACAAGTAAAACTAACATCACATCCACAAACGGGGTGACGTTGATTTCACTCATCGCCATTTTAGAGCTTTTATTTCCGCCCGTGCTCATTCCCATAAAAATTAACCTTTAAAGAAATTACGTTTAACGATGTTTAAGAAATCAGAGCTGAAATTATTTAATTGAGTTTCTTCACGTTTAATTTCTGTGATGAAGTGATTGTAAATCATAACCGCAGGAATCGCCGCCGCAAGACCGATCGCTGTTGTGATTAAAGCTTCAGAGATACCTGGAGCCACAGCTGCTAAACTGGCTGAACCTGTTTGTCCGATCATTTGGAATGAATTCATAATACCCCAAACAGTTCCGAATAAACCGATGAAGGGGCCTGTCGAACCTGTTGAAGCTAAAACTGTTAGGCGAGATTCAAGATGTTCAACTTCGTTTTCAATCGCTTTTCGCATGGCACGTTCTAAGTTATCAAGACCTGCAAGTAATGGTGGCTCAGTTTCGCTACCGATATTTTTATTTAACATCGGTGATTCAGCGATTTTTTTCATCTCAGCGTAAGCTGCTTTAAACACGCGTGCGTGTGATGAAGCTTTGAAAGCATCAATTTTTTCACTTAGTTCGTCTAATGAACTTGTTTTCCAAAAAACATTATCAAATGCTTTGTTGGCAGTCTGAACTTGTTTAAGGTCCTGGTATTTGTTCCAAGCAATACCCCAGCACATAATTGAAAGCGAAACTAGAATCATGATCACGGCTTGAACAAGAAGGCTTGCGTGCATAATCGATTCAAGAGCACCCATTTTCACCGCGACGTTTGTCGAGGTCTGAGTTTGGGCCACAACTGTTTCAACAGATAAAAAAAGTGATACAATGATGAAGAGTAAAGAATTGATTTTTTTCATGAGGATATTTTAGTGAAGTTTAAAGGTGCAAGCAACTTGAATCACAAATTAATTGCTCTGTTGTTGAGTTTGTTTTTTTTGATTCAGTGTGTTCAAAAATCTGTAGATCGTGCGCCAAGCTCAGTGCCTCTCGCAAAAACTGCTCCATCTTCATCAGCAAAGCCTGAGTTCGAAATTTGTCACTCTCGCAGTAAACTTTACTTAGAAGATCAAATTTTAAGAATGCCTGCTGAGTATGTAGCAGATCACTCTGAGGATTGGACTAAAAAAATTCCTATTCAGTGTATTCAATTTGCACAAAAAAACTTTAAAGGAAGCTTCGCTTACTGCAATAACGAAGATGAAAAGCCAAAGGTTGGAGCGCCTCGCCCTTGTCTAACTGAAAATTACACAAGACTTGTTTACAATGCTTATCACGATGTAAAAGATTGTTTTAATTTAGACCCAAAAAGTTCATTCTTACAAATCATGATTGAAAGTGGCTTTCATATCAACGCGATTAACCGCACAGGATTTGATGCGGGCGTTGCACAGATGACGAAAAACGGCATGTTGCGTGTGACTGAACGTGATTTGGTTGAAAAAACTCGTCGTGTGCTTTTAGAAAGCAACAGCCCAAGCTGCCAACGTATCGCAAGCACCGTGGGTAAATTAGATGCCGATGCGTTTTCGATTAACAAACGTTGTTCAATGATGTCATTGCCAGAAAATCCTTACCGTGGATTTTTACTTCACTATTTACATGCTTTACGTGATCAGATTTTCTTTAAACAGCAGCTCGTAAAACTGCGTCCAGAAATCGAATCTATTTTGACTCCGCAAATGGTCGAACAGTTCGTATACTTTGCTTACAATCGTGGAATTACCGGCACATTGCGTTTGATTGATGGCTATTACAAAAACCGTAAAGCCGCAGGCCAAGTGGTTAAGTCTTCTGATTTTGTAACTTGGCAGAATTTAAGAGATATCCGTTCGACAATGCGTCGTGAGCCCGCGATGCGCGAGCAGTTGAAAAAATCGAAAATTAAAAAATTATCTTTTATGGAATACGCGATTATTCAAAATCAACCATATATGGCGAACATGGCCGAAGCCCGTGATATGGTTAAGCGCCATCTACAAAATCGCTGTATTGAATAAAGACGTGTTGCAGACGGGCGGACTTACTGCTCTTGAATAATAATTCCCAATGGATTTAGCTTTTTCGCTTCTTCAACTTCGCTAGCCGAAATAGGTCCAACAATTGTTTTTTTGAAACGACGTTTAAGTTCGTTTTGCAAAGTTTCTGTGTAGAACGGTTGTTTGTAGTAAGTCATTGGGTAAATTAAAACGTCAGCACGCATAGTGGCCGCTTCAATTAATTTTAACGACTCCATCGCTTTAAGTTTTAAAATCTCTGGTTGCGATGTGCCGTATAAAAACGTGGGGTGAAGTTCTTTAATGGATTTAGCTAAAACTTCGTAAGGCGTTGTCACGATAAAGTTTTCGCCTTTTTCAAGACCTAACGCTTTGATTGTATCTGTGAAAATTAAATGTCCGGCAATCGCGTTTTCGACTAAGTTAAAAATAATTTTACGCTTTTGGAGTTGGTCTTTAAATTTATCTAAAGGCAAAACGTCTTTTTCAACTTCAGCAAAAAGCTTATTACGAATGTCTTTGGTGTGATCGATCGTTTGATCGACATTTGTTGCAACGATCACCACTTTTTGATCTTTGGTGTTGGCGATATCTAAATAAATATTATCGTTTGTGTTCATTAAGACTTGTTCAACTTGGGCAAACTGAGGTTTTTTAAAAATTAAAACTTCAGACGTTTCGTAAAACGGGTGTTTGTAATCCGCGTAGGGCTGTGAAAGGCCCCAAAATTTCACGGTAAAAAATGTAACTGTACAAACAAATAGCGAAGCTAAGATAGCTTGAATAATTCTCATAGCGAGCAATCTATTCAGGGTTCCAGATAAACTCAACCTGATTATTTTCCGCGCCAAGCGTTTTACGGTAGCCTAAGTGCGGGGCGCTCTTGTTTTTGGCTAAGTTTTCATCAATGTACTCGATGTTACTCGGTAAGAAGCGGATCATACGGTACATTTTGCGAAGCTCTTCTTGAGTTCGGTCAGCTTCATCAATTTCTTTGTTTACGTACTTGTTAAAGTCAGAAGCTTTTTGGCCCAACCATGCACCGGCACCTAAAGTTAAATAAAATATTCCCTCTAAGGCTTGCGGATCTTGCACCTGAATAGCGGCGTAAATGCCTGCTGCAGCGATAACAACAATTCCAGTTACAATAGCTGTTGTAACGGCTGCCTTGGCTGCGTATTTCGAAGCCTTCGCTGTCGAGTGGCCAAGTGCTTCTCCCATGTAATGACTTTTAATTAATGAATCGCGAATTTTTGTATTACGGTTTTGATGCCACTCATACCAATTACGCGTTGAAAATAAAATACCGCCATTTTTATTTTTCGGTTCTAATGTGTATTCAAAAGCCATGCTGAGACCGCTGTCAGACCAATTTGGTTTAGGACCAACACCGGTTAAAACCAAAGTCACTTTTCTATTGTGGTTTTCAATGGTACGGATGATGGATTTATCTCCGCTAAGCTCCATAGTTTTTCGTAAATCAACGGTGGCATGTTCTTCATCACCAATGGCTTGCCAAAGAGCTGAAAGCCACAAACGAATCGCCGGGTCATCAAAGGTTGTTTCTTTTCCTTCGGGGTTATTTGCTAAATATTCAACAGCCCGTTTAAGTTCAACATGAGCCGCATCACGATTGCCGGTATCTAAGTACAGCATCGATAAAAATAAATGCAGAGAAATGATTTCGTGCTCTGACGGAATATAACCATCTTCACTTTCGCCCACTAAAAAAACCGAAGCTTCGTGTGAGATACTGACAAACTTTCTTTTTTCGATTTGGTCAGAAAGATTTTGCACAACTTGAATATCTTCTGGGGTGAACTTTTCTTTATCGGTCCAAAATTTAATCCACGCTTTTTCAAAAGTGGTGATAAAACCACCGCGCTCTTTTTCGGGAAAAGTTAATAAAGCTTCGTTTGCATTTTTTTGGCTTAGAGCATGATAAACAGAATTGTATTCGCTATCTCTAATTAAAGTTTTGTTCGCACACGAGACGGCAAACAAACAACTTAGAGCCAATAAGAAAAGCTTTAATTTGAGCGATTTCATAGCTGAAAACGACTATAGACTGCTTTTAGGCGTAAGAAAACAGCTTGAAGTTTTAAGCTGTGGCTTATTCACCATAGCTAATAATTTCAATAACTTAGCTCTGTTTAATGTCCGACTAAATTAGTCGCCTTTTTCATTTGCCTTTCAACTAAATCGGCGTATAAATGGGACCCGTAATCGCAATATCCGACTAATTTTGTCGCCTTTTGTTTAGAAAGGCTTATTTAGGGTTTTATGAAGCTTAATAAAAAAGTTGAATACGCATTAATGGCGTTAAAACATTTTTCTGAATTAGATCATCAAGAAGGAACTGTTCAAGCCACAGTTTCAGCGAAGGATATTGCTGAAGCTAATCATTCTCCGGCTGAAGTGACAGCGCGTGTGTTACAAACTTTAAGTTCACACGGCATTTTAAAAGCAGAATATGGTCTTCATGGTGGTTACCGTTTAGCTAAAGATTTATCAAAAGTTTCTGTTTACGATTTAGTAACCATCGTCGATGGTTCAACGAATTTAGCAAAATGTATTTCTGATAAAGAGTGCGACTTATTAAAGAACTGTACGATTGTATCACCGGTCGAAAATTTAAATAAAAAAGTTCAAGATTTTTACAAATCGATTTCTGTAGAAGAGGTCTTCCATGTCTAATAAAACTGAATCTGCCTCTTATGAGTATAAATACGGCTTTACGACTGATATCGAAATGGAAACGGTACCGAAAGGTCTTTCTGAAGATATCTTACGTTTAATTTCGGCTAAGAAAAATGAACCTGAATGGGTTCTCAATTACCGTTTAAAAGCGTACCGTCACTGGCTAACATTAACTGAGCCCGTGCAAAGTGACAACAAATGGGCGCAAGTGAATTACCCGCCAATTGATTTTCAAGACTTAACTTACTATGCAGCTCCGAAAAATAAACCGGATGCAAAAAAATCAATGGATGAAATTGATCCAGAGTTGATTAAAACTTTCGAACGCTTAGGTATTCCGTTACAAGAGCAAAAACGTATCTCTGGTGTTGCCATGGATGTGGTTTTTGATTCAGTCAGTATCGCCACAACTCACAATGAAGAATTAGAAAAAGTGGGTGTGATCTTTTGCTCTATTTCTGAAGCGATTAAAACTCATCCTGAATTAGTTGAAAAATATTTTGGTTCAGTGGTTCCGTTTACTGACAACTATTATGCCGCTCTTAACGCCGCCGTCTTCTCTGACGGAAGTTTCGTATATATTCCAAAAGGGGTGCGTTGTCCGATCGATTTATCGACGTATTTTCGTATCAATGCTAAAGAAACAGGTCAGTTTGAAAGAACATTGATTGTGGCTGATGAAGGTAGTTTCGTAAATTATCTTGAGGGCTGTACAGCACCTCAACGTGATGAAAACCAACTTCACTCAGCTATTGTAGAGCTTGTGGCGTTAGATAACGCTGAAATTAAATATTCAACAGTGCAAAACTGGTACACGGGTGACAAAGAAGGTAAAGGCGGAATTTATAACTTCGTGACTAAACGTGGTATCTGCAAAGGTAAAAATTCAAAAATTTCTTGGACACAAGTTGAATCAGGTTCTGCAATCACTTGGAAATATCCATCGGTGATTTTACAAGGTGATAACTCTGAAGGTGCTTTTTACTCTGTCGCCTTAACTCATGATTACATGCAGGCCGATACCGGAACTAAAATGATCCATATCGGTAAAAATACGAAGAGCACGATTATTTCTAAAGGTATTTCAGCGGGGCATTCATCAAATGCATACCGTGGTTTAGTTAAAATCATGCCGTCGGCTGAAAATGCGCGTAACTACTCGCAGTGTGATTCAATGCTTGTGGGTGATCGTTCTTCAGCGCATACCTTTCCGTATATTGAAGTAAAAAATAATACCGCAGTTTTAGAGCACGAAGCGACAACTTCACGTATTTCTGAAGATCAACTTTTCTATCTTCAGTCGCGTGGGTTAAATACAGAAAAATCCATTTCAATGCTGGTAAATGGTTTCTGTAAAGAGGTGTTTAAGGAATTACCTCTTGAATTCTCGGTTGAAGCCGTAAAATTAATTGAAATGAAATTAGAAAACTCAGTGGGATAGTAGCGATATGAACATGTTAGAAGTTAAAAACTTAAAAGCTAAAGTTGATGAAAAAGAAATTTTAAAAGGTTTAAATTTAACAGTTAAGCCAGGCGAAGTGCATGCGATCATGGGGCCAAACGGTGCCGGTAAATCGACACTTTCTAAAATCTTAGCAGGGCACCCAGCGTATGAAGTAACGGCGGGCGAAATCAAATACGATATCAACTTTACTATGCAAAATCTTTTAGAGTTAACGCCAGATGTTCGCGCTAAAGAAGGTATTTTTTTAGGTTTTCAATACCCAGTTGAAGTTCCGGGCGTAAGTAATTTCACATTCCTGCACACGGCTTTTAACTCAATCTTAGAACATCAAGGTTCTGAAGCGATGTCTGAGGGCGACTTCCGTGAATTTTTATATCAAAAGATGAAATTAGTTTCGATGAAACCAGAATATTTAGAGCGCCCAGTGAATGTAGGGTTCTCAGGTGGTGAGAAAAAGCGTAACGAAATTCTTCAAATGGCGGTTTTATCGCCGCGTTTAGCGCTACTTGATGAAACAGATTCTGGTCTTGATATCGATGCTTTAAGAATTGTGGCTGAAGGTGTGAATAAACTTCGCTCAAAAGATAAAGCGATCATCTTAGTGACCCACTATCAACGTTTATTAGATTATATCAAACCTGATTTCGTTCACGTATTAGCTGATGGCAAAATCGTGCAAACAGGTGATGCAAGCTTAGCTCTTGAATTAGAGAAAAAAGGCTACGACTGGTTAGTGTAATGTTAGATCAAAATATTTATAACCAATTTAAACTTAAGTATCCTTTAGAAAGTCTAAAGGCTGCAGGCCTTCGTGAAAAAGCGTTTCAAGCTTTTGTAGCGCAGGGTTTTCCGACAAAAAAAGAAGAAGCGTGGAAATTCACGTCTTTAACTGAAGCCAAAGCCATCGACTGGAATATTGCTTTAGAAGAATCAATGTTAAGCCATGATGAAATGGTTTATGTTTCTAAGCAGTTATCTTCTGATTTTTATAACGTAGTTTTCGTGAATGGCTTTTTAAATAAGACATTATCTGATTCTGATGTGCCTATAGAATTTAAAGATCTTGAAGAAACAGATTTTAACGTAGCCAATGACTTTCCAGATTTAAAATTAATCAATTTATCACGCGGTTTTGGCTTTCAAAAAGCAGTGATCAACATTGATAAAAAATCACAATTAGATAAACCACTGCAAATCGTTCACGTCGCTTCTGCGAAAGCTTCAACAATGGTTCAATCTATCGTGCAAGTGAACGTAGCTGATACTTGTGAATTAAAGTTAATCCAACACACGTTAGGTTTAACATCGCAACTAAATAACCAACATGCGTTTAATGCTGATTTGCAAGTAAATCTGGGTAAAGCGGCTAACGTTAAATTTGCTAACTTACAAAATGCAAATACCAAAGATTTTTCTTTTGGCCGTATTCAGTTCTCGCTAAGCCAAGATAGCCAGCTTACAAGCTTAGATTTGGCTTTAGGTTCAAAAACATCACGCCATTATTTAGCCACTGAGTTTACTGCTGAAAATGCGAATGCCGGAGTTTACGGTTTAACGTTATTGGCTGATGAACAACACTGTGACCAATACACTTATGTGCACCATAAGATCGGTCATAACAATTCAACTCAACACTATAAATCAATTTTAACAGACAAAGCCCAATCTGTGTTTCGCGGCCGTGTTCGCATCGAACAAGACGCACAGAAAGCTAACTCTGAACAATTAAATAATAACTTACTCATCTCTAAAGCGGCACAAGCGACAAGTATTCCGCAGTTAGAAATCTATGCTGACGACGTAAAGGCTGGGCACGGATCAACTGTAGGGCAACTTAATAAAGACGAAATTTTCTATTTCTTAAGCCGTGGTATTAGTGAAAAGAAAGCTGTGCAGTTATTAACGCACGGTTTTGCTAAAGAGTTAGTTTACAAACTTGAAAATGAAGTGATGGAAAATTTTGTTTTCCAAACTTTAGAAAGCAAATTGAACGAGATTTTTTAATGTACGACGTAAATGAAGTTCGCAAACAGTTTAAATCTTTACGCCAAATGGTCAATGGTTACCCCTTGGTGTATTTAGATAGCGTTAATACAACTTTAAAGCCTGAACGTGTAGTTAAACGTGTTGAAAAATTCTATGCTGAAGAAGCATCGAATGTGCACCGTGGCTCACATTTTTTAAGTGATCAGGCGACAAAGTATTTTGAAAGCGCACGCCAAACGATTCAGAAGTTTATTGGCGCTGCCCACACTGAAGAAGTTCTTTTTACGAAAGGAACTACTGAAGGTATTAACTTAGTGGCCCAAAGCTATGGTATGACCTTTATTAACGAAGGTGATGAGATCGTTATCACTGAGCTGGAACATCACGCCAATCTTGTTCCGTGGCAAATCGTTGCTCAAGCTAGAAAAGCGACCCTAAAATTTATTTCTGTTCTTGCCGATGGTTCAATTGATGAAGCTTCGATTGATCAAGTGATTACGCCAAAAACAAAACTTGTGGCATTTTCAGGTTGTTCAAATATTTTAGGTACAATTACTCCATATAAAAAAATTATTGCTAAAGCTAAGTCAGTGGGTGCCGTAACTCTTTTAGATGCCGCTCAATTGGTGACGCAAAAAGCGATTAATGTTGTGGATTTAGATGTGGATTTCTTGGTTTTTTCGGCCCACAAGCTTTTTGGCCCTTACGGTTTTGGCGTATTGTATGGCAAAAAAGAGTTATTATTAAAAATGCCTCCGTATCAATTCGGCGGAAGTATGATTAGTGAAGTGCGCTTTGAAAAAACAACTTTTAACGATCTGCCATTTAAATTCGAAGCGGGGACTCCACATATCGAAGGTGCTTTAGCATTAGCTGAAGCCATTGATTTCTTTAATCAATACGATATCAAAGATGTTTTTGCGCACGAACAAGAGCTATTACAATTAGCGACAAAAAAACTTAAAGAAATTCCAGAGATTCAAATTTTTGGTGAAGCTAAAGAAAAAGCGGCTATTTTAAGTTTCAACTTAAAAGGCGTGCATCATGCCGACGTAGGCCAGATTCTAGATAAAATGGGCATCGCCGTGCGTATCGGCCATCACTGCACACAACCGTTACTTCGTAAATTTGGTTTAACGGGAACAGTGCGCGCTTCATTTTCAATTTATAACAATACAGAAGACGTAGAACGACTAGTCCTTGCCGTAGAAAAGGCAAAAAGGATGTTATTATGACCCAAGCACAAAGCAGTGAAGTATTAATCCGTGTTCAAGAAACGCCAAACCCAGCGGCCTGGAAATTTATTTTAGACCGTCCAGTATTAACTGAAGGTAAAGCGACTTACTCAAACATCCAAGAGGCTGAGCATAACAACTTAGCTCGTTCATTATTTCAAATTCCCGGCGTTAAACAAGTGCATTACTTTCAAAACGTTATCACCGTGACTCATCAGTTTGATGTAGAACCAGAAGAAATCAAACAACAAGTTTGTTCTGTGATTCAGACACGCATGCCGGTGCACAATCCGAATCAAACAATCGTGGACGAGAAAAAATTAGCGCGCCAAAACTTATCGCCAGAACAGCAAAAGATTGAAGAAATCTTAGACCGCACGATTCGTCCGGGCCTTCAAGGTGATGGTGGTGATATCGAAGTTATTAAATTTGAAGATAACAAGGTCTATGTAATGTACCAAGGAGCCTGTGGCACGTGCCCAAGCTCGACAACAGGTACATTAATGGCGATTGAAGGTATTCTTAAAGAAGAATATGACCCAGCTATCGAAGTCATTCCGGTGTAAGTCGCGCTGAAAGCGCGCCTACCTATGCGCTAAGCTACTACCTAATAATTTTGTCTTTGCGAAATTTTTCGCTCAGAGTTTTTTTATTATTCAGTGTTTGAAGTTTTCCAGACGGGCTATTTTTCTTAGCCTGTTCTTCGGCCAAGGCCGCCTGTTGCACAACATACTCAAAAGAATCCTCGGGACGTGAAGAAACAATCACGTCGCGACGAACTTGGTGGCCTGATAAATCTCCTGTTAAACTCATACTTACATGCGACTGCCATTCTTTAGAATAGTTTTGCACACGTAATTCAAAAACTTTCGACTGGCCTTGAGTTAAAGGTTCTAGAATACCATCAAGAGGCTCAGAAGTTGTAACCTCTTTACCTAAGACCCATTGGTAATTTAAAGCGCTCGGAATATCTCTTAACGCCGTGATACGCACTTGCACAAGTGATGTACCTTCTTTTTTATCAGCTAAAGAAACATTTTCGATTTTAAGATCGATATAATCATAAGAAGCCTGATCAACACCTAATTTTGTTAAGGGAATTGAAGCTGTATTACGCGTTGAAACTTCGTATTCGGTGTGCATCACACGGGTGATACCGTAACCAAAAGTGATTCCCAGAAGTGAAACGCAGATTGTTTTTAATACGACGTGCTTGGACATAATTGTGCTCCATTTTGATCAGTCAATTTGTAGACGCAGCTACTTGTATTTGAAATGCCAGGTGGGTAACTCGAATAAGCGCGAACATTTAACAGATAGTATCCGGTGCCTAAGCTGTTTAAAGAAATAGTTCCTGAATCTGAAGTACTAGTTGTACGTAAGACCATACTTGAATCGGTCGCAGTGTCTTTAGAAAATGAGGCACAAGCGTTAGTCGTGCTGTTGTAGCTTCCACAGTCTTCGTTGTAATAATAACCGCTACTCAGAACAACCAAATCTAAATCTTCAGTGCACGAGCTATCAGGAACCAGATTAATAGCCGTCACTCCTACTAAATCAGCTTTTCTGATTGTGAAGAAGTGATTACTGTAGCGTTGATCGCTATAATAGCCGTAAGTTTTAGTTGTTGGTCGCGGTTGTAGAACATTCCGGTTACAACTTGAAGTCGTCGTAAGTTTTATTCCATAGCCTGGCCATGCGTTAGCAGAAACTGTTCCTGATGAAATCGAAGAAACGGAAGTTGTGTAGTCCGCTGAACCCACCATTTGCAGAGCTTCGTCGGCTGTCATAATAGAAGTCATTGTACCTGAAAAAGTATTGCCATTCGCTGCAAAAACTTTGGCAAAGAATTTGGCTGAACTGCTAAATGGAGATGTTGCATAGCCCATTCCATCGAGTGTGCGCCCTAAAGCTTTCCAGTATTTATCAAAGGTAACACCGCCACCACAGTTGGCTGAGCAAGTGTTCGTGCCTTTAAATAGCCCACGGGCAATAGAAGCTTCTCTGAAATGACTTTCGCCAGGAAAGTTGGTATAATCAACATTGTCGTGATCATAACCAACACCAGAGCCGTCGCCTAATTTATTAAGACGCATTAAGATTAATTGATTATTCGTTGGCGATCCACTTTCTAAATAACCAACAGTGTCGTGGTAAAAAAGCCATTCACCGTTTGGTAATGTTGTTGCGTGGTTTGGATTAATTTTAGCGGCATTGTTTTTTACAATATGTGCGCCCATAAAATTACCGAAGCCTTCAGACCAAGCTAAACGGGCATCTATGCGGTATTGGGCAAAATGCATTCCACCAGGAGAATCGGCACGGCCGCATACATTTTCAATATGATGACCTATTTCATGAAGAATAACGGTATCATCCCAGTGATCAGTATCCGCTATTTGCACGTTACCGTTTTGACCACCGCTGATATATAATTCATTATCTTCACGTAAGTAAAAAGAAAGAATCGTATCAGTGCCTGGGTAAACATATTCGTAAGGGTTAAAGCCAGCTTTCCAGTACATATCTAAGCGTTCGCTTATACAACTCACATCAAGATTGCTGGTATTGCTTGTACTATTTAAGTATTCAAACGCTGTGACCCAGTCATTGTAGATATTAAAAGCGGCACCTTCGATTTTACTTGAAGTAGCTTCATTGGCTTGAGCCACTAAATTAATAGCTGCATTTGTAAAACCAAAACCATTTGAAATATAAGATCCTGAAACTTTATAAATCGTGTTTGAATAAATATCTTCTTTAACAGCTGCAGATAATGTGGAACTTACAGGTTTTCCAATAGATGCAAATGTGTAATTAGCGCGTGATAAAACTTCAATGGTAAAAGTTCCTGCATCGTTTGGTAATAATAATGACGATGTGCCATCAAGAGCGCGAAGTTCTCCTAGAGCATTGGTGGTACCGCATTGAATAATTGCGCCACTGCTATTAAGAACGCGAATTTCCGCATATTTAATCGGAAGAGCTGTAGAGATAACCGCGCCTGTTGCAGCTGCCGTCATTGTATTACTTGGGTTATCAATCTGAATATTTAAACCACGACGACGAAATTTAGCTGTACCTGAAACAGCAACGCCAGGGCTGTATGATGTCGATGTCGAACAAAATGAAATTTCACTTTGGCTATCGGGTGTTCCACTATTGGTATTGCCGTCAACTAAACTGGTACCACCACAGGCGGTAAGCACAGTTAATAAAGACGATAAAATAAAAAACTTAAAGGTCGTTAGGTTCACATCAACATCCTATTGATTACTTTTTTTATACAGTTCAACTTCTTGAACTATTTTTTCGAAAGACTTATCTGTGGAATTAATAATTCCATCAGCAAAAACGCGTTTTTGTGGGTTTGTTCCTAAAATTTCAAAGCGAACAAAGCGGTTTATATCACCGTTGAAGCCCGTTACATTTAATTCGATTTCTAACGGCGTGTCTTTTTGCATTTTTTCGATCTGGCCTTTAAGGTTGCCATCACTTAAGCTTACGCCTTCACCTAGTTTCCATTCATAATTTAGCGGAAAATCATAATCATACTGTGTTTCAATGCGGGCGATCAGTTTAGAGGTTTCGCCTTTTTCTACTTTAAATTTTAATTGAATCGTACGCTCAACAACGCCACGATAAGTGAATTTTGTGAGCGGCACATTGGATAAACCGTGTGTGTTTTCCGGTTGATCTTCGTAACAGCTAGTCAGTAAAGATAAAAATAAAGCTAAAATTATTGCGGGCATAGAGTCCCCAAATTGCTAGACATTGAATACTTATAAGCTGTGGCATTGCTTAAACTTTTGCTTGGTGTGTAGGCGCGGATATTCAACATGTATTTTTTTGCCGGATCAAGTTTGACGGCCAGATTTGAAATTGTTTTTGTATAGCTTGTATTTAGCGTTGCCGCTGCGGCACGGTTTGAAGCTACAACCCAAGAATTTGTTGTACGCGAAGGAACGTAGTTGTTTGTCGGACAACTGCCATCTTCGTTTTCAGTCGTGTCACATGAATAATCACCATTAAAACGATAACCTTCTTCATAGATAATTAAATCATGATCGGTACTCGTTCCGCTCAGATACTGGAAAGTCACACTAATTGAATTTAATCCAACCAGTGTGCTTGGATCTAACATATAAAAATGATTCGAATAACGTTGATCGGAGTTGACGCCGGTAAATCCAGGGTCATCAGTGCGCGGTAATATAACTGTGGGTTTAGAACAAGCAGCTTGCACTAGCTTGTGACCAATAGGCACCCAGTTTAAGTGCGTTGTACCGCTGACTACTTGGGTATATTTAAGACCTGCTGATCCAATATTGTTATCAGAAAATAATTGTAAAGCTTCAGCATCAGCAGCTCCCTTAACAAAGGAAGACCAAGTAGCTGGGGTAATAAGAGTTTTTAAATTTTCTAAAAATTGATTTGAAGATGAGAAGTGATTTGTTGAGTCACCCATTCCACCTTGGGCATCAAAAGCTTGCCACATAGAATCGAAAGTCACGGTGCTTGAGGCAAATACGGCGCTTCCGCACGATGAACAAACTGAAGCTGAAGGTGTCGACATTTTAAACAGAGCGCGTGTGATGGCGCCTTCGCGGAAGTGACCTTCACCTGGATATAATGTTGGGTTTACTTGGTCAAAGGCAACTCCAAAGTAAGGAGCAATTTGCCATTCACCCGGGGAAGTTCCTGGTTTTTTAAGATCCATCATAAAACCAGTACCATTACCGACATTTTGTACTGAGTCAGAAAAACCAATAGAGTTAAATAAAAAACTCCAACTTAAATCGCCGGTCGTACCATTAGTAAGTTTTGTCGCTAATTCTGGATTTAAAAAATCTTGTCGTGTGTTTGTGACAACGGCTGCAAGATAGTTAGCCCAGGCTTCGTGCCAAACAAGGCGTCCGTCCATACGTACGATGATCGAGTGTAGTCCGCCCGGAGTATCAAAGCGGCCGCATTGGTCTTCAATGAAGTGACCCATTTCGTGGATCGAAGCAAAGTCGTCAAAATGATCGGTATTCGATAAACTGATATCACCTAGCTGACCGCCAGTAATATAAAAACTGTCAGTATCTGATTTATAATAAGAAGTGTTATCTAAAGTTTGTGGATCAGAAGAAGGGTATTCGTACTGAACAGGATTGAATCCGGCTTTCCAATACATACTGAATTTAGTCGATAAACAAGTTAGCTCAGCATCAGGTACACTTAAATTTTCATCTAAGTAAGTGTAAGCTTGAATAAAATTATTATAGATATTAAATGCGCCGCCTTTGATATTCACATCATCTGTTTGGCGGGCGTAAGCGATGAGCTCGATCGGTGTTGTAGCCACACCATCAGAAGTAAATGTGTCTTCAAGATAATAAACTTTATTTGTATAAGGATCCTCTTTCACAGCCGCATTAGCCATGAAACCTTTATTTGGCATTTGCACATTAGCTCGCGCATAAACACGGATGATGTAAGATTGTGGAGTATCAGGAATTGTTAAAGCTCCGCCAGACAAGCTCGTCAAGTTACCATCGAAGTCAGTCATTCCACATTGCACTAGCTGTTTTGTTCCTTCTGTGTAAATCGCTACTTCAGCATAAGGAATGGGAAGTGAGTCAGCGATAGGGTCACTTAAGATCATGTTTTTAATTTTATTGTCGACGATCACAGGCTCAGTTGTACGTTTAAAAAACTTAGCGTGTGCAGAAACATTGATTGAATCGGTGTAAGTAAAAGCTGTAGTACATTCAGGAACTTCAACTGAAGTTGACAGAAACTCTTGCGCTTCCGAACTTAAACGTGGTCCACAACTTTGGGTAAAAGCTGCAAACAAAAATAAGATAGTTAAAGTTAAAATCCTGCTCGTAAAGACCACAAATACATATCGGTCAAATAGAGGTAAAGATGAGTGAAAATGGTCCAGTTTCTCAGAATGAGACACACTTAAAGTGACTATGGAAACACTGTGGAAAAACGATCAAGACCTAAGCCGGAAAAAAGGCAAAAAAAAAGGCTCGAAGACCACTCTGAAACATAAACCTCTTTTCGCTAGGTGGGTTTCCATTTAACAACTTTAGGCTTCTCACTACGAGGTGAGCTTGCACACCATTGTCAGGGACAGATCCCGTATAATAAGCTTGTAAGGTTTATTTTCGATGAGTTTTACGTCAGCGAACCCCCAGCTCTAATAATAGCAAAAAACCTAAAAAAGTCCATGGATCAGGACTCGAGTTTTAAGAAAAATCGCCCGATGGGTTGGCATGGTTTCTCAGATTGATTTTTATTTCCCATTTTTTGTTTTCTTTTATGGTCTGGTGCTTACTTTTGTGCTTGAAATTCCATTTTTTTTAAAATTAGCCCAAGAGAAAATGCCTGAATACCACGCCCAGTTTGAGAGACACCGCCAATTGGCTGTAATATCGCTCTATGTTGGCGGTCTTTGGTCATTGCAAAATCTATGGTTTTCTTGATACCTTTCTTGCATGTCGCAAGAGGTAAATCCTACTACTAGTTCTTCTACAAATAGCACCGCAGGTTCTGCCGAAGGCGGACAAAGTAAAATGCCGCAAATCTTTTCTGTTGAACAGGTGAATGGCTTTTTGCGCGGCCTGATCGAAGAAAATGTCGGCACTGTTTGGATCAAAGGTGAAATTTCGAATTTCAAACCTCACTCTTCAGGGCATTTTTATTTCTCATTAAAAGATTCAAAAGCGCAAATCAGCGCGATGATGTTTCGTGGTTATAATTCTAAATTAAAATTTAAACCACATGATGGTCTTGAAGTGATCGTGCGCGGTAAAATCACCGTGTACGAACCACGCGGAACTTATTCAATTGCCTGTGAAATGATGGAGCCTGTGGGTGCCGGCGCTCTACAAAAACAATTCGAACAACTTCGCGATAAATTAAAAGCTGAAGGTTTGTTTGATCCAGCCAGAAAACAACCGATTCCAACGTATCCAAAAACCGTAGCTATCGTAACTTCTCCGACAGGGGCAGCGATTCAAGATATTTTAAATATCATGAACCGCCGTGCACGTGGTGTTCAGGTGATTGTTGTTCCTGCGGTTGTGCAAGGGGCAGCGGCTGCTCCTTCGTTAGTTGAAGGATTTAAAAAAGCTGAATTATTAAAACCAGATGTGATCATTATCGGCCGCGGTGGCGGATCGATTGAAGATATGTGGTGTTTTAACGATGAAACGTTAGCGCGTACAATCGCAGCCAGCAAAATTCCAGTGATTTCAGCTGTAGGGCATGAAATTGATTTTACAATTTGTGATTTCGTGGCTGACCTGCGTGCGCCCACGCCTTCGGCAGCGGCCGAGTTAGTTGCAAAAAGTTCGCATGAGATTATTCAAAAATTAGAACAGCTTCAAAGATTACTGCGTTTGGCGATTGGTCGTCGTTTGCAACACAAACAGCAATCATTGTTATTACAAGCTAAACGTTTAGTTGACCCGAAAAAGAAGTTACAAGATTTATTCGTGCGTAATGATGATCTATATTCACGCCTAGAATTAGCGATGACAAATTACTTATCGCATTCGCGTCGTGACGTGCAGTTGTTACGTTCGCGTTTAGTTTCGCCTAAACAAGTTATTGAAATTAAAAAAGTATCGCTACAGCAGCGCCAACAAAAGCTAAGCAATAGCCTTACAAAAAATCTTACACAGTATAAGTTCCGCGTTGAAAGTGCGATGGCGCTTTTAGATTCTTTAAGCCCGCTTAAAGTTGTCGATCGCGGCTACAGCATTGCTTTAAAAGGCAATGATGTTGTGAAGTCAGTTAAACAGGTGAAAGTGGGCGATCTACTTTCGGTTAAAGTCACTGACGGTGTGATTGAAACAGAAGTTAAAAATATTAAATAGAGGTAGAAGATGGATTTCGAGAAAAAATTAAATCGTTTAGAAGAGATCGTGCAAAAAATGGAAAAAGGAGAATTATCTTTAGATGAATCTCTGAAATTATTTGAAGAAGGTGTTAAGCTTTCTCGCGATTGCCACGGTCAATTAACAAACGCTGAAGCGCAAGTTAAGAAATTAGTTTCTGTTGATGATAAAGGTAACGCTGTTACTGAAAACTTTTCTGCTGACGAAAAATAATTAACTATGACTCCGGCGCTTTTGCAGTTACAAACCCAGTTTATTGCTGAATTTGATCAGTACGCTGCAAATTCGTTAAAACAGCTTTCATTAAAATTACCTGAAGTGAAAGTTCTGTGGGAAAGTTTAAATTATTCTTTCGAGTCGGGCGGAAAACGTTTTCGCCCGTTTTTAACGTCTCTGGTTGTGAATGCTTACAGCCAGTCGCAAAATTATCTTCCTTTCGCACTCGCTACAGAAATGATTCACACCTATTCCTTAATTCACGATGATCTGCCGTGCATGGATAACGATGATTTCAGACGTGGCAAACCCACAAATCACAAAGTGTTCGGTGAAGATATCGCGCTTTTAGCGGGTGATGCATTTTTAACTCAAAGTTTATCTTTACTGGCTCATGAATACGCTGAAAATCCAAAGCTAGCTGTTGACTTAATTAAGTTACTCTCTACAAAAGCTGGCGCTCTTGGCATGATCGGTGGTCAAGTGCTCGATATGAAAAGCACAGCTGATATTACATTGTCGCAGTTAGAGCTCATGCACAGATTAAAAACCGGAGCTTTAATTGAAGCTTCAGTGATGGGTGGAGCTTTTATCTGTGAAGCAACGGCTGAAGAGGCCGATGCTTTTGCTAACTATGCCCAAGCCACAGGATTAGCATTTCAAATTAAAGATGATATTTTAGATGCGGGCGAAAAAGACCAAGATTTCAAAAGTTTTATCAACCTTTTAGGAATGGATAAAACAAAAGCTGAATTGCAAAAACAAGTCGATATTTCGTTACAAGCGTTAAGTACGCTTGAGCATTTAAACACTCAACCATTAAAAGACTTAGTCATTTATAATCAGACCAGAAACAAATAATGCGTTTAGATCTATTTCTTGTTCAGCATAAAAATATTGAATCCCGCACAAAAGCGCAGGATTTAATCGCCCAAGGATTAGTTCTTTTTAAAAATAAAGTTTTAACCAAACCAAGCTTTGATGTGACTGAAGAAATGTCTTCTGACATCACGATTCTTGAAAATAATTTAAACCAATATGTTTCGCGTGCTGGTTTTAAGCTAGCGGGTGCCCTAGATCACGTTAAACAAAATGTCGAAGGCTTAAAAATTTTAGATGTCGGCCAATCAACCGGCGGTTTTACCGATGCGCTTTTACAGCGCGGCGTGAAGCAAGTGATTGGGCTTGATGTGGGAACCGCCCAGTTACATGAAAAAATTAAAGCTGATGCGCGTGTAACCTATTATGAAAACTTAAATGTAAAAGACATTGCAACGCACGCTTTAGCTAAAGAAACTTTCGATGGTATTGTGTGTGATGTTTCATTTATTTCCCTGACGAAGGTCGTTGCCTTTTTGGAACCACTTCTTAAGACAAAAGGCTTCTTTTTACTTCTCGTAAAGCCTCAGTTCGAATGTGGCCCACAAGCGCTTGATAAAAATGGTATTGTCAGTGATCCTGAAGTCTATAAAACCATCCAATCTGATATCACTGCATTGTGCGAAAAAGTCTTTCATGCGAAATCTGTTTTCTTTGAAAGTTCAATTACCGGAAAAGATGGCAACAAGGAGTTTTTCATCTATGGAAAGAAAGAATAATTTTTATCTTTTATTAGTTCCGTTTTTATTTTTTGCCGGCTGTCAGTCGTTCATGCGCAGATCACAACCTCAAAAACCATTTACTCCGCAAGTTGTCGTTTCTGGAACGACAACAACTCAGCAAACACCGACGACGACAACGACACCAACGGCAAGCCCAACAACGCCTGCGATTGTGACTCCGCAAATCGTGACACCGCAATTTCAAACAGGAGCTGTTAAGGGTTTACCGAAATTCGGGATTATCTTTTCTGCCGGTGGTGCCAAAACTTGGGCCCATGTCGGTGTATTAAAAGAAATGCAAAAATTTAAATTTCCAGTGATCAGCGTAGCAGGTATCGAATGGGGTTCTGTGGTCGCGGCTACTTTTGCGCAGAACGCTTCAGTGAATGAAGTAGAATGGGAATTATCTAAATTTAAAGATATCGATGACTGGCAAGAATTTATCCAAGCGGCTTTTGCTCGTAAAAGCACGTTGGATTTTAAAATGCCTTTTGTGTGTCCATCAGTAAATTTAAAAACAAAAACAAGCTATATGCTTAACCGCGGGCAAGTGGATCAATTTATTCCGTTCTGTATTCCGTCGGCGGGGATTGTTAAACCTTACGGTAACAGTGTCGCTAACTTAACAGACTTAAATTTAACGGTTCAGCATCTTAAAGCCACAGGTGTTAATAAAATCATTTTAATTAACGTTATTGCCGGTAAAAATGACTCAGCGATTATAAAATCAATGGATTCAGCTGAAAATCAGATCTGGGGTCAATTTGCAGCCTCTTTAACAAAGAAAACGCCTGGTATTGATGAGGTGATTGAGATTGATCTGGGCGATTATGATATCGATGATTTTGATAAACGACGCGATATTATGGTCAAAGGCTCTGAATTAGGATACAGTCAGATTAAGAAAATCGCCGATAAATACAGGCTTTAAAAAGTAAGTTCGAAGGAATATATGGCTATTAGCAAAGCGACTCGTAAGTCGACAGAAAACGCAGAAATTTTCAAACGCCGCCGTCAAAAAGTGATGGCCGGTCTTAAAGAGGCCGCGTTATTAGTGGCGGCTCATCCTGAACACGTCAGAAATGACGATGTTCATTATCCGTACCGCCAAGATTCAAATATGTATTACTTAACTGGTTTTGAAGAACCAGAATCTTTTTTATTACTTCGCCCAGGTAAAACGCCTGAAACGGTGATGTTCGTACGTCAAAAAAACGTTGAGCGCGAAACTTGGGATGGCTTTCGTTTTGGACCAGAAGGTACTAAAAAAGAATTTTTAATCGATGAAGTTTATCCGATTGAACAGTTTGAAGCTAAAGCGGTAGAACTTTTAAAAGGCTACGAAGATCTTTATTACCGTTTATATAAAAATCCAGAAGCTGATCACCGCGTACAAACTGTTTTATTAAATTTAAAACGTGCTCACGGTCGTTCTGGCTACGGCTTATTAACAATTAAAGATGCTGACACTTTTTTAGGTGAATTCCGTTTACGTAAAAATGAAGATGATTTACGTAATCAACGTATGGCTTGTGAAATTTCAGCAAAAGCTCATATCGAAGCGATGAAGTTTACTCGCCCAGGTGTGACTGAGCGCCAAGTGCAAGCTGTGTTATCACACGCCTTCTACGCGAATGGTTCAGGCCGTGAAGGTTATAACTTTATCGTAGCCAGCGGTAATAATGCGACAACTTTACATTACAACTTCAATGACCAGGTTTGTGAAAATGGTGAATTACTGTTAATCGATGCTGGCGCTGAAATGAATTTCTACTCTGGCGATATCACAAGAACATTTCCTGTGAATGGTCGTTTTACACCGATTCAGAAAAAAGTTTATGAAGGTGTATTAAAAATCCAAAAAGAAATTATCGATTACATTAAACCTGGTATTTACTTTAAAGATTTACACGCAATGGGCGAAAGCCGCCTAACAGATCTAATGATTGAATTATCATTAGTGCGTGGCCGCAAAGAAGATATCATGAAAGCGAACGAACATCGTAAGTACTATCCACACGGTATCGGCCACTGGTTAGGTATGGATGTTCATGATGCTGGTCTTTACATGATCAAAGGTGAACCTCGTCCGATCGAAGCGGGCATGATGTTCACAATTGAACCAGGTTTATACATCCCAGCCAATGATATGACAGCGCCAGAAGAATTACGCGGTATCGGTATCCGTATCGAAGATAATATTCTTGTGACTGAAAGAGGCTCTGAAAACTTAACAGCATTAGTGCCTAAAGAAGTTGATGAGATCGAAAAATTAATGGCTTCTACTAGATAATAAAAAAGCGAGATTTACTCTCGCTTTGGTTCTTCTAAATTAATACTGTCTTCTTTAATAAGGGCTTGAGTTTTCAAGTCCTTAAATTTTATCTGAAGTATTAAAGGTGAACTTTCATCGGTATCTTCACTGAAGAGCTGCACCTGCATATAAAAATTTGAATTTTCATCTAGCGGAATTTTTAAAGCTTTAATGTCTTCGATATCTTTTTGATAACGTTTGGTGAACGTTTCAATTTCTACGCGTGAAGGTTTTTTAAATTTTAAAATGTGCTTTTTAACCTGTAGGGCTCGCGTGTAAACTTCTTTATGCATTTTATCAGCGGCCATTTCTTTTTTAAAACGTGTGTAAACCATTAACGCAATAGCCACACTGATAAAAACAATACAAAGATTTTTAATAAGATTAAGCACGCTGATTCCTTTCTTCATGCCTTTGGCGTGGTTTTTTAAATGAAACGGTGATGCATCCAGTTTTTTTCTTTAGCTGCTGTGGCTAGCTCTTGCTCAGTTTTAAATAAACGGTCATCACGAGAAGCAGCACTGACCGCTAAACGTAAATGAGTCGCATTATCTAATAGCTCGTAATCACCCATCGTATTGCCGCTGGCAAAAAATGGATGCGTCTTTTTTGTGTGAGCCAGTAGGGCTTCAACTTTTCCAGTGCGGTAAGTGATCGGTAATACCGGAGTTTCAGAGATAATTCCGTTATTAACAACTGTTTCAACACCAATTACATTTTCAGCACCTAAACCAAGTGCCATTGCACCTGGTTCAACAGCCCATTTAATCGAAGCTGTAACGATGTAGATTTGTACGCCGTGATTTTTAAGTAAATCGATTAAACGCTGCTGTTCAGAAAAGATCGGATTGGGTCTGATTGTTTCAAACGCCTCTTGCGCCCATTTACGAACTTGCTCTACAGATTTACCTTGGTTGATTTGGGCCAACCACACATAGGCTGAACGCGGATCATTATTGATCTTTTTCATTTCAAGATAGTGCTCAAACGGATTTTCCGGAAGCGGCACTTGTTTTTGATCAATTTGATAATGAAAGAAGTTTTCGCCTAAATCGGTATCCCAAAGAGTACCGTCAGCATCAAAAGCTGCAATAAGTGGCTTTTGCGCATTTTTTAACTCAGCAATTGTTTTTTCGATCTGGGTCCAAAATTCGGAAGGATATGGTTTGTAATTCACACAATGATGTTACATCTGGTTAGGACTTGGCTCTACTAAAAAATTAAGTTCAAATAGACAAATGTCTATAAAGTACCGCATTGCCCAAATTGAAGATGTTCCAGCTGTGTACCAGTTTGCAGAAGACAAACTGCGTGTTGAATTTCCTGACGAGATGGAACTGATGATGCAGGTATGGAATTCGCGTTTTCGTAAAGAGGCTTTAGAGCATTACCTAAAAATGGGGTGGAGCTTTATCGCTTACGATGTAAACAATAAAATTCAGGGATTTTTCTTAGGACAGCCGTTTTTATTTTTTCAAAGTCATACACAAACGCTTTGGATTGAGATGATTACAGCCAGCGATTTTAAAATTGAAGCCGAACTTGCTGAAATTGCCATTAAACTTTCGCGCGATAAACATTTACAAAAAGTGGTTTTACCAAAATCGGTAGAAACATTACATTTTGAAAATGCCGCGTTTAAGTTTCAAAAATGGTCTGATGAATGTGTTTGGGTAAAAACTACGAAGTAGAGAATCATTAGCAGGGAAGCATGAAAGATTTTTCTTATAAAACTAGAGCCGCAAATCTTCAAAGACTAGAATCAGAAAATTTTGATTTATTAATTTTAGGTGGCGGTATTACCGGAGCCGGTGTTGCCCGAGACGCAGCCGCACGCGGTTTAAAAGTGGGATTAATTGAAGGTAATGATTACGCTTTCGGTACATCGTCCCGTTCAAGTAAACTTATTCACGGGGGAATTCGTTATTTAGAAAATAAAGAATTTCACTTAGTGTTTGAAGCTTTAAATGAAAGAACTAAGTTATTTCATATCGCTCCACATCTAGTGCATCCTTTACGTTTTATGATTCCGTTATTTTCAGATAGCCGTGTAAGTATGTTTAAAATGGGCTTAGGCATGTGGTTATACGATGCTTTATCATTATTTCAAACGCCTGAAATGCATGAGCGTTTAAATTCAAATGAAACTTTAGATCGTATGCCGATAGTCAAAGGCGATGCGCTTCAGGGTTCATTTATTTATTCAGATGCGTATATGGATGATGATCGGTTAGTGCATGAAACACTTCGTTCTGCCAACGAGCATGGCGCTGTGTGTGTGAACTACGTAACGGCCGATAAATCTGAATTTTCTGAAGACGGAAAAATCAAATCCATCATCGCGACGGATTTAATCGGAAATAAAAAAATCAAAATTTCGGCTAAACATGTGATTTGTTCGGTAGGCCCGTGGACAGATATCGTTGGTCACAAAGTCGTGAGTGATTGGAAAGATATCTTACGTCCGACAAAAGGTATTCATTTAACATTAGCTAAAGACCGTTTACCGTTAACTTCGGCTGTTGTTATGGCAGCCCAAGAATCAAGTCGTATCGTGTTTGCAATTCCGCGCCATGAAATGGTGATCATCGGTACAACTGACACTGATTTTAAAGGTAACCCAACAGATGCTGCAGTTACTCCAGAAGATGTTGAGTATTTATTAAATATTACGAATCAATATTTTCCAGGCGCTAAACTACAAGCTTCAGATATCGTTTCAAGTTATGTAGGTGTAAGGCCACTCGTTAAAGACGAAGCATCCAGTGAAGGTAAAACCAGCCGCGAACACACAATCATGTCAGATGAACGTGGTTTTACTTTTGTAGCCGGAGGAAAATACACCACCTACAGATTAATGGCCGAACAAATCGTTGATCGCGCTTTAAAATCATTTCCGTTTGAAGTGCGTGCTTCGCTTAAGCGTTGCCAGACCAATGAATCATTAAATGAATACACAACACCTGATGCGTATCATGAGGCTATGCAAACAGCACAAGGCACTTTACAAAAACAGTTAGCCGAACGTTATGGTAAAGAAAATTTAGTGATTTTAGAAAAGTATGGTTACACCGATAAAATCTGGTGTTTAGAAGCATATCAAGCGATTCACACCACCATGTGTATGAACTTGATCGATTTTTACACACGCCGTGTTCCGTTATTCTTAGCGGATAAAGAACACGGGCTGCAGTTTTTAGATGATGTGGCCGAAGTGTTCAGAGTAGAATTAAATCTTTCAGGCACAGCCATTGATAAGCAAAAACAAGATCTTAAAGACTACGTTTCAACTGTGTTGAAATGGAAAAGTTTTTTTTCAAAGTAGTTATTTAGCCAATTTAAAATTTTAATTGGATTTTGTGTCACGCAAAGGGGATCAATTACAGGTGTAAGAATTTCTCCTTTGCCGAGCAATCCATGGAGTGAGCTGAAGCGGTAATCCTCACACTTTTGAATCATTTTCGCTTCTACGGGATTGCGATAAATATATTTGTAGCAGTTTAAAAACTGGGCCATATTCTCAATGGGTTCTACCAGAGATTCTTCGCCAGTTGGAATTTTTAGCTCCTTTAATAGGGCGTCAGTAAAATAGTTTTCATTGTGCTTAAAGGATTTAAACAACAGATGCACATGCGATGACATCATTACAAAGGCCTGTAGTTCAACTTTGTGATGATCGGCAAGTTTTCTAAGGTGATAATTTAAAAGTAGCCAGTCTAATTCGGGAAACAGAGGGTGAGTCGAGAAAGAAAAGTTTAAATGAAAGTACTCAGTCACATCTTTTTTAAATTTTATTCGTTTATGAAGCGCTGTCATACCAGAGGGGTATGCAAATAAGTCGCAGCACTGGAAAGAAAGAAAAATAAGATGGGCACAAGGCTGCTCCGAATTTCGGAAATAAAAAAGGGAGCCTTAAGCTCCCTTTTTCTAATAACAATTTTAAACGTAGTGAAAAAGGCCTGGCACCTTTTAAACCATTGTTTTAGTTAAATCGCGAACTTTTTTAGACGCGAAGTTTTCGTTTACGAAATTCCAGTTGATGTGATTCCAGAATGTCTCAAGATATTTTTGACGTAAGTTTCTGTAATCTACGTAGTAAGCGTGTTCCCAAACGTCAGCTGTTAAGATTGGCGTTGGGCCGTTGTTTGTAAACGGTACTGCTGCATTTGAAGTAGAAACTAAAGATAATTTTCCTGAAGCATCTACACATAACCAGATCCAGCCAGAGCCGAAAGTTTTAACGCCGCCATCAACGAACTTAGCTTTTAACTCGTCCATTGAACCGAAATCTTTTGTGATTTGAGCTGCTAATTCAGCCGAAGGCGCGCCGCCAGTTCCTGCTGGAGACATACCAAACCAGAAAAACGTGTGATTCCAGATTTGAGCTGCATTGTTAAAGATGCCGCCTGAAGATGATAAAACGATTTCTTCCAAAGATTTACCTTTTAAAGAAGCATCTGTTTCGATGAACTTGTTTAAGTTCACGATGTACGCATTGTGGTGCTTATCGTAGTGATAAGTCATTTGCTCTTCGTTGAATAATGGAGCTAAGCCTGTTTTTGCGTACGGTAATTGAGGTAATTTAAACATTTTTTGTTGTCCTTTCACGCGCAACTTCGCGTATTAAAAATAAGCGGGAGATAAGTTCTCCCACCTTAAAGACAGTGTCTATTGACAGAATCTAGAGTCCACTGGGACTCCGTTAAGCATATTACGTACAAATGTTGGCAGAGTAAACGCCGCACTATGTAGATCTTCGTTATAGTAGTTAAGCTGTTGTGAATTCACAAACTGAGCGGCCTGAGCTGCTTTAAAATCTTTTACAGGGTGATATTGACCCTTAATAGCCATTTGAAGTGACCACATGCCAGACGGGTAAGTCGGTTGGTGGAATAACATCGTGTGCACTTGATTTTGTCCGAAAACAGATTTTAAGCAGTTATTTAACTCAACAAAAGTTTTTGAGTGGAACATTGGTGATTCACCTTGTGTCACTAAAATACCGTTTGGTTTTAACGCTTTCATGCAGTTCGCATAAAATTCTTTAGTGAATAAACCTTCTGCTGGACCTGCTGGATCAGAACCATCCACCACGATTAAATCGTAAGATTCTGGTTTTGCTTCAGCGGCGTACTTAATGCCATCGCCGATGATTAAGTCTAATTTCGGATTAGAAAATTCACGCGCGATTTGTGGTAAGTGAAGTTTAGAAGCGCGAATAACGGCTTCATCAATTTCAACCATCGTGATTTTTTCAACAGTGTTGTATTTGAATAATTCGCGGATAGTACCGCCATCACCGCCACCGATAACTAAAATATTTTTAACCGGGCCAGCTACAGATTGGAAAGCCTGAGCTGCAGGGTGAGAGATCATTTCGTGATAGTGGTATTCATCACGCTCAGTGCACATAACCATATCGTCGATCGCTAACATTTTACCGTAAGCGCAAGAATCTAAAATACGAACGCGTTGGAATTCAGAACGCTCGTCGAATAAAATTTCGCCCGTGTAACGTAAAGATAAAGCTTGGTTTTCATCTTTGTCAGTGAACCAAACGTTACGACTGATTTTGTAACCTTTAGATGGGTCATAGTTTTCGGCATCATTTGGCTTAACTTGTAATGAATCGCCTTTTTTGATTACTTGCGTAGAACCGCGGTTCATTTCTAAAGCTGAGTAATTTGCGCCAAATGCATTTCTTAAAAATTCGAAAGATACCCAAGGATCAACCGAACCACCGCAAGTAAATAAATCGACTGCTGCGTAGTTGTATTCAGGCCAAGTGTGAATTGCTAAGTGAGATTCTTGAATCACCACAACACCAGAAACTCCGTACGGAGAAAAGTGGTGGAATGTTGAGTTAATTACAGTAGCACCTGCAGTTTGTGCCGCTTTAACCATCGCAGCTTCAATTGCGCCAACGTCATTTAAAATGTCGCCTTTGCAGTTTGTGAACTCAACTAAAATATGACTTCCTAATGCCTTCATACCTTTGGGATTCCTTCTTCTAAAACGGGTTTATTTTTAGAGGAGAAACTAAGGCCTAGGGGGGGTTAGGGCAAGCCTTTTTTAGGATTTCTTTCTGATCTCGAATGAATGGTGAATTTTTTGGTCGAAGCAGTCTTGAGGAATCGTTTTTTCAGTCGTATTTTTGATATTAAAAGCCGCTTCCAGAGCTGGATCTAGCTTAAATTTGCGCTTGTTCGTCGAGAAATATAAAACGCCCTCAGGTTTTAAAAATTTCATAGACTGCTCGATAATAAATTTTTGGTCTTTTTCGACCTCAAAATCTTCTTTCATATCCTTCGAATTTGAGAATGTCGGAGGATCTAAAAATACCATGTCAAAAGAATGCCCATAATCTGGCCATTCGCAGGCGGTGTTTAAAAATTCCATCGCATTTTGCTCGATAAAACGATGTTGATTAGGGTCGATATTGTTTAATTCAAAGTTGTCTTTGCCCCAGTTCAGGTAATTTTTGGACATATCAACACTGACGGTTTGTGCTCCGGCTTTTGCGGCCATTAAAGACACAGTGCAAGTGTAAGAAAATAGATTTAATAATTTTTTTCCCTTAGCATTTTTTAAGAAAAAATAGCGCATCGGGCGGTGATCGATAAATAATCCGGTATCTAAATAATCCCAAAGATTTACTAAAACAGAAACACCATTTTCTAAAACTGGAAAACGACGGTTCGTGGCTTCTAGTTTATTGTATTGGTTTGCGCCTTTTTGTTTTTCGCGCTTTTTAAAAATTACTTTTTCAGAAGGGTACTGCAAAACTTCTTCGACAGCTTTTGTGACTTCGAGATCTTTGTTTTTGCCTTGATCGATCAATTCAGTCTTATCGTAAATCACGCAGTAATCTTTGTAGATATCGATTAAAAACGGAAATTCTGGAATATCTTTATCGTAAAGACGGTAAGCTTCGATTTTGTTTTTTTCAGCCCACGGCTTTAGTTTTTTAAGGTTCTTTTCCAGACGATTTCTAATCATGAAATCTTTGTAAGGTAATTCTCCGTAAAAGTGAATAAAACACTCCAAAATTGTCACCCTGGGTAAGTTTTACTGTCTTAAAAACTACCAGGTCTCTTATAGCGCCGGTTGTGATAGTAAGACCTGTCGTTTAAGAGTAATTTTTCGTGGGGGAAATGAATGAGAAAGCTTTCTAAAGCCGTATTTACGATGATGGTTATTTTCGGAGCCGCTTATATGTTAGCAGCTTCTGGTTGTGCTGGTTCAAGCGGTAACGATGGAAAAAACGTATCAGCTCCAGTTAATCCGAATGGTAATAACGATGGCAACGGTCAAGATGATATCGTTTTAGAGCCATTAAAACCAAATCAAGTGCGTGAATGTACTGATAATGAGTTTGCCCAATTAGTTTCTTGGAGAAACGCGGTTGATAAAGCCAACGGTGAAATCGATACAGCTAAAGGCAAACAATCACAAGGTGCCGTTCAAGCCAGCTTAACAGCTATTAAAGCTTGCGACAGTCGTTTATCTTATCACAAAGTTGAGCCATGTAAGAAAACGAAAAAAACAATCGCTGGAACGGATGTTAGAGTTTACGACGCGTTTTTAATTAAACGTGATTGTTCAAAAGTAGAAGGTTATTTAACTAAACACAATCTGCGCCCTGAACCAGGAGTTACGCCGGCTCCGGTTAATCCAACGCCAAATCCACAACCACTACCGGTAGATCCAGTTGACCCGCCAGTGATTGATAATGGTAATCAAGGTTCAATGTCTGCTTGTTCACAAGATGAATTTTCAAGATTATCTGAGTGGGCTTCGGCACAAGATCGCGCTAATAAATCAATCGCTAAACTTGGTTCGCAAGACAGCTGGAAATACGACGAGCAAGCCATCACAAATTCATCTTCAGCTGTTAAACAATGTGAATCGTTAATGAAATATCATGGTTCTCGTCCATGTGAAAAGAACATCAAACAAGACGATGGTTCTACAATTAAACGCCAATACACTCGTGAAACATTAGGTGATCGTTGTAATACATCTCGTAAATACTTTTACGAGTACGTACAAAATAAAACGACTTTAATTTTCCCGAACGTTGATCTATTTGTGGATTTAAGCCGTTTTGCTCAACAACGTTTTGAAGCGCAATCATTTGCTTCATTAGGTAATTGTGTAGTTGAAAACAGAACTGACAGCGTTATTGATTATTCTGGCCGTAAAGCTTTAGTGACTGAAACGCGTGGTTTCGAGCAAAAGATGCTAGTGTTAATCACAGCTGAAGGTTTAAAAATCGATTGTTACGGTTTAGATATCGACGGCGCGTTCAGCAAAACTGAAATCGTTCGTGTTTTAAAAGCCGAAGGCACTGATATTCGTTTAGAGTATCGTTTAAAATAACTAGCTGATAGATTTAACTATTGCTTTAAAATACTCCGGCATTTCTGGTCGGTAGTACCAAGCTAAAGCAATTTTATAATCGAAATACTGATCAGGGGAGATATCGACAATCTCCCCTTTTTTTATGGCGTCTTTGGCAAAATCTTCGGCCAGTACGGAATAACCAACGCCCATTTCAATCATTGATAACAAGGCATCTGTGTTGTTGGCGTAATGGCGGTTAGGCTGCGCTTTGTTTTTTAAGCGGTATTTTTCTAAATACTGATAAGTCATGCGATCTGAAGGATCGAAATCAATAATGGCTTCGTTTTCTACTATATCTAGGAGCTTACGTTTTTTCCACGCTTTGGGAACGTAGAGTTTAAAACGTTCAGCGCGCAGAATGCGTGAGTCCATTTCTTTAGTGACTTCATGATGTTCAAGAATAGCTAAATCACATTGGCCAGTTTTAAGCTTTTCTTGATTTTCAATACCGTCTGACAAATCAAATCTGAATCTGACTTTAGGGTATTTTGATTTTTGGGAAAGTAAGTTGGGAATGACCCGAGATCGCAAAATGCTTGATGGTCCCGAGATGCCGATTTCAATGATGTGTTCAAAAGATGCCTTTTGAATCTTTGAAAGGGTCATTCCCTCATTTTCTAAACTAAGTTTAACGTACTGAAGAAGAGATTCTCCCTCTGTCGTTAACTTCATGCCCTTCCTTGATCTTATAAACAGCGTTGTTTCAAGCTGCTTTTCTAAAGACCTAATTCGTTGGGTTACTCCCGTCTGAGTAATCCCTAAAATGTGCGAGGCTTCTTGAACCGTGCCCTTTTGAACAACTGCCCAAAAAGCCTCTAGGGTGGGGCTGAGTAAACTCATTTAAAATCATAATAAACTCAAAATTATGAATTATACAAATACTTTGTTTTTTTCTAGAGTGCGCAGCAACAGAGTTATCAACACTTGTCGTGTGGAAAACTTTTGTAAGTCGTGCTGAAAGCGCACAACGAAACTAAAAAATGAAAGGACAAATTATGAAAAACAGTATTTTAAAATTAATGATTTTTGGATTTTTATCGATCGGCTTAAAAACCGCTGCTGGAGCGCAAAGTGCGCCTGTGGATAAACCTGTGAAATACGGCGAAAAGTATTCATGTACAGTAAAAACTGCGGATGAAAAAAATTATTTACTAGATATAGCGTGGTCTTCTGAACCAAGCAAAATTTCTACAACGCCAAAATGGGTTGAGAAGTTAACGTATGTTCTGACTGAAAACTCTCAGATCATCGACCAGAATAATTTTTCTGATGCGAGCGTAGGTAATAGCAAGGCTGATTTAGCATTTGGTTCTAATAAATATGTTTTTGCAGGAGATTCGAGCTATGATTCAAGAGTAGGAGCAAACTCGCATTCGGTAAACATTGAAATCAAAAAATCATATGACAATAGCGCTAAGACAGTCCTGAATATCGTGAGCTTTAAGGCTAGCCATATCTTCGATCGTTACTATGGAGGCGTAACAGAGAAAACTGTAGAGCTTGCCATCGTTAACTCAGAATGTTCAGTCAGCCCCGCAGACAAAGACTAGACAAAGCTTTAGGGTTATTGCTCTAATAGGCGTATGAAAAAAATAATTTTAATACTTCCGTTATTTTTTGGCTTACGCCTATTAGCCGCAGATTTTAATGACTACTTCAAAAATACTTTTGATGAAGCCGACCAAGCTTTTGATCAGTCTTTTGAAACAGTTAAAAAGTTACAGCCTTTAGCTCAAAAGCACGAATTTACGTTCGAGCAAGGCACGATTAAGTCAATTTATTGGCCGGCTAAGAAAAAAACTGACAAGTTGTTAATTCTTTTTTCGGGAACTCACGGTATCGAAGCTTTTGTGGGGTCATCGGTTCAGCGTTGGTTAGTTGATCAGGCTTATGTGCAAAACCGCGAAGATGTAAATATCTTAATGGTTCACGGGTTTAACGTTTACGGTTTTAAAAATAAACGTCGTGTGAATGAAAATAATATCGATTTAAACCGTAACTTTGTAACAGACCGTTCAACCTGGCAAAGTGATGATAGCGGTTACAAAAAACTAAACGACTATTTAAATCCAACTGACGATGCCACTTACGGTTTTTGGGCTAACGCCAAATTTATGTGGAATGCAGTGTCTAAAATGGTACGTCACGGTTTAGAAAACTTAAGAAATGCAATTCTTCGTGGACAGTACACTTATCCACAAGGGTTATATTACGGTGGTAATATGATCGCTAGACAGTGGGATCTTTTAAATGAACTGATTGATAAGTATGTCGCTGGCCACGCCAAAGTTTTTGTGATTGATCTTCACACTGGTTACGGTAAGCGCGGTAAGTTACATCTTTTAGCTAACGGTAAAAAAGAGGGTAACCCGCTAACTGAAGTTTTCACTGAACAAAATGAAATTGATTACGGGTCAGATGAAAAGTTCTATTCGATCCAAGGTGAAATGCTAACGTTTTTCATTCACGAAATTAATTACAAATTAAAAGATAAAGCGCCAAAATCAGTGGGAATCACTTTCGAATACGGAACTTTAGACAGTCAAAAGACAACGGGTTCGATTGAATCACTTCGCCGTATGGTGTTTGAAAATCAAAATTTCTGGCATCCGGCCAAAGATGCGCAAGATGCAGAAAAAATTAAAAATGATTTTCAAGAGATGTTCTTTCCGTCTGACCGTGAATGGCGTAAAACTATTTTAGATCAGACTGAAGAAAAAACGAAAAAAATTCTTAATTGGTTATCGAAGTAATTATTTTTTTGGCGTACTTAATTTCTGAAATAAGTATGTATATTCCATACCCAGCATAGTCGCATACTCTTTTAAGTTTGCGGCTCTGCCGTGGCCCCCATCGATATTTTCATAATACATCACCGGGTATCCCATTTGTTTAAGACGTGTCACCATTTGGCGGGCATGGGCTGGATGAACGCGGTCATCTTTAGTGCTCGTAATAAAGAAAGCTTCTGGGTATTTTACATTCGGTTTAATATTATGAAGTGGAGAATACTTCATTAACACTTCACGATCGGCAGGAATATCAGGGTTACCGTATTCGGCTTGCCAGCTGGCTCCCGCTAATAATTTATTAAAACGAATCATGTTTGCCAGAGGCACTTCGCTGACAACAGCGCCGTAGAGATCAGGTCTTTGTGTTAACATCACGCTTGTCAGTAAACCACCATTTGATCCACCCATGATTCCTAGATGTTGTGGCGAAGTAATTTTTCTTCTAATTAAATCTTCGCTAACAGCGGCAAAATCATCGAAGGCTTTTTGGCGGTTGGCTCCAAGAGCTGCTTTGTGCCATGAAGGGCCATACTCTCCACCACCACGAATATTCGCTAACACATAAACATTTCCGCGTGATAACCAGATTTTTCCTGGCACACCTAAATAGTAAGGTGTCATGGCCGCTTCAAAGCCGCCGTAGCCGTATTGGAGCACGGGGTTTTTGCCGTCATATTTTAAATTTTTAGAATGAACAATAAAGTAGGGAATCAACGTTCCATCTTTACTTTTTACTTTAAACTGCTGCGAAGTAAAATTTTTCGCATTAAAACGTTCAGGTGAGGCTTGAATAAATTTAAGATTTAATTTCGCATTCTGGGCTGAATCTGTGTAATACACCTGCGTTGGTGTTAAAAAATCTGTGTAACTGAAATAAGTTTTATTCGAATACGGATCAATTGCAAAAATAGACCAGTTACCAGTGTTGTGGCCACTTAAACCATGACTGAATTTGCCAACCACCCAGCGATTATCAACACGATCAACCGGAATCATTGTGCGTTTAACGTCACGTAAAGCCATGATCCATAATTGGTCTTTATTCTTTGTGGTACTTTGTAGAACTTCAGTTTCGCTAGGTAAGAAAACAATTTCTGGATCTTTTATGTTCTGTATCGAAAATAGAGGAAAAGATAACAACGTGCCCGGAGGTACTGTTTTGCCATTTACTTTGTAATCAGATTTTACCGTAAATAAAACTTGGTCTTTGAAGATCGTTCTCACTTCAGCATCGTTAGGAATAGGAATTTTAACTAATTTTTGCGTGGCTAAATCAGCTAAATAGTAAACTTCGTATTCATAGAACGAAATCGATTTAGAAATGATAAAATGCATTTTGTCTTGATCGGCCACCATCCAGCTGTCGATGCTGACATAGTCTTTGGGTACATCGGCAATAAAAGTGGCTTCTTCTAATTTTTGTCCGCGTTTAATAAATTTTAAAGTTTGAGGGTAGCCTGAGTTAGTTAGCTTTTTAGAATCAGTCGCGTCTGTCCAAAGCAAAGTGTTTTCGTCATACCATTCGAACTGACTTTTCGATTCTGGAAAATGAAAGCCATTTTTAACAAATTCTTTTTTTCCTAAGTCATATTCACGGGCCGTGATCGCGTCTTTTCCGCCGTTAGATAAAAAGACCAAGCACATACGATCATTTTTTTTGTAGCAGATAAGACTTTTCCAAACCCAGTTTTGATTTTCTGCTTTAGCGATTTGATCTAAGTCAAAAACAACTTCCCAGTTATTCTTATGGGCGTTGAAATCAGCGATTGAAATTCTTTTTAACTGACCGCGCACGTGCACTTGGTCTTGCCAAAATTGGTATAATTGTTTGTCGTGAAAATAAATCGACGGAAGCTTATCTTTGGCCGTAACGACATCGAGAATTTCTTTCTCAATCACAGGAAATAACGGATCAGTTTTAAGGCGCGCCACTGAAAGCACATTTTCAACTTCGGCAAAACGGCGAACTTGCGGTGATTCAATTTCTTCAAGATAACTTAAGTCTTTTGATAGCGGATCTGACGGTGTATTTGATTTAAGTGAGCATGAGTTGATTGTAAGAGCACAAAAAAATAAAGCTATGATGTTTTTCATAGCTTTATTTTAAGGAATTAAATTTTTAAAACAATGTCTTATTTGGTTTATCTGTAATCGAAAACATCAGACGCCGGAAAGCGTACTTTTTTCGAATGTTGGTATTTATCATCAGCTGCTCTGTAACCACAAGCTACGGCGGCGATAGTTTTCCAACCAGTGCCTTCAAGATTTAAAACTTTATCGTAACCAGCTTGATCAATACCTTCCATCGGAAGAGTGTCGATTTCCATCATCGCGGCTGTCGTTAAGATTGAACCCATAGCGATGTATGTTTGGCGTTGCGCCCACCATTTGATCGTTTCAAATCTTGGACCTTTTAAAAGATCTCCCACCATCATGTCTCTAAATTTTCCTAGAGCTGATGGATCAACACCGCGAGATTTAGCTGTTTCGGCTACAAACTTATCAATGTGAGCTTCGTCTAACTGTTCTTTGTAAGTTAAAACCACAAAGTGAGAAGCTTGAGTCACAGGTGTTTGGCCGTAAGAGGCAGCCTGAAGTTTTTGTCTTAATTCAGGATTTTGGACAACGATAAATTTCCAAGGCTGTAAACCGTAAGATGAAGCCGATAAACGTAACGACTCAGTTAGGATATTCCAGTCTTGTTCACGGATAACTTTAGTTGGGTCAAACTTTTTACAAGCGTAACGCCAGTTCAGTTGTTTATGAATAATTTCGTTATCTACTGCCGACATGATTACTTCACTTCGAATTCAGAAAATGCGAAAGCCGATTTAGTGAAATATGATTCTTGATCGCCATTAACCGCAGCTACACGCCAGAAATATTTAACACCGGCTTCTAGGCCTTTAACTTCGAATGAAGTACCAGTTACGAATTTGTCTTCAGCAACATACATTGAACGGTTATTAAAACCAGCATCTTTTGAAACTTGCACGTGGTAAGTTTTAGCACCTTCAGATGCAGCCCACTCAAGTTTTACAGCTTCGCCAGAAACTTTAGCTAAAAATTTTGGTGATTCTAATTTTACTTTCGCTGGAACAGCTCTTTTAGTGGCATCAGTTTGTTTTTCAGGAAAAATAGCCGCTACTTGTTCTTGGCGTTTGTGGCTCCAGTCGTAGTTAGCGCCGTAACCAGCTTTTTTACCATGACCTGCTTCAGCGTGGGCTCCATGGGCTGCGCCAGCTGCGTGACCTTCAGCCGCGCAATCTTTACCTGCTTCTTCTTTTGAGCAAGAAGCTGCATCAGCTTTGTGAGCGTCTTCAGCTACTGATTTTAAATTGAAACCTAAAACTAATAAAAATGCCGCTAAGGCTACTAAAATTTTCATTTGGACTCCTAAATAAACTAGAAAGATTTAATTTAATGCCAATGGGGCTTCGGAGCAAGAATTCCCTAAATATTTCTTGTATTTACGAGGTGCTCAGTGCTACAAATCTCAGCAAGGTTTTGCAGATGATCGCGTGCGGTGTAAATCGTACGAGGAAAGTCCGAGCTTCGCAGAGCAGCGCCTGGGGTAACGCCCCTCCATCGTAAGGTGAGGAACAGTGGAACAGAGAGAATGTCCAGGGCATTGAGCCTGATTTCGGGAACGGGAGAAATCGGGGGAGCCGCTGGAGTGAAAACAGCCAAACTCGTGCGCGAAGCAAGATCAAATAGGGAATCCCACTAGCAATAGTGGTTCTTGGTGGAGATTTCGGTTTCCATACAGAGAATAAGCTCTGCTCGAGTGAAGATTCCGGGTACGATCGCTTGAGCCCCTCAGTAATGTTGGGCCTAGAGGAATGATTATCGAACTGTGTGGACAATGTGGGAGAAAACACAGGGAACAGAACTCGGCTTATCGCAAAACCGACCCATCTTTTTTAGTAAACACATAAGTTGACAATTTGGTTAACATCCAATGAGCTGGTAATATGATTTCAATTTACCAGTTTGATTCTTACAAAAAATTCTTTAACAAATGGGTCGAACAGCAGGCTAATAAAGGTCACGGTGAATACCGCAGACTAGCCATGGCTTTAAATGTTTCAACCACATTGATCAGTCAGATCTTTAACGCTGAAAAAGAATTAAGTATGGAACTGGCCTGCGAGATGGTTGATTACCTTCATCTAAACGAAGACGAAGGCGACTATTTTCTGCTTCTGGTCGAAGTAGGTAAATCAGGTTCTATTAAGCTGCGTAACCGTTTACTTCGCCAAATTAAAGAGCGCCAGGATAAAGCCCGTAAATTAGAAAATCGTTTAAAAAAAGACCACACGCTGGATGAGCAGGCTAAGCAGATTTATTTTTCAAGCTGGCTTTATCCAGCCCTAAGAATTCTTTCTGATATTCCTGAAATTAATACGGCAGAACAAATTTCTGAAAGACTGCAAGTTCCCAAAAATCACGTGTTAAAGGCTTTGGATTTTTTAATTAAACATCAAATCATCATGCAAAAGGGCAACAAGCTTAGCTTGGGGCCAGCGCATATTTATTTGCCGCCCAGTGACCCTTTAGCCAGTCGTAATATGATGAACTGGCGCCAGTTAGGTTTTAATAAAATGCAAATGCAGCACGACGATCAGTTTTTCTATTCGGGCACTTATGCGCTTTCAGAAGCTGTGGCTGAAGAGATTCGCAAACGTTTACCTCACTTTGTAGAAGAAATTTTAAAAGAGGTAAAACCATCGCCTTCAGAAACGACGCGATGTTTGAACATAGATTTTTTTCAGATTTAATCTTTTTTGTAATCGCGAAATTGATTGTCTTCGATTAAAGATTTTAATTCAGTATAGTTAATTACAGGTGCAGTGATTTTTCTGACTAACTTTCTGATAAAGTCATAATCATCTGAATTCAGCGAGAATTTTTCATTCTGTGTTCCCGGAATAATCGGGTACGTTACGCGACATTTCTTTTTTAAGTCTTCGTATTTTTTAAAATCATTTTCAGAAATAATCACCCGCGCAGCCGTTGCCATACACAGGTCTTGTGTTTTTTTGTACTTCAATAAACGAATACCCATAACAACTTCGTGCACCAGTAAAATAGCCTGATCACGTTCTTGCATTTTGTTAAACAGGTTTGAATCCAGCATGACTTTATTTAGATCCTGTAGAGCCATTTGATCTGTACGCGCGTAGACACCTAAAATGTTTTTTGAAATTTGATCTAGATTAGTCGGCACGAAATACCAATCGCGTTCAATACTGATATGATAAAAGTCAGCTGCTAATTCTGGATAGTTCAGGCTTAAATCCTGAATCAAAGGTTGTACATAGTTTGTAAAAGCCGTCGCTTCACGCACATTTAAAATATAATCGTCTAGAGGTTTTCCCTGAATACCGTTGCCGCCGCCAGTGCTGTCTGTGCCGCCTTGTTGCAATTCAGTGCGATGGCTTTCGGCCACCGGTGGGCTTTGAATAATCGTCACTTGTTTTTTACAAGCTAGCGTCAACATCATCACTGATCCCATAGAGAGGAGTTTAATTAATTTCATTCAAACTCCTCTTTTTTTAGTGTGTTCAAGTTAATAAAAATTTCACCGTGCGATTTCTTTTTTAAGACAACCGTATTTTTTTCTAAATCAACGTAACCAAATTCACCTGTAAGTTCCTGTGTTTTACCATTTTCTATAAATGAAGCTTTATAGTTTTGGAATGTATGCAAAAATGAAAACTGGCCTGATGTAGCTTGGTCGGAATGAAGTTCAAAACAAACTTTAGTTACACAAGTTTTAAGATTAAATCCGTTGATTGTTGAAAACGCAGAAGCATGCACAACGCCCGGGAAGATCATTCCCAGGCAAGTCAGTTTTAAAATGTTGGTTATAAGTTTTAACTTCATAATCAACCGCACGCTTTAAATTATTTTTGACAGTTTGTTTTTAACACGAATACGTCAGCGTTATTTTCAACAAAGATTCCACCGGCTGTGTTGTCTTTGATGGCTGTTGCTCTGCCACATTCATTCCAACCTAATGGAGCTACCTGGCGTAAATCAGTCATAGGATTTTTAGACCAAGCAAAGATATCAACTTTAGTTTTTAATTTATTTTCTCGGTTGTTTGCCGTTGGTAATGCAAGTTCGATCGCACCACCTAAAGCCGCATTTAATTGGTTTACTAAATCTTGAGCTTCAGTTGGATGACTAATGCAGATGCCTTGATCGTAAAGGTAACCTTGACGTTTTTTGCAAAGAGTTTCTTGGTATTTTAAAGCCCAAGATGTTGCTGCAGACAAATCCGATCCTAGTTCACGCATTAATTTTAATGAATTGTCGTTACGTAATTTTCCGAACTCTGGCAGCGCTAATAACATGTCAGTTTTTTGTTGGTTCGTCATTGAAGGGTCACTGTCTTTTAATTTTTCAAGGCCATTGATCGAATACGCTGTATAGAACATACCGTAAAGAACTTCTCCGGCAGCTGTTTGGCGTAGAGCAATTAAATCAGCTGAGTTCATTTTTTTTATTGAAATTTGTGTGGCGTCGCATTCATAAGTAAATGTACCGTCTGCGCCTTCATAAATTCCGCATGAATTCATAAGTTCTGATTTGATCGCGCCCTCAAAAACGTAAGGGTTTAAATTAATATTCATTTCAGTTTGTTCGTTGTCTTTTAAAAACTTTCTGAACTCATTTGAAGCTGCAAAATATTTCACTAGTACATCTTGAACATCAGATGGTTTTGTAATCGCAGAGCCACCTTTTTCTGTTAAGAAATCTTTTAATGGAGAATTTGGTAACTGTTCTTGAAGGTAGGCATCGACTTCTTTTTTACCTTGTTCGTCTAAGCCAGGGTAAACGCGGGTTAAAATACCGCGAAAGGCTTCAAATCTTTTTAAGAACAGGTAATAGAATTCAGCTTTTTTATTTGTCGGATCTTTTTCATAAGCTGTTGCCGCCATTTTATAAGCTAGCATAAAAGTGTAAGGGCTGATTAATTGTTCTGCCGCTTGAGTTAATTCGTCTGAGCTCGACATATCAGTGGCAGCGACTTTTACTTTCATAGGTTCTTTAACAACAGTTTCTTTTTGGTTACATGACATTAGGGCAAACGTCGAAACCATTCCTAAAGTAAAAATAGATTTTTTAATCTGTGCTTTCATAAAAAACTCCTCAAAATTCAGTGTTAAGTTGATGGGCCTAAAATATAGAAACTCAACACCTTGCAATAGATCTATTTGGTAAATAGTTAACGTAAAAATTAACCTTTTGGTTAACATACTTTTTAGACCTATAAGGGCTCTATTTTTACTTTAAAACCAATAGGCTCGCGCCTGTAATGATTTGGACAGGTAGAAAATACAAATTTTAAAGATAAGTTACACTAAGAACGAACAGAGCTTAGCTTAGGTGTGCTCCGCATATTTAGAGCATTTAGCAGAGCGTAATTATACTTTCTTTTTACCTAAAACAAAGAGTTCACGGCCTTCACGACGAGGCAGTGATTTTTTCCAACGACCCCAGAATAAGAACTGAAAGCTGTCTTTAAGTAATTCGCGGATTTCCCATTCGCTACTGCCGTAAGGCGGGCCAGCGCGTTTTAACATTGCAAAAAATACGGCGATTAATTGGCCTTCTTCGTGAAGAAGTCTGCGCCATAGTTTAACCATTTCTTTTCGTCGTTTAGGGTCAATTGCACAAAAGCACGTGTGTTCAATGATCACATCAAACGTGCCATTCCAATCGTGTGGCAGGGCGAAAATGTCTTGTTGAAGAAAGGTGATATTTTCCATGTGGCCATATAATTTTTTAGCCTGCGCAATCGCGCCAGCCGAAAAATCAACAGCGGTTACAACGTGTCCGGCTTCAGCAAATAAAGCGGCATCGTGACCAGAACCACAACCTAAAACAAGAATGCGGCACTTAGGTAACTTTAAACGCGGAAGCATATCTTTAAATGCAGGCGCAGGCTCGCCTAAATCCCAACCAGGGTTACCTTCGTTGTAAATATTAGTCCAAAACTGTGAGTCTTCTAAATTTGGATTTTCAAAATAATAATCAGGGGTTTCAACTCTGATACCACTTAATGTGAAGCTTTCATCATCAAACTCATCACAGGCATCAAAAAGTTGTTCTTGTGCTTTTTCAGTTAAACGAAAAGGAGCGTGCGTTGTCGTTAGACCACAGATGCGGTCAAACGGATCAAGGCTGAATTTTTTAAGATCACATTCAAACGTAAGCTGCTGTTGAGTTTCGACAAAAACCTTATCACCTTGAACGACTAGTTTGTGGCCCAGTAGCGGGTGATCAAAAGCTTCAACGATGTATTTGGTTTTTTCAAACGACGTTTCAAGAGTGAAACTATTGTTTAAACGAAGATTGCGAAGCAGAGTCTGTGCGATTTCGCCATCGGGAACTGCTTTTTCGTTTTCAGACAATTCGCCGTGTTCGTTAATCGTCAAATAATTCATTTCTAACTAGTGGCTTTCTGCTGGGGCAGAAGCTGCCGGAGTAGTTTCAGTTGCAGAAACCGCCGGAGTTTCTTCAGTTGATGTTGTTGTGCCATCAGAAGAAATTGTTGTGCCTTCTTTAAATTCTAAAGCTTGTGAGCCAGCATTAACAGATTGTAAAACCCATTTTTGAACATTGGGATCTTCTGATAAAGCTTTTGTTAAAACTGCTTCGCCAGAGATTGTTTGAGTTGTCGCATCTGCTTCATCGTACTGATAAGAAAAATGAGCTTTAACTTTGTTGTCTTCTAATTTTTCTGTGTACATTTTGTTTAAACGGAAATTGGCCATAGTAGGCACGTTGGCCTTAACGCTCTCCTCAATAAGGATCGTTAATTTGCTTTGAATCCCAGCATGAATGTCTGTGCCCATTTGCGACGGTGAGTTAAAAAGGCACCAAGTCCAAATAAAAGCTGAAACGAATAAAACAAAGCTGAAAATTTTGATCATAGTTCAAGTTCCTATCACATGTTGTGTATACAAGTAAACTTCACCATGTTAGTGTCGGGCAATCAAGCTATGAAAAAGAAATTAGTCGGAAATTTACAGGCGAATTATGTCGATAAAATCAGAGACTTCAAAGTCTGGAGCGACCTTCATACGCCAGCATTGCTTAAGCCTGCTTTAAGCTATGCGTTAGACTGGCTTTCGCCTGAACTTTTAGGCACTGGCTTTGTGATTACCGAAGCTGGTGATGAAAGCATCAAGGCTAAAGTGCCTTTTCATAAAACAAATTGCGATTTTCATCATCAAATTCACGCAGGCCTGGTGGTTAACGCTGGTCTTGAAGTGATCAGCACTTACATTGCTAAACATTGGGCAAAAAATCTGTGGGAAATCAAAAGCTACCAGATTGAGCTGAATAAAAATTTGAAATGGGATAAAGACCTTAATTTGCAATTTTCTTGCAGTGAACAAGACATGGATAAGTTAATTCTGTCTTTGCAAAAAAATGATCAGGTTTCTTTTGAAGGAACTGTTTTTATCTCGATGAAAAATTCAAACCAATCTGATTCTTTAAAATTAAAATTAAATATTATTAAACTTAAGCTTTTAGCTTAAGACCTTCGAGAACCAAGAGGATACTGTGATTCTAGAATCTAGCGTACAAAACCAGTCAGAAGATTTTAAAAAAAATTATAAACAAATGATGTCGACAGTTGAAAACTGGAGATCACGTGTTGCCAAAGTTAAATTAGGTGGCGGCGAAGAAGCTTTAAAAAAACATAAATCACGTGGCAAATTAACAGCGCGTGAACGCGTTGAAGCTTTACTTGATCAAGGCACAGCGTTTTTAGAATTTTCTACGTTAGCAGCCTATGGGATGTACGATGATCAAGCTCCAGCAGCCGGTGTTATCACAGGTATCGGCGTGATCGAAGGTGTTGAATGTATGATCGTTGCCAACGATGCCACGGTAAAAGGTGGAACATACTTTCCCATGACTGTAAAAAAACACTTACGTGCGCAAGAGGTGGCTTTAGAAAACGGTCTTCCATGTATTTACTTAGTTGATAGCGGTGGAGCGTTCTTACCACTGCAATCAGAAGTGTTTCCAGATCGTGATCACTTCGGAAGAATTTTCTACAACCAAGCTCGTATGTCAGCTCGTAACATTCCACAAATTTCAGTAGTTATGGGTTCTTGTACAGCAGGTGGCGCGTACGTTCCGTCAATGTCAGATGAAAACGTGATCGTAAAAGATAACGGCACAATTTTCTTAGGTGGACCTCCATTAGTGAAGGCAGCAACGGGTGAAGTTGTTGATGCCCAAGAACTTGGTGGCGCTAATACTCACTGTCAAATGTCAGGTGTAACAGATCACTTTGCTGAAGATGACAATCACGCGATTGAAATTACTCGTTCTATCGTAAGACACTTAAATCACAAACGTGTGATGACATTAAAAACTCAACCGGTTGAAGAACCGTTATTTGATGCAAAAGAACTTTACGGTATCTTACCAGCAGATTCGCGTATTCCGTTTGATGTGCGTGAAGTGATTGCCAGAATCGTAGATGGTTCTAAGTTTCATGAATTTAAACCACTATTCGGTAACACACTAGTTACTGGTTTTGCCCACATCTGGGGAATGCCTGTAGGTATCATCGCCAATAACGGTGTTCTATTTTCTGAGTCAGCGCAAAAAGCTGCGCACTTTATTGAACTTTGTGAACAACGTGAAGTGCCTTTGATTTTCTTACAAAATATCACAGGCTTTATGGTTGGCAAAAAATACGAACAAGAAGGAATTGCTAAACACGGAGCTAAAATGGTTATGGCTGTTTCAAACGCTCGTGTTCCGAAATTCACGATTGTGATCGGTGGATCATACGGTGCAGGAAATTATGGTATGTGCGGTCGTGCGTACCAACCACGCCAAATGTGGATGTGGCCAAATGCACGCATTTCTGTAATGGGTGGCGAACAAGCGGCTAACGTTTTATTAACTGTAAAACTTGATCAGATGGCGGCTAAGGGTCAAAGCATGACAGCTAGTGAGCAAGCTGATTTCAAAAAACCAACTCTTGATAAATACGATTACGAAAGTTCTGCGTACTTCTCAACAGCGCGTATCTGGGATGATGGTATCATCGATCCGGTAGACACTCGTCGCGTATTAGCGTTAGGGATTTCAGCCAGCTTAAATGCTGACTGGGGACCGAAACAGCAGGGCGTATTTAGAATGTAGGGTGTGCGCGATGAAAAATATTACGATCACTTCAGACAGCCAAGATAGCAGCCTTAAAATTGTTGAGCTTAATAAGCCCGAACTTAAAAACGCTTTTAATCCAGAGATGATCTCTGAAATCACTGAAGCGTTTAAACAATTGTCTCTTGATAAATCAGTTCGCGCAGTTATTTTAAAAGGTGCGGGCACGGCGTTTTGTGCGGGTGCTGATTTAAACTGGATGAAGTCGATGGTGGATTTTTCTTTCGAACAAAACATCAAAGATTCAGAAAAACTTTGGGAAATGTTTGAAGCAATCGCGTTCTGTGAAGCTCCAGTAATCGGTTTAGTTCATGGCGCAGCTTTCGGTGGCGCTTTAGGATTAATCGCAGCCTGTGATTATGTGATCGCAGATGAAGCGACAAAATATTGTTTCAGTGAAGTAAGACTTGGTTTATCTCCAGCGGTGATTTCATCTTTTATTTTACGTAAATGTGCAGATGCTCATGTGCGTCCGTATATGTTAAACGCTGAAGTTTTTGATTCAGTTTCAGCTCAACGTATGGGCTTAGTTCACATCATCAAAAACACGACAGATGGTTTAACTGAAGCTAGAAAATTTTCTGCGCTAGGTGCAGAAGCTACTCGTGAAACAAAAAAATTATTAAACAATATCGAAAAATCTAAGAGTGAAAAATCTTGGGCTGAACAGAAAAAGCTTACGACAACTGTGATCAGCGAACGCAGAATGTCTAAAGAAGGCCAAGAGCGTCTAAAAGGATTTTTAAACAAATCAAAATAGAATTTTCATTGGCGTAAGGCTTGCAATTTCTTTTTAAAAGATTTGTAAAAGGAGCTGCTCAATGAAACAAACAACAATGCGAAGCTTTATGGGAAAATATTCCAACAAAATTCCCAAAGAAGGCGAATTCACAAAAAAAATTGAAGACTATACGGCCAAAGTGCCCTCTGTAAGCTATCTAGCGTTAGCTTTTGGCAGTATGGCGATTTCTGCAGGGCTTGCGGCATTTACTCGTCGCAGAGGTTTAGCTAATTTCGTCGGACTTTGGGGACCAAGTTTTTTACTGATGGGAATTTATAATAAATTAGTAAAACTTGAAGGCCATGATTCTATTGATCATGCGCGCATTCACTAGATGTTCAGCAAGCGCGATAGTGTCCTTGCATTAACTGGTGCTTTAACTTTGTCAGTATTGTCAAAGTAGACAAACACATCGCGCTTTTTTCTCCACGCCAATAATTTCTTCGCCCATTTAAGAATCGCTTTTTGATCGTAACCACCAGAGTACAATTTATCTTTTCCGTGTAAACGGCAGTACATAAAATCAGACGTTTGCTCTTCAAAATACGGCCAAGTGCCATCGGCATCAGCGACCACTAAAGCGACATTATACTTTTTTAAAAGTGCGATAAATTTTTTATCTTTAAATGAATCATTGCGAACTTCCATAGCGTGATGGAGTGGGCGATTCTTGTCGATTTTTAAAGAGACATCGGCGCCTTTTCTCCAGTGGCGATATTTAGTGGATTTCGCTAATTTTACTGCTTCAGAAAAATCTCCCGGTAAAAATTTGAGAAACTTTTCTAACTTTTCAGAATCGAATTTCATTCGCGGTGGCAACTGCCAAAGAATCGGCCCTAATTTTTCTTTTAACTCTAAAATTCCTGAGCGAAAAAAATTAGCTACACCTTCTTCAGCATTTTTTAATAATTTAATATGCGTGATATAACGATGCGCTTTAACAGAAAAAATAAAATCATCAGGAGTTTCTTCATACCAGTATTTGAAACTTTTTGGCTTTTGCAAAGAGTAGAAAGTGCCGTTGATTTCAATGGTATTTAAAGCGCGACTGGCAAAATGCAGTTCGTTTTTCTGAGCTAAATCTTCGGGATAAAAAGTGCCCCGCCAAGGTTCGTAGTTCCATCCCGAAATTCCAATATGCGTGTGCTCTTGCATTTTAGCCATGATTTAACATAATTTTGCAACACTGGTGCCGTAATGTCTGGCCAAGCCCTTGCTATGACATAGACATACGGGGGACCAATGCTTAATTCTAAAACCACTTTAGCTGTAATGACCTTTATTTTGACTTATAGCCTATCTTCACAGGCAGTACTTGGTGCCCTTTTGCCAGGTAAAGGCCAACCCCAAAAGTCTCAGCCGACCGCACAGGAAGAAGAAGACCGTCCGTTTTTTGATAACCGTAAGAAAAAACAAAAGCCCGCTAAAGATAAACCGGCTCCGTCAAAAGTAATTATGCAAAAACCTAACTACCAAGGTTCGGGCTGCCCGCAGGGAACAGCATCAGTAGCAATGTCGGGCGATAACCGTGCGGTTTCGATCGTGTTTGATAATTTCACAACTGAAGCTGGCCAGCAGGCGACTAAGCAAACGACTGAAAAAACTTGTCGTTTAATTATTCCTATTGAAGCGCCAAAAGGTTTTCGTATGGCGGTTGCGCAAATGGATTACCGCGGTTTTCACGCGTTACCAGCAAAAGCGCGCGCAAGACTTTTAGCTATTCACCAAATTCGCCATCAAGGATTAAAAGCCTTAGGGACGCGTGTAAAAAGCCAACAAACTTTCGAAGGCCCTGTGGCTGAAGATTTTTTCATGAGCGCAGTGATTGAAAGTAAACCGTTATTAAATATCAAATCGCCATTGGGCGGTACTTTAGGTAAACCATTAAACCCGTTATTAAATCCGATTCTTAAAACTTGTGGTGGAACATATAACTTAGAAGTTGATGTAAGCATCGCGGTTTCCAGCAATGCCACAGGCGAACAAGCGATGATTACGCTAGATAGTATCGATGGCCAAGTAAGTGATAAGAACAGCGTTTCTTACCACTTACAATGGGAACAGTGTCAGTAAAAGTTAGTCGAAAACAATTACACCAGCTTTGTTTCTGATTAAGATGGTTCCATTTTCAAGTCTTGTCTTCATTTCTGCTGTGTATTCGCAATCGTGGCCGTTAACCATTCCGATTTCGATACCTTCATTGTCAATTTCTCCACGATCTAAGCCGCACATCATGCTTGGTTGCCATCTGATAACGCTTACACGTAGACGACACTCAGTCATAGATATAGGTTCTGCGCGAATTACTTTTGCGGTTACTTGAGCTGCCTGCTCGCATTCAGCCTGAGCAAAAGAAGCAGACATTGCAATTAGTGCGATTAAAGTTAGAGATTTCATAAAATACCACCTTTTGTTGTTATTGTTTTTTTAAGTTAGAGTTTAAATTTATCTCAGGTTTGCCAACATAAATTCTGCGAAACTTCAGCCTTGCCCAGCTTCCATCTTTGGCCATATCAATAACTTGAACGGCTCCATAAGTTGCTTCATCCTGAAAAATTTTATAAATGCCGTATGTGTCACCTATTTTCACAGTTGAACCACATTTATCATCTGAGATGCTTGCATTTGGAAAATCAGATTTAGTAATTTCGTGAAGCGGCTTGGTTCCGAATGAAAACACTTTGCTTACAATTGGGCTAATTGTTAAAGAATACACTCCACCTAAACCATCATTTGTAGTTAAAATCGGTTTGGCGGCGTAATTTTTAGAGCAGCTATTGCTCAATGCAAAATCCCAGCTGTTGTTTGTTATGTATCTGTTACCGCTTGATGAGTATTTGAAATTAAAGCTAGCAAATGACTTATTCTTCCATACGGCAAAGTTGAACAAAGTAACTTCACCTTCGGAGATCGGCATTTCGTTTTCAAGAGAGTTTTTATTGATTAGGTCAACTTGTGCTTGTAAAATATCAGTATTTACAGAAGCAAGTTTTTGATAAGTAAAATTTAGTGATCTACCCATTTCGATCGAATTAATTTTAATCTTTGTAATCAAATCTTCATAAGGCCAATTTACCGTCCTGATTAGGTATACGTGATTGGCCTTTGGCACTACACCTTGAATTTCGGTGTGTCGTTCTTGCGGTGTAAATACTGAATAGATGTCAGAAACTGGGGTCTTCATTTCGGGTGAAACTAAAAATTCGCCGTCGATGAAAATTGAATCGAAAGGGATTTGATCTGCAGATCCTAATTCGATTATTCGACCTTCACCGCCAAGAAACAGATCTGGTATGAATCCGTCATCCGAAGCCCAAAAAGCTAAATTTAATTTAACGCCTTGGCAGCCATTAGAAAGATTAGACTCAGCTTTATAATCCGTTTCACATTCATCAAGTACAGAATAGCCTGTCCAAGGTTTATCTTTGATATCTGAATCGTCGATTTCCTTTTTCAGTTTGCGGTAGTTTTTCAGCTCAACTGTTTTAGGCGCAGTATTTTGAATTTTAGTGCCTTTGTACCTAATTCGTACCGTTGAAATTATTTTGTTACCGTCGCTTGCACTATCATCATCTTTATTAAAGTGACCAACAATGTGAACAAAATCTTTAAGTTCCGAAATAAGGTAAATATCTGACTGAGGATTTCCAGCAGTATCCGTGAATTCTGCTATAACACCCTTCATTCCATTGAATTCGATCGGTTTATAATCTCTATCGGTATGAACAGACTCAAGATATTTTTCCAAACCGACTTGGTTCGGAGACGTCAATTGAGTTAGTTCAGAGCGATTTGCTAAAATGCTAGAAGAATTAGAGTTTGTAATTTTCAATGTATTACCCTCGATCGAGTAATTCCAATTTCCTGAAACAGTGATAACTACTTTTGTTTGAGGAATTGACACAACAACAGAACTCATATTTCCAACGTCGACACCGCCTTCGGCCTTAACCTGTCCGTCTGAATTTTTAGCGCAAGAAAAGAATGATGAAAGAATTAAAACTAAAATGAATAGTTTCAACCCTGCATTTATTAAACTTTTGATAGCACCTTGATTCACTGTAACTAATCTCCAAGTTTAGGTGTCAAATCCATAGACAGTGCCGATATGTGGAAACCTGCAAGCAGGTTAAACCAGATATATTCGATCTGTCCTGAGATTTGGGACTTGGATAAATATGATGCAATTTGAGGGCGAGTAAAAAAGGATTTAGCTATCTTTTACAGGTTCGTAAATACAGACAAACAGTTCGGTCTCGTCAACCAGGGCGTCTTCAGGGAATTGGTGTTTAAAAAGGCCTGCATATTCTGTTTTGAATTTGTCAGGTTTGTCTTTAAAACCCATATGTTCAAGCATAATTGGATCAGGTTCACCGTAAGTGGTGATGAAAGCATCAACTAGCTTGGCTTTGCCTTGGATCTCTTTTTCGGTATCACACACAAGATAAGTCATGCCGACTTCGCTTAAACGCTCATCCACAAGACCCGGCTGAGCAGATTCTATGCGATCCACGGGCTCACAGCTGACGAATATGCCTCTGTTCAATATATGCATAGCAACTTGATCTAAATATAGCCCGATTTTCATACGTACCATTGTACAAAAGAATAAAACGATATTATACCTTTTTTATGTCTAAATTCACTCGTGTCGCCATTGCCAATCGTGGAGAAGTTGCCGTTCGAATCATTAAAGCCTGCGAAGAGCTTGGCTTAGAAACTGTGCTTTTACATTCCGAAGCGGATGTGAATTCACGTGCTTACCGTATGGCCACTCATAAGGTTTGTATCGGTCCAGCACCGACAGCCGAAAGTTATTTAAATATCGAAGCTAATATCCAGGGCGCTTTAGCCATGGGAGCCCAAGCGGTTCACCCAGGTTTTGGATTCCTGTCTGAAAACGCACACTTCGCTCAACAGTGTGAGCAGGCCGGTTTAACATTTATCGGTCCTTCTGCGGATGCGATTCGCACCCTTGGTGATAAAGTAAGCTGTAAAGCCTTAGCTAAAAAAGCAGGTTTACCGCTAGTTCCTGGTTATGAAGGTGAAGATCAAACTTTAAATACTTTAATGAAAGAAGTTGAAGCGATCGGTTTACCTGTGATCGTAAAAGCTGCTGCCGGTGGTGGTGGCCGCGGTATGAAGTTAATTAAACAAATGTCTGAAGCGGCTGAACAAATTGAATCAGCACAACGTGAAGCTAAATCTGCTTTCGGTTCAGAAGTTGTTTTCTTAGAAAAATATTTAGATCGCGCCAAACATATCGAATTTCAAATTTTCGGTGATAGCACTGGAAAAGTGATGCACCTCTTTGACCGCGAATGTTCAGTGCAACGTCGTCACCAAAAAATTATCGAAGAAGCCACATCGCCTTCATTAACTGAAGAGCTACGTCGCAAAATGGGTGAAGTGGCTGTAACGCTTGGTACTTTAGGAAAGTACAAAGGCGCAGGTACTGTTGAATTTTTATTACAAGACGGCAAATTCTATCTTTTAGAAGTAAACACGCGTTTACAAGTAGAACATCCGGTCACAGAAGAAGTTCTTGGTGTTGATTTAGTTAAGATGCAGATCTTAACAGCGCAAAATCAATTCGTATGGAATGATAACGAAGTTAGAATTCCACGCGGTCATTCGATTGAATGCCGTATCTACGCTGAAAACTCTTATATGGGTGGCGTTCCTTCAACAGGCTTACTTGGAACAGTTCACTGGCCAGAAGGCCCACGCCGTCGTTATGAGTTCGGTTTTGAAAAAGGTGATACAATCACTTCTTACTACGATCCGATGATTGCTAAAGCGATTGTATGGGATGAATCTCGCCCACGTGCGATTGAAAAAATGATTCGTGTTTTAAAAGACGCGACAGTGTTTGGTGTTCACACGAATATTCCGTATTTAATTGAAATTTTATCGCACCCTGAATTTGTTGATGGAACGATGACAACTCGTTTTATCGAAAAGAACTTTGCTGAAGGTTTAAAAGCGACTCATAACGAAGACGAGCGTAAAAAATTAAGCCAAGACATCTACAAAAAATTTATCGCAAGTGGTGCCGGCGCTGATGCCGGTTCATTAAATGCATTAACTCCTGGCCAAACAAATTCGCCATGGTTAAGTCACTGGAGAGGTATCTAATGAAATTGATCGATAACGTTCAAGTTGAAAAAGTTGGTCAAACTCTTTGGATCAAATCCGGCGATCAAACATGGTCTTATGATATTATTGATTTATCGTCTGAAGGTCAGCGTCGTAAAAAATCAAATACGGCGTCACCAGATGTGATTGTTGCCCCGATGCCGGGTAAAATTACCAAAGTGTTTGTTAAAGAAGGCGATAGCGTCACAGTGGGTCAGGCTCTATTAGTTATGGAAGCCATGAAAATGGAATACACACTAAAATCTGATTTAGAAACAACAGTAGAAGGTGTTTCTGCCAAGGTGAATGACCAAGTGCAAGTTGGCGCAGTTCTTGTTAAATTAGTAAAGCAATAGTCAGTTCATAAAAGAGAGTTAAACGTGGCAAAAGGAAAAGTAAAAATTGTTGAGGTAGGTTTACGAGATGGATTACAAAACGAATCCACTGTTCTAACTACACAGCAACGTTTTGAACTTTTAGAAAAACTAATTGCTGCGGGTACAAAAACTTTTGAAGTGGGCGCGTTTGTTTCACCTAAGTGGGTGCCACAGATGGCTGTTTCAAAAGAATTAACTGACTTAGTGTTAAAAAAATATCCTGATCAAAAGAAATTCCACTCAAGCGTACTTGTTCCGAATGAAATCGGTCTTAAGGGCGCCATGGAGACGGGAATTAAAGAAATCGCTATCTTTGCTTCAAGCTCAGAAACATTTTCGCAAAAAAATATTAACTGCAGCATTGAAGAAAGCTTTCAGCGTTTTGAACCAATCATGAAAATCGCTAAGAAAAATAAAATCAAAGTGCGCGGGTATTTATCGGTGTGTTTTGGTTGCCCGTTTGAAGGCGATGTTCCTGAGAAAAAAGTGGTTGAGCTGGCTAAACGCCTTTATAAAATGGGCTGTTACGAAATTTCAATCGGCGACACGATTGGCGTAGCTACAGTTAACCAAGTTGATTCCTTATTTAAAAAATTAAAAAAAGTTGTTCCGATCGCAAAACTTGCAGGACACTTTCATGATACGCGCGGCCAGGCTTTAGCCAATATTCTAGAAGCTTATAAAGTCGGTGTACGCGTGTTTGATTCAAGTATCGGTGGTCTTGGTGGTTGCCCGTACGCTAAAGGTGCTACAGGCAATGTAGCCACTGAAGATGTGGTGTATATGTTTAACGGTATGGATGTAATTACCGGTTTAGATATCGATAAACTGTGCGAAATCAATCGCTGGTTAGAGCCACAGATGAATCACGCGCTTTCATCACGCGTGGGTAAAGTCGGCAGACTCAAAGTCTAACTGTGAAAGTTTAATCAGCTAAGCCTAAGAAGGCACGAGCGGCAATTCAACGGTAAAACATGTGTTCGGCAATGTGTGGTCAACAAACAGTTGGCCCTGATGCACTTTAATAATTTCGGTCGAAATACTTAAACCAAGACCTGTTCCGCTTTTTACATCTTTAGTTGTAAAGAACGGTTGAAAGATCTGATCGCGAATATCTAAAGAGATACCACTTCCCGAATCAACCACTTTTAAAATCACTTTATGGTTATCTTTAGTTAAGATAACGCGAATCCATTTTTCTTTTAAAGATAAAACGGCATCTTTTGCATTGCTGATTAAATTTAAAATCACTTGTGAAATTTGTGTGTCACGGCAGTTAATATAAGCTGGTTCAGCCAACATGTTTTCAAAAGTAATATCGATATTTTGATAACGGATACTTTCAATACATAATTCAAGCGATTCTAAAATCACATCGGCGATATTTGTTGGCATCATTGGATCATCTTCGCCGTCACGGGCATAAGTGCGTAACCCGTTTACGATACGGCTGATACGCGTGATCGTGCTTTGGATTTTTTCTAGTTTTTCGGGAAGTAGATCGTATTTATTTTGCTCAAGGTGTTTTTGCACAACGAAGGCCACCGAAGTTAAAATCATTAAAGGATTATTAATTTCATGGGCTACACCGGCCGCTAATTCACCCAGTACGGCAAGCTTTGAAGTCTGTACAGCTTTTGCCTGAATCTGATTGATTGTGTTTTGCTTATTAATATCTTCAGTAACGTCAAAACCAAGAATAGAGATCTTATTTTGCCCTGGAATCTTGTTCAGCATGATTTTAAAATACAGATCTTTGATTTGGGTAATAAAACTTATCTGGTTTTGTGTGGAACGGATAAATTCACGCGATTTATCTTGCATGTGCTGAAGGCTCAAATCAGCAAAAGAAATTTTTCGACCTTCTAAAGGTTCATGAATTTTCATAAGCTGGCGAAAGTACGAGTTACAGCCTTCGATAATACCCTGATTATCAATCCACATGATAATACATGGGGCTGTTGTCATGATATTTTGTAATTTTGAATCTAGAGACTGAATTTGCTGAGTCGATTTAGCTTCAAGTTCAGTGTACAGGCGCTGAAGTTCGTCAGTAGCCACGTTTAAGGTATTATGTGAACGGTAAAGGTGATTTTCATATTCGGTATAAGTGATATCGATTAATTTTAGAAAATCTTGCCACTGCTGCGCATTTGCGGGAGGTGTATCCGCACTGAAGTTAAGCTTTTTCAATTGTCGCTGCAGCATTTTTGAGTTCACTTAAGACCCCTCTTGAAAAACAATCAAAGTCATTGTCTGGTTATGTAATTCATTGCGTTTGCTAGCTGTCGGAGAATATTCGCCATACGAATAAAACCCACAGATTTCGGCATGATTAGGTAAAAGCTCTTTAATTATACTAATCTCATCTTCGGTCTTTTGACCCATGATCATACGGCGCCCAATGCAACTGATAATTAAGGCGGCGGTTGATTGTCCGTTGGTAAAATTCAAAGAACAGTCCTTTAATGCGTCTTCAGCGGCACCGATGAGTTTCATCACGTTACTGTGCATCAGTTGCACTTGCGTTTTTTCTGGAATTTTACTGGCAAAAATTAAAGCGTTATTGGATTCATCAATTCGTGCGACAGAGCGAACTATATTTTCGTTTTCGCCCCAAGAGATACCGAGCGGAAATAAAACGCCCGAGACTGGAAGATTTTGTGCATCTTCTTTTAAGTATTCTTTATAAAGTTTTAAAGCGGGTACACCATCAATTTCAAAAACGGTGTTACGCTCAGCTTTGGTCACGTAACGAAGTGGACCAAACGGCGCCCAGCCTGTTCCTGTACCTGAAAACATTTGCACTTTTTCTCCGTAAAGCCCCAAAGCTACAGCCTGATGGGTTTTTACAGAAGTGTCATTAATCAAAAATGTATTAATAAAACGTGAACCATCACCGGCCATACCGCCTACGATAGATGTATTAATGTTTTTATTCTTCAGCGCTTGGTCTAGTTCTTTAATCAGTTCCGAACCATCAACATCTAAACCTTCAGTTAAAAGAACAATATTTTTTAGATCAGGTGCAGCTAGTGCTTCTGCTAAGTTTTTGCCGGCTTGCAGTGAGGTTTCAAAGTTAACTGGTGTCGAAACTAATTTTAAGCGTGTATGATCAAACTTAATCACCATACAAATGATCGAGTTATCATTTATTTCAGCGTTTTGAATTTCGCCTGAAGTTGATGAGCCTAGAATTTTACTTTTTGGAAAAGTGTCTTTAATTTTTTTGATTTGTTCATCAACGACTAAAGTTGATTCGAAGAAAACAAAAACCGCAGTGCTTTCTGAATCCAAAGTTGGATCAAAAGGCTCGGACCACTGATTGTAAGTGTACTTATAGCTCTTTGTTCTCATTAATTTTTCTATCCTATGACAAAGTGGTAAATAAGGCGAGCTTTAGTGACGGGAAAAATAGGGGGTATGGTTTGATTGGTCTTTGATTTGCTTTTAACAACTGACTATGAAGCGGATGTTGTACGTTATTCTAACTATTGGATTTTACTTATCTTTTATGGCGCTATTGCAGCTGAGTAAAGATCATCCCTGTATCGATTCCACGCTCGTCGAAAAGTTAGACGTAATCACTCTTAACAGAAAAGCCACAGTTTACGCCTGCTCTGAACGTCGTTCGGCAGAGTTTTCGCAAAAAGTCAGTGAGTACACTGAAACGATCGAAGGTCGTTTAAATCAATTAGCCCTGGTTTTAGAAAAAATCCAACCGATGACAACCAAAGCGCAAGTGACGATTGATGAAAATAACCCACTGGCTTATCAGATCGAAAAAAATCAAATTCGTATCGGTAAAAGTTTGTTATTGGCTAACGGCCATTTAGAACACGCGGTCATTCGTCTGTGGTTACAATCAGATACCCAAGATGAACAGGTTAAACTTTTTGACCAGTCTTTAGCTGACTTAATTTATTACGCCACTTTTGGTCGTTTAGATCGCCAAGACCCAGTCACAGAACTTTACCCAGAGCTGGGATTAGCGCGCTGGCCGCAGGTTTTAAAGAATTTAGATGTGTACTGTGAATCTCCATGGAGAAGTTCAGAAGACTTTGAACGTTGTGCGGGGTTAGATCAGGTAGGGCATAACCGTCGTGAGCTTTTAACGATGAGTCTTCGTCCGTTGTTAACTTCAAGTGTTATCGAGGCTTTTAATTCTTTAAATTACAAAGAACAAAATAACTTCTTACAAGATATTCCAAAGCTTGTGGCTCAGCGTTCAGTTGATTCTGAAACGGCGATTCAAGCCTTGCTGGATCAGGATAATTCTTTAAAAGAAGGTTTAAGCATTTTAAAAGTTTTTGCTGATCAGTTTAGTCTTAAACAAGAGGCTTCGTTTCCACAGCGCCGATTTATTGCGCGTTTAAACCAGTACTTACAAAGTCGCGGGGTCTCGGATTCCTTTGCAGAGGCCTATTTCGACGTGTTGATCGAGTTTCCGGAGCATTTAGACACTTCATCAGAAATGTTTAAATCGTTAGAGCTGGCCTCAAAACAAAACTTAAACTTACAAATCGCCGTAAAAGACCAAGATCAGATTTGGATTTTACCGTCGCGCAGTAGTTTGTCGTTAAAAATCTTTGATCAAGTAAAGATCCGTCAGCATGTGTTTTTTGCTTGTCCGATTTTAAAAGAGATCGAAATCGCCCAGTTTGCAGCTAGTTCAGAAAAGCTTTTGATGATTAAAGGCTGCGACAGTTCTAAACCTTACGCTTTTGATATGCTTTTTAAATATGGTGCTCAGGAATTTACCAAAACTGAATCTCAATTAGCTTTCATCCAGTTTCATTTGCCTTCTTTGCAGCAGCGCTTGGATGATCTTCAGCATATTAAGAATTTCTTCGAGTTGGTCCAGAATCGGGACGTTACGCAGCGTGAGTTTCAACTCCTTGGTTGGCAAGACGTTCAGTGGAATGAAAATTACCGCTTCTACAAGCCTAAAGCGGCTATAGACGCCATCGAGTTCTTTAGAGTCGAGGCTCCAGAAAAATCAAATTAGGTTTGTAAACCTCAACAAATCTTAAAGATAATTTCACTAAACTATCTGTGGAAAAACGGGTAGCATTAGACCTATGACACAAAATCTTAAAAAAATCTGCTGGTCGGTGACATTATTCTTGGTGCTAAACCCGATCATCTCGATTGTAATGTTAGTATTATATCTTGTTTTCTCAAACAGCTACACAGTAGGACACATCGGTTGGATCACAGTGTTCGGTTTAGTTTTCGCGATTGCGACAAACTTAAGTATCACAATGGGTTACCACCGTTTGTATTCACATAAGTCTTATGAAGCTCATCCGATCTTAGAAGCGATTTTACTTTTAATCGGCGCCGGGGCTTTCCAAGGTTCATGCTTAAAATGGTCAAGTGATCACCGTATTCACCACCGTTTTGAAGACACTGATAAAGATCCGTATTCAATCAACAAAGGTTTTTTCTACGCGCACATGGGTTGGATGATGTTACATGATTCAGTAAGTCTTCCGATTCATGCTCCGGATTTAGAAAAAAATAAATTAGTTAAACTTCAACACGATTACTACTTATTCTGGGCGATTGGTGTTGGTTACTTAATGCCGTTACTTGTTGGTGCTATGTTAGGTAATGCGTTTTTAGGTTTAGTGATCGCTGGTGGTATTAGAATTTTCTTAACTCAGCAATCGACGTTCTTTATCAACTCGTTAGCGCACACATTAGGAAACACGCCATACTCAAAAGATCTTACAGCTAAAGATTCTATTATCATGGCTTTCTTAACTCACGGTGAAGGTTACCATAACTTTCACCACAAATTCCAATTCGACTACCGTAATGGAATTAAATGGTATCACTGGGATCCAACTAAATGGTCTATTCAATTAGCTTCAGTGATGGGTTTGGCTAAAAAATTAAAGACAGTTCAGTTTTCTGAAATTTTAAGAGCTAAGTTAGAAACAGAATCTTTGAATTTTCATAATTCACAGTTCTACAAAGAAACTTTAGAACCACTTTCTGCTAAAATCGTTGCGGCTCAAGTTAAGTTTGACCAAATGAAAGCAGAATACAAATTAAGCTGCCAAAAAAATTACGAAGAAAAAATTGCGCAGTTAAATTTTGAAATGGAATTACTACGCACTGAAATCAAATCAATGCAAAAGACTTGGAACATCTACATCAAGTCTGGCGGAATGTATCTGCAACCGGTTCGTGTAAGGTAACAGTTCCCTTTTTGATATGCATCGAATAAAAAAAGCCTACTGATGAAGTAGGCTTTTTTTATTTGTGAAATGTGAAGCTGAAATTAGTACTTTGATTTTGTAGCACGCTTTTCTTGTTTTTTCTTTTCAACGACTTTGTTCTTATCATCTACAAACACAACATTTGGTTCGTGTTTCGCAGCATCTTCAATATCAATTGAAGCGTAAGAGATAATAATCACTTTATCGCCTTTTTGAACTAAGCGGGCCGCAGCTCCGTTTAAGCAGATCTCGCCTTTTTTGCCGGCGATAATGTAAGTGCTAAAACGAGCGCCGTTGTTGCAGTTAACGATATCTACTTTTTGATTCAGAAACATTTTTGCTTCTTTTAATAATGCCGTATCAATTGAAACTGAACCTTCGTACATTAAATCTGCACCAGTTACTGTTGCGCGGTGAATTTTTGTATACATCATATCGATTTTCATAAGTTCAAATTCCTTTTACGTGTTCTTTTCTAACGCGATCAAGTTGCCTTTTAATACTAAATCCGGGGCAATGAGATCAAATATTTTTTCTTTTTCAAATAATGATGAAAAGCCACCAGTGCCGATGACAAAAGGCTTTTCGCCATTAAAGCATTCAGCGCTGATCTTAGTAATAATCTCTTTCATAGCGCCTAAATGGCCGTAATACAGACCCGATTGCAAGCTTTCTACCGTTGATTGGCCTAAAGCTTCGTTACGAGAAACGATTTCAACTGAAGGAAGTTTAGCTGTTTTAGCCTCTAACGATTCCATGCTTAATCTTAAGCCAGCGATAATTGACCCACCTAAATAATCACGTTCAGCAGTTACAGCATCGAATGTAGTTGCTGTTCCAAGATCGACGATAATTAAATTTTTCTGCGGATGCATTTGTGTCGCTGCTACAGCATTGGCAATACGGTCAGCACCTACTTCAAGCGGGTTGCGGTATTTAATTTTTAAACCCGTTTTTACACCAGCTTGTAAGATGAACGGGTTAATACCGAAATATTTTTGACAAGCGCCTCTTAATGAATAAATCACTTCAGGAACAACCGAGCATAAAACGATTTTTTTGATTTGTTGCGGGTCTAAACCGTTTTCTCTGATCACCATACGTAAAAACACGCCTACTTCATCAGAAGAGGAACCGGTTTTTGAGTTTCTACGGAAAGAGATCAGCATTTTTTCGCCGTCGAAAACTCCGCCGTAAATTTGTGTGTTACCAACATCTAAAGATAAGATCATAAAGACTCCGTTTGCGTGACATAACCGATAAGCTCTTGTGATAAATCATCAAGAGTTAAATTTTTATTCGTCGTTTGGTTTTTATTAATCAAGTTAAAAAGATGCTTATCTGATTTAACCGTAGACCAATCATTGTGAACAACCAGATCGCATTTAGCTTGTTCGAAAAGTTTTGTGACTTTGTCATTCACAAGTTTTTCATCAGTAGTTGAAGTTAACTTAAAACCGACCAGTTTGATTGAAGGATTTAGTTTTTTAACTAACTCAATTAATTTAGGATTGCGTTTTAATTTTAATGTTACTTCTTCGCTGTCAGAATTAATTTTACCTTCGCTTGGCACCACTGAATAATCACTGACCGCAGCTGCGTGAATAAACGTTGAATAATCTTTTGGAAGTAGATCGCGTAATTTATTTTCTAAAGATTGAAAGTCTGTGAATTTCACAACTTCACATTCAAATGTCGGAAGTTTCGCGTTTTCAGCCGCTAAGTAAGTAACAGTAAACCCATTAGCAATAAATTGATCGGCTAGAGCTGCAGCTGTTTTGCCAGTGCTTTTGTTACTAATTACGCGCACGTCATCAATAGCTTCTTGTGTGCCACCAGCAGAAATTAAAATTTTCTTAGCTTTTGCTGGCGTTGTAGGAGCTGGTTTTGAAGTTACTGTTGGCATTTTTAGATTTTCAATCGCCGTGATCATTTGATCTGGTTCTAGTAGGCGACCAACGCCAATTTCACCGCAGGCTAAAACACCTGAAGCTGAATCTAAAATATCAACGCCCCATGATTTTAAAGTAGCAATTGATTTTTGCGTCGATGGGTGTTGATACATTTTTGTATTCATTGCCGGAAACACAGCCCAAGGCTTAGAAAAATCATGCGCTAAAAATAAAGTTGAAGCTAAATCGTCAGCTAAACCTGAGGCTAATTTATTTAAATAGTTAGCTGTAGCAGGGGCCACCACTATTGCATCAGCCCAGCGAACTAGATTGATATGATCCATGTTTGAACCATTGGCGTATAGATCAGAGTGAACTTTTTTGCCCGTTAAGCCTTCGATGGTTGAAACACCAATAAACTTTAAAGCTGATTCAGTCGCAACCACTTCAAGTTGGTAGTTTTGCTTTTTAAAATGACTAAGAACGTTCATCACTTTGTACAAAGCGATTGAGCCCGTCAGAATAAATAATAATTTAGGACTTGTATTAGATTTCAACATTGTCGATTAACCTAATCCCTTCCAGAGTCGCTGCCACATATCTGCGATCAGCGATATCTTCTAAATAATCTACGACAAAGCCGTTAGCTGTTAGAATTTCGCGGGCTTTATCAGGTGAAGTTTTTTGCGTAATTGTCGCGTAGATCAATTTTGCTTTATCTTTACCTTCAGCACTTAAACGCATATTGCGTGAACTCATGGCTAAGCCTGAAGCTTCGCGCACGGTTGGAAGTCCGATAATTTCTGTCGGTAAAAATAGCGCTTTAGCCATATCGGAAATTAATTTGTACTGTTGGTAATCTTTCATGCCGAAGTATGCACGATGACAGCCGGTGATTTGTAATAACTTAAGAACCACTGTTAATACGCCATCAAAGTGGCCCGGGCGGTGAGCGCCGCAAAGAAGTTTTGAAAATTCATTTTCAGACAACTTAAAGCGGTAGTTATCTGGATAGATATCGCTAAATTGTGGAAAGAATAAAACATCTACGCCATTTTCGCCGCAAGTTTTTAAATCAGCTTCAAAAGTTTTCGGATATTTTTCTAAATCTGTGGCGTTGTTAAATTGCGTCGGGTTCACGAAAACGCTCGCGATAGTTAATTCATTTTCGCTCGAAGCTTTTTTCATCAGGCTTGCATGGCCTGCGTGCAGTGCTCCCATCGTTGGAACAAAACCAATCGAAGAATACTTTTTACGGTATTCGATCAGATCCTGTGGTTTTTCGATCACTTTAGTGTGCTTCATATTATTCGTACCCATTTTCTGGTTTTGGAAATGCCACTGATGATACTTCTTCAGCGTATTGGTTTAATGCCGCAAGCACATGAGTGTGTCCCTGACCGAATTTTTTTAAGAACTTAGGGTTAAATTCTGGATTCATGCCTAACATGTCTTGTAAAACTAAAACTTGGCCGTCAGTGCCGGATCCTGCGCCAATACCAATTGTTGGAATTTTTAAATTTTGAGTTACTTTTTCCGCTAACACAGAAGGGATTAATTCTAAAACGATAGCAAAACATCCCGCTTGCTCCATAATGAACGCATCATTCATCAGTTTTTCTGCCGCTGTTTGTGAACGGCCTTGAATTTTAGGCCCACCTAATTGGTGAATAGATTGCGGAGTTAAACCTAAGTGACCCATCACAGGTACACCTGATTCAACGATGTGTTTGATTAATTCGGCGTGACCATCGACATTTTCAATTTTGACGGCGTGCGCACCTGCCACCATTAATTTTTGCACGTCATTCATCGCCGTTTCTAAACCTTTACGCGTCGACATAAAGGGCATATCTGCTACAACAAATTTATTTCCGGCACCGCGAGACACAGCGGCTGTATGAAGCGCCATCATTTCAATAGTCGCATGAAGTGTGTTGGGAAATCCGTGGATAACTTGGGCTAAAGAATCTCCAACTAAAATTGTATCTACTTTTGATTCAGCGACGATTTTAGCAAAGCTATAGTCGTAGCAAGTCACCATTGAGATTTTTTCTTTTTTATTTTTTTTGTTGGCAAAATCCAAAATAGTTTTCATGGCCTTATCCTTGTAAAAAACTTTGGTAAATGTTTTTAAGTTTCAAATTCACTTTTTCTAAAGCAGATAAATTTTTCGTTATAGTCACCGTGTCTTTGCGAACAATCGGTCCTGTTACAGCTTGTGCGCCTTGTGAGAAAAAATTAGTTAAGCTTTGCTGTAGAAAAACTTTAACGGCTTCTGCTGGAACTTTAAGATCAGCAAACTGCGGCTGCGTTTCGCTCCATAGAAGTTGTGGAAGATTTCCTGAGGCTACACACAAAGCGTGGTACAGAGGTTTGTCTTCTGCGCGTAATTTAAAAAATGGATTGGCAAAGGCGGGTAGCGCTTCAGTTAAAGATTCAGCTCCGGTAATGCCGAAATAAATTTTGTTATAAGTTTCGAGATCGTAAAGCGCGTGAGAAAAGGTCATGAGCGGATGAGCCGCAATCATGGCTTCGTGGTGTAGGGTTCCGCTAAAGTGCACAACTTTTTGGCCAGCAGATAAAAGTGGCTTTAAAGTTTCTTGATAAAAAGGCACAAGCGCGTTGTCGCTGATCGCAAGCCATACGTAATCAACATTTTGTAGAGATAAGGCTTTGTTATCGGTTCTTGTCCAATGGTGTACGGATTTTTGTAATAGGGTGCACCAATGAATCAGATGCTTCGCAAGACGGCCATTGCCGATAATAAGGATATTAGTTTTCATATTTTCTCCGGTACCTGTCGACTATCTAACTTTCGATCAAGTCCAATAAAACACTTACTTAGAGTGTATGCTCTATCGTCGCAACTTAACACTTTTTATTTCAAAAGCAATAGAGTATTTTGCTCAAAACGAATTAAAAGGATTCTGGCCATATGCAAAAACAAAAAGCTAATTATAAACCTCTGTTATTTACGTTATTTTTGGCGATAGCTGCGGCTGCTGCGGTGATTTTCTTTGCCGGCGGAGAAGCGCAAAAAACCTTACCTAAAATTAAGCTCAGTTATTTTAAAGATAACAACGAATTTGCAAGCTCGATTGAACAAAGCCTGCACGCAGAAATTGGAAAACAAAAATATTTCTGGATTGGCTATGAACCAGAAAAAGAAAACCAGTACGACTTAACAAATTTGTTAAAACAAGAAATTGAAAAGCAAAATGGTGCATTTGATATTGTGCTTATCGATCAAGAATTAATGTTAGGTGAAGAAAAAGAAAAGTTTTTAGGTAAAACTCACGAAATTCCTTTAAAAGAAAATTTCAACGAAGTTTCAGAACTGATTAAGGCCAATAAAGATAAAAAAATCTTAGTGATTACGGCTGCAATTTACTCAAGTAATTTTATCCAAAACAACCCGCACGCGAAAATTAAAGACTTAACACAAATTCAGCCGATAGCGTTTTCTTTAGGGTATTTTCCGGCTCTACAAGAAGATGAAGTTAACAGTTTATTTAGATGTGATACCGAAGATAAAACCGGGACATCGCCATGGGGTTGTGCTGTGTTAAATAAGGCGCGCACGATTCGTCGTCGTATTGACCTAGCTAAGCTTAAAGCCACGCCTGCACCGCGCTTAGGTTTAATGGATATCAGTGGCGATCACGATTATATGGTTTTGGTGGGTAAATAAGCCCCGATAATGATAAAAATTAGTTATCACATCTTAAATTCTATTAATTATATTTATTCTAGTGGCCGCGCTAAACACCTCTTTTAACAAGGGGTTTTTTATGAAAGAATATGCAGTAGCTACATTAATTTTTTTAGGTGGATCAGGAATTATCGCTCAGGCGGCGCCAACGCAAGACGTTTTATTGTCAAACGTAAACACGGCAAGCTTACAAATTGAAGACAGCGAAATCGGATTAAGCGTTTCTTATCCAGGTCCAAGCATTTCAGGAATCTGCGGTGTCGAAATCAGAGCTGATAATGACAATCGTCATATTCCTATTAAAAATTTCTTAGATGCCGTGGAAATTCGTTCTCGTTTTGAACAAGGTTTAAAACCTAAAGATATCAATTCAACAACGATCGACATCGATTTAAAGCATTTAGACATGGGTTTTGGCGTTTGGTTTACGGTTAAAACAAAAGATGGTTCTAGCTTAAAAGAGGCAATTGAAAGAACTCTTGGTGAAAACCGCACTGTGATCGCTTTAGCTACGACTTGCAAATAACTGGAACTAGCTCGGGAATGAATTGATTTTAATAAAAAACCCGCGTTTATCACGCGGGTTTTTTATTTTGATGTTCTGCGTATCAAAAAGGGAACTGTTACCCTTATTTTTTCTCGGCTGGAACTTTTGATTCATCAACAGTTACTTCGATTTCTACGCGGCGGTTTTGTTTGCGACCTGCGGCTGTAGCGTTGTCACCGATTGGGTTAGCTGGGCCTAAACCAGTAGTAGAAATAGTTGTTGTCGGCATACCGTTAGCTGTTAATTCAGCGCGAACAGCGTCAGCACGTTTTTGTGAAAGCGTTTGGTTCGTTTTATCAGAACCAGTAGCGTCAGTGTAACCTTTAACCGCTAAAACGTTTTCTGGGTATTTTTTCATGATTGTAGCCATCTCTTTAAGATTAGTTTTAGCTTGAGGTTTTAAATCAGCTTTACCAGTTTCAAATAAGATGTCGCTTTTTAATTTAGTTACTAAACCTTGTTCAGTACGTTTTGTTTCAGCGATTTTTTCTAATTCTTTAGCTTGTTGGTCCATACGACGACCAGCGTATCCACCGATACCAGCGCCAAGTAAAGCACCGATTGCAGCACCTTGACCACGGTTACCAGATTGGTGACCAATGATAGCACCAACTGCAGCTCCTGCAGCAGCACCGATACCAGCACCTTTCATCGTGTTTTGGTTATCAGAAGCACAGCTTGTTAATAATAAAGCTGCAGCTGTAATTACTAGGGTGATTGTTTTTTTCATTTTGCGTTTCCTTTCGCTAATGGTTTTTTGTTATTCAACTTCGTGACTTAGTGGACGTCGTGGAGCTCTAAAGTAAGTACGCGGCGAAAGATCGAATAAATCTTCCACTTTACTCATGTAGACACACGCATAACGTTCCATTTGATATGCAAAGTAACTTTCTTCATTACCAGCGCGCATTAATTGGCCCCAGTTCGGGTTGTATAACGCTTGCTGTTTTTTAATTAACTGGCTTATCTGAGTATCAAAATCACCGATTTCTTTTTGCAATTGATCGATTTTCGACTCGTCTACTTTCGTAGAGCGTTCGTATTTTTGAGTCATAAGGTCAGTTAAAATATCTTCTAATGGCTCTTTTTGTTTCATTAAAGAATCAATTTCAGCCATGTAAGGTTCAGCCGTTTTGTTCTGTTTGATCTCGTGCTCAAGCTCTTCGATGATCATTGCTGTACGCCAGTTACAATCTTTCTTTAAGCGTAAGATATCACCGTAGATATGGTCACCGATGTAAAGAATGTCATCACCTTCAAGGTCTAATGTAGAAGTAAATTTCTTGGCATTACCACCTTGGTAAACACCCGGAGTTAATTTGCCTTCAACGTTAGTCATTGTTCCGTCTTCTGGATTTACTTTTAAGAATCTAGAATCTTCGTAGAAGAACTTAGGTTTCTGCGCAAATGTCACAACATACTCAAAAAGATCAACCCAAGATTTGTGGTCTTTTAAAAATGGATTAATCGCATAATCTAATAATAATTTTGAGTAATGAAACTCAGAATTAGTTACGATAAAGATTTTTTTACCGTGCTTTTTATATTTTTCTAAAGCGCGAACAACACTTTCATCTTTGATGATGTAGTGTTCAACGTTTTTGCGAACAGCATCTTTTAGTGAACCATCGCGGTGAGCTTCATCTAAAGCATCTAATACATCATCAGCAATGATTGAATACTCAGGTAATTTTAAAGATGGATCAGAATCTTTTAAATCCACTAACTGAGAGTAAGCGTGTGCTAACGAGTATGAGAAAGACGTATCAACCGCTAAATAATCAGACTTAGATAAGTCGATGTACGTTGAGTGGTACATTTTTCTGTGAATTTTGTAATCTAACGGTTTTAAACCGTGGAACGAATTACGAATCGCTGTGTAACGGTTTAATTTTAATAAATTTCCGCGTTGGCGGTCGATCACTAATCCGCGAAGAGCGAACTGAAAATCGAATTGAAATTTTCTGATAACTTCAGGGTAGCCTTTTTTTGACACTAACTTGTCGATGATAGTGGTGTGCGAAAGGCGCTCAAAATTTTCAGTGTTGTAACGGACCAAAGTGTGATCCATATCAAGACCGATGTACTTGATTTTTTTAAGGTTTAAAGTTCTGTTGACGTAAACTTTTTGTGTCGACATTTTCTACTTTCTGTAAGCTTTTTTTTGCTGGTTATTTCTCTACTGGTAGTGAAAGTTTATTCCATAGCAACATGCCACCAAGCATGTTGTAGGTGTTTTTGATTCCCAGGGAATACGCGTAGGCACTGGCTTGAGCAGAACGCATGCCTGAACGGCAGATAAAGACTACCGGTTTATCTGTGGGAATGTTTTTGATTTGGTTTGGAATTTCTCCCAACACAACTAATTGAGCATTGTGAATATGTCCAAGTTCGCCGGTGTATTCTTCCGGTTGGCGCACATCAATTAAAGTTAAGTTTTCAGCATTGCTGTTCACTTCTTCTGCTGTGACATCGAAGACATTTTCAAAGTTAGGGTTAGGCAGTTTTTGTTTAAATTCGTAATCCATCGGTCAACCAGTATAAAACAAAGCTAAGACGTGCAGCAACAACATTTACCTCAAGCGATTACGTTTTGACTGAAGTCGTAACACGGTTAGTATAGCTGTGGTGAAAAAATCAGAATCCTTTCAATTATCCCAGGAACAAGCGCTCGCTCTCGATTTATTGCGATCTGGCGAAAATGTGTTCCTCACAGGCGGAGCAGGAAGCGGTAAATCGTTTGTTATTAAAGAACTGACAAAAGATTTAGACCCTAAAACGATGCCTATTTTAGCAAGTACCGGCGCAGCTGCGGTGCTTCTAGGGGGCCGTACTTTTCACTCGTTTTTTGGTTTAGGAATTATGGAAGGTGGCCCAGACGCTACCTATGAACGCGCCAGTAAAGATGGAAAAGTCATGAAACGCCTTTCGCAGGTCGAAGGTTGTATCATTGACGAAATTTCGATGATTCCTGGCGAAGCGTTGATGATTGCCGAAGCTTTAGCGCAAAAAGCACGTGGTTCAAAATTACCTTGGGGTGGCATGCGCATGATCGCAGTTGGTGACTTTGGTCAGCTTCCACCGGTGGCTAAAGCTGGGCAGAAAAGAGACTGGTGTTTTTTAAATCGCGTCTGGGATTCAACAGGATTTCAGGTTTGCCAACTTAAACATAATCAACGTGTCCAAGATTCAGAATTTTTAGATGTCTTAGCTGAAATTCGCAATGGGCGCATGAACCAGAAGGTCGCTGATTTTTTAAATAGCCGTACTAAGCCGCACGATGAAGAGCAGTCGGGCACAAGATTGTTTCCGCGCCGTGAACAATCGGATAATTACAATCAAAAAAAATTAGCCGAAATTCGTGAAGACGAACTTCGCTATGAAGCGATTTACTTCGGTGAAGAAAAATTTGTTCAAGGTTTAAAAAAATCGTCGCCAGTTCCTGAGACATTAAAACTAAAACCTGGTTGCAGAGTGATGTTTTTGAAAAACGATGCGCAAAAACGTTGGGTGAATGGTACACGTGGAGTTCTAGTTGGCGAAGAAGATCAGCATTTGATTGTTCGTAAAGACTACGGCCGTGAAGTGAAAGTCGAAAAAATGACCTTTTCTTTGTTGGATGCCGAGGGAAATGTGAGAGCTAGCGTCATACAATTTCCACTGATTTTAGCTTACGCGACAACGATTCATAAATCCCAAGGAGCCACGCTTGATGAGCTGTGGTGCGATTTAAGCGCTCTTTGGGAGCCAGGTCACGCTTACGTGGCTTTATCTAGGCTTAGAGATGCAAGCGGATTACACATAGTTCGGTGGAATCCGCGATCATTTATCGTCGATCCGTTAGTGCAAAAGTTCTATCAAAATCTTTGACCCTATTGAAACCCTCTTGATAGATTCTATCCATCATTTTAGAGAGGTTTTACATGGCAAACTTTGCTCCAACTCCGGTGACCATCGATTGGTCAAAAGCGAAAATCACTGAACAAAATCCAATTGGTCTTTATGGCGTGGATTTCTTAGAATACTCTGGCCCAGATGCAGTTCTTTTCGAAGGTTTATTTACACGTTTGGGAATGACTGAAATCGGTTCGATTGCGGGTAAAAAAATTAAACTTTACCGCCAAGGTGATATCAATTTTATTTTAAACACTGAACCAGGAACGTTTGCTGTTGAGTTTGCTAAAAAGCATGGCCCTTCAGTTGTTTCTTCTGGCTTTCGTGTAGCTGACGCAGAAAAAGCTTTTGCAAATGCAGTAGCTCGTGGTGCTAAAGCTTACGACGGTAACGAAGCTTCACGTGGAGCAACTCCGTTTTTAGCGATCTACGGTATCGGGGATTCATTAGTTTATTTCATCGACGAAAAAGCTCATAACAAACTTTACACTGAAATTTTCGGCATTAAAGATAACAATAACTTACGCCCTAAAGGTTTAGGAATGAGAGTTATCGATCATTTCACTAACAATGTACCAAAAGGCGAAATGAACAAGTGGAGTAGTTTTTACGAAAATATTTTCAATTTCTATGAAGCCAAATACTTTGATATCGAAGGCAAGTCGACGGGCTTACTTTCTCAGGCCATGCGTTCACCATGTGGATTGTTTTCTATTCCAATCAATGAGCCTAAAGATTCTAAATCTCAAATTCAAGAATACTTAGATGAATATAAAGGTTCGGGTATTCAGCATATCGCTTTAACAACAGATGATATTATTCCAACTCTTGAAAATTTAACTGCGAACAAAGTTGAATTTTTAGCAGCTCCTCCTCACACGTATTACGGAATGTTAAAAGGCCGTTTACCGATGGTGACAGAAGATATCGACCGCTTAGAAAAAAATGCGATCTTAGTTGATGGTGATCATGATGGTTATTTACTTCAGATCTTTACTAAAAACGTCATCGGCCCTGTTTTCTTTGAAGTGATTCAACGTAAAGGTCACGATGGTTTCGGTAACGGAAACTTCCAAGCCTTATTCGATGCGATTGAAGCTGATCAACGTGCAAGAGGATATTTATAATGCATCAATATTCACAAGGTAAAGCCCACACCCAAGGCCATAAGGGAATTCCTGAAGGCCAATTTGAAGAAGAACACGGCCGCAAAGGTTTCTTTGGGCCCGTGTCTCACTTACTAAAAGATAAAGCGCCCACTCGTTGGACAGCTATCGAAGGGCCACTTAAGCCGCATCTTTACGACTTAGTACCTTGTCAGTATGAAAACGGTAAATGGAACCGGTTATTATTTAACTCTGAAGTTGTGATCTATTCACAATGGAATAAAAAGACTGATCTAAATAAATCTAAAAATGTGTTACCAGCTTTAAGAAATGTGGATGGCGAAACTTTATACTTCGTGCACACAGGTTCTGGAAAAGTTTTAACTGAGTATGGTTTGTTAAAATTTAAAGTGGGAAGCTATGTGATGATCCCAAAATCATTACACCACACGATCATCTTTGAAGAAGATACTCAGTTTTTAATTATTGAATCATTGAGTGGTATGTATCGCGAACCCGAGCGTGGCATGGTGGGAAGAAATGCTTTCTACGATTTAGCTGCTTTAGGCAAACCAAACTTAGAAGAATTATACCAATTCAAAAAAGATAAAAATGTTGAATCATTAGAGATCAATGTTCGTCGCGCAGGTAGCGTAACAAAATTTACTTACGAAGAGTGCGTGTATGATACGGTAGCGTGGAAAGGGGATTACTTCCCATTCACATTACACATCGACGATATGATGCCGATGATGTCTCACCGTGTTCATTTACCACCTTCAACGCATACAACATTTGCGGCGAACGGTTTTGTGGTTTGTACGTTCTTACCTCGTTTAATCGAAACTGATAAAGACGCGTTAAAAGTTCCGTTCTATCACCAAAACATTGATTACGATGAAGTGTTATTCTATCACGCTGGAAATTTCTTTAGCCGTGATAACTTGCACGCGAACATGATGACATTCCACCCAGCTGGTATGCCGCATGGTCCACATCCAAAAGCATTTGCAGCGGCAGCGGCGAATCCAAAAACATTCACTGATGAAGTGGCTGTGATGATTGATACCCAACGCCCACTGCAAGTTGATCTTTACATTGAAAAAACAGAAGTTAATTCTTACTGGCAATCATGGATGAAAAAATAAACCCGAAAAAAGGGGATTTTCTTTCAGACGAGCAAGCCATGCAATTGGCTCTTCAAGAGGCGTACAAGGGTGCGCCTTTTGTGTCTCCTAATCCGTTAGTAGGCTGTGTAATTCTAGACGAGAACGGAAGATTTTTATCAAGCGGGTATCACCACAAATACGGTGAACCGCATGCTGAAGTCGATGCTTACCGTCAATTAACTGATATCGAATTAAAAAATGCCCAAGTGTTTGTAACGCTAGAACCCTGTGCGCATGAAGGAAAAACTCCTTCGTGTGCGAAGGCTTTAGCTAAGATGTCTTTAAAGTCTGTGGTTTATGGTTTGCAAGATCCTAATCCACTGGTGGCAGGGCAAGGTGCTGATATTGTACGTGGTGCCGGAATTAAATGCTCAGAGTATCAAGGTAAGCTAAAAGCTGATCTTGAAGATGTCGCCGAAGTGTTCTTAAAAAACTTCAGACAGAAAAAAACTTTTGTCGCTGCTAAAGTCGCACAATCATTAGATGGCCAAATCGCTTTAGCCAGCGGTGAAAGCAAATGGATCACATCTGAAGCTTCGCGCGAATTCGTGCATGAGCTTCGTTCATGGTATGACGCTGTTTTAGTTGGCCGTAATACAATTGAAACAGATAATCCGTCTTTAAATATTCGCCATCCGCGTATTAGAAAAGAAAACTATCTCGTTGTTTTAGACCCTCAAGGAAAAATTTTAGCTAAAGCAAGCTCGTATAAATTTTCTGAGACGCGCGCCAAAGATAAAATCATTTTCGCAGTTCAGATAGATGTACAGTCTGCTGATTACCAAGTTTTAAAATTTAAAGATTTACAAGATTTGTTAAACCAACTTTGGGATTTAAAAATTAAATCAATTTTTATCGAAGGCGGCGCAAGAACGTATTCAAGCTTCTTGCAGAATAAATTGATCGACCGCTTGCATGCTTTTATTGCGCCGGTCTTAATCGGACAAAAAAATGGTCTTTCGTGGTCGAATGATTTTGCGATCAGCACTTTAAGTGAAAAAATTGTCTTAACAAATGTGAAACATAAAACTTTTGGTCACGATCTTTATTTAACGGGAAGGATTTAAAGATGCCTCAAGCACCTCAACGTCTATTTGATACCACACACTTTCTTTCAATTATGTCAGTTGTGGTGATGATGTTGGTGTTTTCAGTGGGTGTTTCTTCACCGTGGTTTTTAATTATCGCCATTGCGTTCTTAGGCGTTGCTGTAATGACTTCGGTTCACCACGCAGAAGTGATTGCTTTGCGTGTTGGCCCTTCATTAGGGGCGTTGATCTTAGCGTTATCGGTCACGGTCATCGAAGTGGGATTAATTGTTTCACTAATGACTAACAACACACCTGAATCAGCAGTGGTTGCGCGTGATACGGTTTTTGCGGCGGTTATTATTGTCACGAATGGTATTGTCGGTGTTTGTTTATTATTAGGTGGTCTTCGTTACCGTGAATTAGGTTTTCATGTGCAAGGTGCCAGCTCACTCCTTGCAATTTTAGCCGTGTTAGCGGGAATCACAATGGTTCTTCCGAATTATACAACTTCAACGGCCGCTTCAACGTACAGTACGGGGCAATTAATTTTTGTCGCAGCTGCGTGTTTAGTTCTTTATGGGATCTTGGTTTATTTTCAAACGAAAACTCACAAAGATTATTTTGAAGTTGAAGCCACGCCAGAAGAGCAAGAAGATCCGACCAAGCCACCATCACGTCGTTTAACGATTTTAAGCTTTATCTGCTTAGTGGTAAGTCTTGGTGCAGTGATTGGTTTAGCTAAATCACTAAGCCCAGCGATTGAAGCCGGGGTTACGGCGATGAACGCGCCACGTGCGGCTGTAGGTATCGTGATTGCCTTACTTGTTTTACTTCCAGAAACTTGGGCCGCTATTTCAGCAGCTCGTGCGAACCAACTTCAGACAAGTTTAAATTTAGCGCTGGGTTCGGGTGCGGCGTCAATTGCTTTAACTATTCCGGTAGTTAGTGTTTTCTCGCTCATGACAAATAGAACATTAACGTTAGGCCTAGATCCCAAAGGCACAGCATTTTTATTGCTTACATTTATTGTAGGTGGATTAACTCTGGGTACAGGCCGTACTACGGCATTACAAGGTGCTACGCACTTAGTGTTGCTACTTTCATACCTTGTGATGTCTTTTATCCCATAAGACGAATATGAGTCAGAAACTGCGCTTTTTTATTCATCCGATTCCGCTATCAGCCGTGGTTTTACTGGGACTAAATGATCACTACTTAAAATATCAGTACCCGGGTTTTATCACGGGTAAATTAAGCGATTTTTTAGGATTGTTTTATTTTCCGTTATTTTTATCAGCTTTAATTTTGGTTATTACACTTTACCGCGTGGCTTTTACGAAAAGATTATTAGTTACAGCTATTGTGATTACTGATGTGATCTTTTGCGCGTTAAAGCTAAATCCTTTTTTAAGTGAAAACTTTGTGAACTTTTTTTCGCAGCACTTTTTCAAAATCAATGTGCAAAACGACCCAACGGATGTGGTCGCTTTATTATCAAGTGTTTTGTGTTATGGGTTTGCTAAAAAATATTTTACTGTGGAGCAAACGTAACCATACATTCAGGATTACCATCATCTAAACAGCTATACACATGAAGAGTACCACTTGTTGTATTTACTGAATAAGTACAAACGCGTGTTTTCGCATTCACCGTGCCTGAAGTTGTTGTTTCTGTTGCAATTGATAGGGTAGGTTGTGGTAAACCTAAGTCAGTAAAGTCAGTAGCATCAGGAGATACAATCATATTATCTGTTACACCAATAACTTGATTTGTGATTGAAGCGTTTGAACAGTTTGAAGCAGCTCCGTACAAAGTAATATCGATTTCGTCATCAACTTTTGACGTCGCTACAGTAATAACTGAAGTGGCAATAAGGCAGAATGCGATAAAAACTTTTTCAAAACGTTTCATATAAAACTCCGTAATAAAGACTATCTTACCATGCGAAAAAATAAAGGCTCGTAGAATTCTATAAGCCCTTCGACCATAGACTGCTTTTTTCAAAAATCTCATTCTGAGACAGCCTAGTCTGGTGTTTTGTTTGCATTATCTAAAGCTCATGAAACATTTAGTATTTTTGTTAGTTGTATTCTGTTTTAAATTGGCTTCAGCAGCGCCTGCGTGTCGAAGTTTATTTTCTGATAACAGCGTTTTGTCACTGTTCGCAAAGGGTGGAGCAGTGGCTCTTCGTTATGAAAGTTTTTTAACTCAGCTGAGCAAAGCTAAACCTGGAACAAAGTTTTCGTTTTTGCCTGGTGAAGAGTTTACTTTAAAGCAATATTTAGGCGAGGGTGAAACCACAGTGATCGTTGAGACAATGGAAGGAAAGACTCTGCGTATACCTAAAGTTGATTTGCGATCTTCAGCAACTAACCGTCGCGTACATACAGAGTTTATTGATAGTTATTTAAAATCTAGCCAAGAGTTATCAGCAGCAGGCGTTCGTGTCGCAGAGGTTGATTTAGCGGCCAGCCGTCCACCACGTTTTTTGGTGGTACAAAAAGAAGATATTTATTTTCCGACTCGTTCCGGAGAAAAAATAGCTTTAACTTTAGAAAAATTTTTGTCTGCAAAAACGCGCAAAGAATTAAACTTTTCAACTAAAGATGTAGAAGTTATTTTTGAAAAGCTGATTGATTTTGCTAAAAGCACATGGAGATTTTCATTTATCGGTGATTTTAATGAAACTCAATTGGCCTACAACGGGCATGAGTGGGTTTTGATTGATTTTGCCAGAGATAACACAAAAGCTGTTTCGGCGAATCAAAGAAAGAATATTTTTTCACCTCAAAAATATGAAGATCATATTCACGACATCTTACCGGCTAAGCTTTATGCGCGCGTTGAAGAAGCGGTTATAAAAGAAAGACAACGCCAATTTGAATCTCAAGGTAAAAATACAGAACCCCAGGTATGGTTTCAACGCCCAACTGTGGCTCCGAAAGCTTCTTATAAATATCTTTTTACATCAGAAACAGGATTGTCAGGTTTAGTAGGCAGTAAATTCAGCCTAGGCCGTTCGAATGTAAGTAAATCGGCCAATAAAAAGATTAAGGTCACTGACGGGGTATCAAAAATTTATATTGAATACCAAATTACAAAGCTTGTGAAGCAGGGAAAAGATTCAGCTATTTTTGCCGTTAAGTTTTACAATGGTGAAAAAGGTTTTATCGAAGTGTCTTATTCAGTCTTAGATAAAAAAGATGAATACAGTGCTGGCAAAGGTTTGAAGAAAATGGGTTATTCGAAATCTGACTTTGCTTTTGAAGGTGCTGATTACGTGTTAGTGGTCGATTAGCGAAGTGGGCCTAAGTATTTTTCGACATGTTTGACCACATCTTTTAAATGGCGGGCTGGAAAAATCGAAGCTAAAGAGCGCGTAGTCGGCTCGTAGTAATAATCTTTTAAAACGGCTTTGCCATTTTTATCTTTAGCATATTTTAAATATACAATAGCCGATGATTTGCGGTCGATATCACGTTGATAGGCCACAAAATTACCTAACGAATAAAAGATAACGGTTTCACGTTTATCAGCGGTTGTGTAGGTTTCCATGGGTTGCAGCACGTGGGGGTGTGAACCGATCACCGCACTGGCCCCAGCTTCTAAAGCGGCGTGCGCTAGATCAATCTGCATTTTTGAAGCAGTGTCTTTGTATTCAACGCCCCAATGCGGAGTAAAAATAACTAAGTCAGGTTTTTTATAAGCAATTACTTGTTCGATAGTTTTTAAAACTTGATCACGTTGCTCATAGCAAAGAAGCAATTGTTTTTTTCTATCATTAAAGCCGTTAAGCATTTCAGTGCAGCCGACCCAAGCAATCGTAAAGTCTTTTACTTTGGTAATAGTATAAAACGGATCTTCACTTCCTGATTTACGAACACCGATAAAAGGCATTCCTTTTTTATTTAAAGCATCGATTGTTGAATCAATACCTTTCCAGCCGCGATCCAAAGAGTGGTTATTCACGTTTGAAACAATATCGATTCCTGTTTTTTTCAAAGCATCAATTAAAGTCGGATGGTAATTAAATAATAAATCGGTACCGCTATAAACTTCGTTATCGTAGATAAAGCCGACATCGCCTTTATTTTTTAATTTGTTACTAATGCCTAATGCCGTTGGGCCTTCTAAATTCAGATAAGAAAAATCAGCCGCAGCAAATAGCGGAAAAGTTTTTTCCCACAGTTTTGAAAAATCATGTTTAGGATCTTGCATGACTTTTTTGTACAGATCTTGGTGAATAATCAGATCGCCAGTGAATGAAAGAATCACATCAGAACTAGAAGAGACTGTTTTTGTAGTACTCACTGAAACAGGCGAGCTTACCGACGTGACAGCACTCGCACCTGGACTTTCAGCCAGGGCTAGTGATGAGCCTAAAATTGTTGCAATAAGTAAAAGTCCTAAATTCATTTTTTAAATCAAATATAATTTGAAACTGCTTTGTCTAGTCTATGGTCCAGTTACTAATAGTCAATGGCATTGGTAGAATTAAGTTATGAACGATGATGGTAGTCATAATTCGCAAAAAGGTACTTTAAAATCTGAGTGGACACTTCTTTTAGACAGTTTTGTCGAGGAAGAAAACCCCAAAGCCACAGTGATTCAAGGGCTTCCGCAAGAGTTTATTCATGAAACTATGCGTGAATTGAGCGTACAAAAACATTCCTTATTTCAGCAAATCGAAGATGTTAAATCCCAAATCGAAGAAACCCACGTGGTGATCGAAAACCTACAGCTTGTAGGGTCAGACACACAAGGGGCTCATGACCGGATCGCGGATCTTCATGAGCAGGGTGCAACATTAACCGAAACAATCCATACTTTGGATAAAAAGATCAAGAAAGTTAGAACCCTAGCTGGATAAAATTTCTTGGGTGAGTTCTTTAAACCAAGGGATTTTAATTAGCTCTGGTTTGTACATTAAATAAAATTTTGAAGATTCAATAATAGACGGCGGAATTTTAATAAGCTCTGCTTTATCCGTTAAATTTTTAAAACTAAAAATCACATCTGATGGGGCGATGGCCCAACCTTTTCCTTCAGCCACCAAATTTAGAAGCACTTGCCAGTTTGGTAAAATACGTTTTGGTTCTAAATTTATTTTTTCTTTAAATTTTATAAATGTTTGGCTTTCGATATCTCGTCGAAAAGCAAATCGTGGGTAACTAGATAATTCCTGCAAAAGTTTTTGATTAAAATTGTCGGATTTAATTTTCCAACTTTTTGGCATCATCAGATAAAATTCATTTTCAAAACATTTTTTGCAAATTAGTGATGAGTTTTCAGGAAGAAAGCGGGTTAACCCTAAGCTGATTTCATTTTTTTCAACTTGGGTGGCCACATGTTCGCTCAGTGTCGGAATAAATTCGAGGGTGTGGGGAAAATTCAGTTTTTGCGCCATGCGCCCCACCCATTCATAAGGGCCGTACACTTTAATGGCTTGTGTTGGTTTGTCTGAAAATTGGGCGCAGGTTTCATTGATTAAGCTGGAGTAGTTCTTCCACTCTTTAGCAAGACGTATAAATAATTCTTCTCCTAAAGCTGTTAAAACTTTTTGACGGCCTTTGCTTTGAAACAGCTTTTGCCCCACCTGAGCCTCGAAATCTGCAAGCTGGCGGCTTAATGCAGGTTGAGAGATTCCCAGCAAAGTCGCGGCTTTAACCATGTTCTTTTGTTCAGCGAATATCAAAAAAGCTTCAATAAGGTAAACGGAATGCTTCTGCATATATACATAATTGCATATTAAATATGATTAAACATTACTTTTTTAATACTTTGAAAAAGATTATCTAAGAAGCAACCAAGGAGAAATTATGAAAACAAAAACAATGGCCGGTATCCTTACATTAACAGCTGGCTTAGCAACTCAAGTGGCGATGCCAAGCTATGCTTTAGCGAGAACGACACAATCTGAACCAAGCTTTGCCAAAGAATTTAACCTAAAGTCAGCTTCAGTTCGTGTTAAACAAGAAGATGGAACTTACTCAGTTGGCCATATTTATTTAAATGTGTATCAAGAGCGCTTAACACCTGAAGATGCCAATCAGTTTCATGCTGAAATGACGGGTTATTTAACGTTTAACTCTGAATCGGACGATAACTATATCAACCTGGCTGCTGGTGATGGCGATATTTTAATGGATCTAGTTAACAAAGACGCGGGCAATACCTATCAAATCTATGGTTGTTCTTCAACTTTAACTGACTGTATTGGCAGCTCGCTGCAAGTTACTTTTCAAGGCCCCTTAGTGACTTTACAGTTTCACTGGTCATCAACGCAAAAATTTGAAACTTGGAATGAAACTAAACAAGTTTGGGAAGAAGCTTACTCAGTTATCTTAAAAAAATTAAACTAATCATGACGTTTCAATCCTTTTTACAACAGCCTTTTGCAAACGAGGAGCTTTTAGCTATTGCCCAGCTTGAAGAAGAAATTCATCATCTTCAGGCTGGCTGGCCTAAGCTTGAGACAGCGGCTGTTGCAAAGGGATTAAAAGCACTGGCTGAATTAAGATTGAAAGCCTCAAGCACACTTTTACGTAGCGAACATCACAGTTGGTTTTTAGTTAACGGATTTATTCAGAATAAAATTCAAGAACAGCAAGAGCCTGCATGGATCGATATTTGTAAAATTAACCGCGATCTGACCAATTTAAAAGGCGACATTGTCCGCAAGCAAGAGATCTACACGGGTCACTTGCAGGCTTGTCCTTATGCTGAACTCGAGATGATATTAACATTCTTTCAAAATAACATTCTGCCTTATTCGGATACCATATCACCTTTAGTGCATGCGGCACTTTGCCAGTATTGGTTGGTTTCAATTCACCCTTTTAAAGATGGCAACGGGCGCACATCCATTTTGCTGACAGACTGGTTGTTAACGAAGAATGGTTATTTACCGCAAAGCTTTGCTTCAAAGATTGATGCTATCGTCATGTATATTCCTGGACGCGTGAAAAAAATGACACCGGGAATGTCGGTTATTAAAATTTTGCAGAATGTGGTGCGTAGTTACCGCTGCTTTGAATATAAATCTTAAGATTTTTTGTGCGTGTTTAATTCTTTAAGCTCGCGCAGTTTACGAATGCTTTGTTGTAACACGATTTCTAAAACACGAAATTCTTTAGCTGAAGGTGTGTTTTGTAAAAGCATACGTTTTAATGTCGTGTACACGTTGATCTTTTTCTTATCTAGCGAAAACCCCATTTCAGTTAACCAAGTACGTAAACTGGCATCAGGAAAAATGCCTTCTTCTTTTTTCTGAAGAGATTTTGGTTTTTGTTGGCCTTCTAGTTTAGTGCGATCGCCACCAAACACAGAACGTGAAATAAACATCGCAAGAAGTGTAGCCTGTGCCAAATTAAGCGACGTATTGTCACCATAAGTTGGAATCGAACAGCAGAAGTTCGCATGCGAAATGTCTTCAGCGCTTAAACCTGCATCTTCTGGCCCGAAAACAATGTGTACGACAAACGGCTCGTCAGAATCTTTTTTAATTTCAGTATTAGTTTCGACGAAATATTGTAAAGTCGTTTGCAGATCTTGCGCCTGGCGACCACGGCCATCACGGGCCGTCGTTGCGATCATTAAACCTTGGGGTTCATTCTTAAAAAACTCGGCCCAATCTTTATAAACTTTACGGTTTTGAAGAGCGTATTGTCCGGTTGCTGCCGCTTGCTGAGCTTCAAAGGTCACTTCAGTTTGAGGCGCTAAAAGAATTAAATTTTTAAAACCCATATTGGCCATAGCACGAGAGGCGGCACCAATATTTCGTTCATAAAGAGATTTAATTAAGACAATTCGTACATCTAGCTTACGCATAAGCTAGACGTACACCATCATCTATGACCGAAGTCAATTTTTCGTTGTTAGATTTGATTGTTTGTAAGTGAGTTTCGATCTTTTTTGATAGAGCTGGCGAAAGTTTGCTCATATAAGCAATTTCTAGAAGCTCTACGTACAATAACCACTGATCTGTGGCTTCGTTTAAGCACTTATCAAATAAAGCCATGATCGTTGAATCTGACCACTCTGTGCGGCTTTTACGGTAATCACGAATGTTTTGGTAAAGTGCAAATAACCGCTTTTGTTCAGCCGAATAATTCGGAGTAGGAACACGAGCCGCTACGAAATCATCAGTATCTCCGTAAGCTTTACGATCAGCCGGGCCACCGAACACCGACACCACTTTGTTACCAACTGTGATATCAAAGTTACCCCATTCTGGTTGGAATAAAGTTTGGTCTTTGTATTTCACCGTACAGTTTTTAAAAGTCATGATGCCATTTTCAGTTTTAGCTAAATCGCCAGTTACTGTAACACCAGAATCGTACTGTAAGGTATTGCCAACCTGTTTGTAGTTTCCTAATGGAAAGCTGTAGCCATGTTGATGATATTCTTTATCGTGACCAGAAAGCTGTTGGTCATTTTTACTGATTTGTGTTGGGCCAGAAAATTTAATGTAAATGATATTGCCCGCTGAATCTTGAATGTATTCAGACACAACACCACTGATTTGCAGACCTGTATCTAGTTGAACTGTGTTTACCGACTTAGCTTGAATTGCTTTATCTAAACCAGTTTTGCCACCCACGCGGTAAGCCATTTTTTCAGCCATTTGGTGTAACACTTTAACTAGAAATTTAAAATCAGGAGTCACAAATAATTGTGGTTGTGGCTCAGTGATATCGTAAGTTTGTTTGATGCAATCAACAGTTAAAGGAATTTTTTTAACTTTGTCAGATAAACACCATTTTGATTCACCAATTGATGATAATAAGCCCGCACCGAAAATTTTTGGTTTATCAACAGTTCCTACTAAACCGTATTCAGCTGTCCACCAGTTCATGCGTGATAATTCAGTGGCTTCAGAAACGTGAGTCGAAGCTTTGATAGTTGCGTCTAATTTTTTCTCTGATTGAGCAATTTGTTCAGCTGTTGAAGTTGGATTTTCTTTAACATCAGATAATTCACGAATTGCTTCGTACAAATCTAAATCTTCTTTGCTGATAATCGCTTTTTTTGCAACCTGCGCATACTCTTTTAAATAGGCTGCGTATTCTGGATCAACGATGATCGGCGCATGACCTGCCGCCTCGTGAACGATATCTGGCGCCGGTGTATAAAGTAAGTGATCAATCGTTCTCATATCAGAAGCAATCGGTAAGATTGATAATGATTGTAATTCCATAAAGGCGGCTGGTGGAATAAACCCAGAAACCGGCATCGCTGTCCAACCGAAGTTTTTAAGTTTTTCACTCATATCTTCGATACGTGGAATTTGATCTTCAGAGATTCCTGTTTTTTCTAAACCTTCGATATAAACCGGATGCGCATTTTTAGATAAAAAATCTTTTAGCTGACGTAAACAATAGCGCCATGTGGCCTGATCAACAGGTGTGTAGCGCGCATAGTTTTGATCAACGCAGTATTTTTTTAAATGCTGAGGCAGTTCATTCATCATGTTTATAACCAAGCGTCTTTTTGAGTCAGATAATTTTTAACGTAATCTTCGATAGCTTTTTCAAGTGGCCATTGCGGTTCAGACATACCAGCTTGTTTCCACTTCGTCATGTTAGCTAAAGTGTAATATTGGTATTGGTTTTTAATATCTTCAGGCATATCAAGCCATTTGATTTTCTGCTCTTTACCTAAAGCTTTAAATAAAGCTTCGGCCATGTCTAACCAAGAACGAGTTTCACCGTAACCCATGTTATAAATGCCACTGGCTGGTTTTTTCTCCATGATTTCGGCCATCCAACGAACAACGTCTTTTACGTACACGAAATCGCGCACTTGGCGGCCATCCATGTAGTTGGCGTTATAAGATTTAAATAAACCTAAAGAATCATGTTTTTGAAGGTGATGATAAGATTTAAAAGCAACGGATGCCATCGAACCTTTTTCATATTCGTTCGGACCAAACACGTTAAAGAATTTTAAACCGTACCAGTTTTCAGGAGTGGCTTTTTGTTTTAAAGCCCAGCGATCCATAATCACTTTAGATTCGCCGTAAAGGTTTAACGGTTTTAATTTTTCAGAATCAAACGTGTCTTCAAAGCCATTTTCTCCGGCACCGTAAGTAGCTGCCGACGAAGCGTAGATCATGTTTTTTTTGTAACGTGAACACCAGTCAAATAGACGTTGTGAATATAAGAAATTATTTTCGTAAAGATATTCCCAGTCTTTTTCTGTTGTAGAAGAGCAAGCGCCCATGTGAATAATCCAAGTCACTTTTTTCTGAGCGTCTGGAGTTGCTAAGAAGCTCCAAAGTTCATTGGCTTGAAAGAATTCGGCAAACTGTCTTTTTTGTAACAGGTTACGTTTAGTTAAGTCGACTGTGTCTGTAGCAATAATGTTTGTATGGCCCATTTGATTGAGCTGCCAAACCATTGCGCTTCCAATAAATCCATTGGCTCCGGTAACGATAATCATCGGTAAAATACTCGCTTTCAGCAAGGTAGAGTATCTGGCATGACACTTCACATTCGCAAGGTTTTTTACTCTCAAAACCCTGTTGTTGTTTTGATCACATTTGAAAAACTTTCCTGATGCCGGGGCAGATAGCCATTTAATTGGTTTTGAGAGGGGAAAATTGTGGCCTTAAGGTTGCTCTATTTTGTCACTGGGAAGGTTCTGGTAGAACCGATTCGGGGAATGTAACTGGGGTGTTTTGATTATGCGTTCGTGGGGAATAGTATTTACGATAGCCATGGGGTTTTTGATGGGGTTCGTGCTGGCAGGGGTCGGGGGGATCTCTGCGGGGCTACAGGCTGCTCAAACTCAATCAAAATTAGAAATCAGCAAAGTCGAAGAATACTGGGCAAAATCTGGTTTGGACGAATCAGAATTGCGTAAACTCGTTAACGATAAAACATGTCATTTATCTGAAAAATACTTTTTAGCCTGCGTAAATTCTGTGAATAATGCCTTAGCTTTAACGTCTGAGCGTTTAGGTTTAACGGGTGAAATCTGGCCTGCTCACGCTGAAACAACAAGCTTAGATAATTTTAAAGAAAAAGAAACGTTACAGCCGTTTTCAAAAATCTATAAAGAGCACATCAACACAAGTTTTTCATTCGATAAACTGTGGGATTTAATCTTAAAGAAAGCTGACAATAAAATTCCTGCGCGCTATTTATTAGCTCAAGGTATTAACGGCTACTTATCTGTTAGCAAAGATCCGCACACTTACATTTTACCGATGGGGTACTTTGATCAGGTCAGTTCTACGTCTGAACGTTCACCGTTTTTCGTAGGTCTTAGTTTTGAAAAAGATAACTACGGTCAATTGCGTATTAAAAAAGTAGTTCGTAATTCAGACGCCTTTCAAGGTGGTTTAGAAGTTGGCGATGTTGTTAGTTCATTAAACGGACAAAAAGCTGATTCATTAAGCTTAGCTGATGCAAGCCAAATGTTAAGAGACCGTAACATTCGTATTTTTAATTTTATCATTAAACGTGATGGCGCAACGTTAGTTAAAAACATTCAGCGTAGTTACCGTGTTTTAAGCCAAGTTTACTCTGAAGTGGTAACAGGCGCTCGTAATTTTGGTGTGATTACGATTTCTAAATTTTCAACGAACACATGTAACGAAGTTCGCGATGCCATCTTAGGCATGGCTGATAAAAACATTTCAGGTTTAGTTTTAGATTTACGTGATAATCCAGGTGGTCGTTTATCAGAAGCGGCTTGTTTAACGGGTTTATTTATCGGCCAAGATAAAACAATTTATTCAGTTCAATACTTTGATTTATCAAAATCTAACGAAGTGGTGTTAACAAGTGCTGAACGAATTTATTCTGGTGCTTTAGCGGTGTTAGTGAATACCAATTCAGCCAGTGCGGCTGAGTTATTTGCAGGCGCGATTCAAGAATACCGTCGTGGTATCGTGATCGGTGCAAAAACTTTTGGTAAAGGTACATTTCAAGAAATCGAATCTTGGGAGAAGTCTGAAAAAATCGGTTATTTCAGAACTAAAGGTTTCTACTTATTGCCAAGTGGCCGTTCGACACAGTTTTACGGAGTCACTCCTGATATCGAATTACCAGAAGCGGTTACTAGTGATGCCAGTGAAGAGAACAACTACATCAATCCAATTAAGCCGGTGAATTTAGTTTCTTCGCATAAAAATTTAGTGTTACCACTACAAACTTGCACGAAACAAAATAGCTTAAGTTTAACTGATGTTGTGATCTCTAAAGCGATTGATAATCTGTCTTGCACAGAGCTTATGTCATTCGTGGCTTTACAGTACAACAGCAATGAAACCGCTCCGGAATAAGTGAACGACCAAGCGCTTATCCGGCCGTTGTCAAAAGCCTATACAGCCTAAACACCTAAAATCCCTTTAATTTGCGCCTTATTTTGAGCTTACTTTTGCTATGGTTTTACCTCGAGCAAAGGAGCTTAAGGTGAAGTCTTTTATCCGTTATATCGCCGTCGTGAGTTTCGCGGTTTTAGCAACCACACAAATGGCCCTTGCCCAGGCGGCACAAGCTCCAACGCTAGAGTCATTACTTACAATTCCTTCAGTCAAAAAGCTGTCGGTGCGCGAGCGTGCGATTCATTACGCCTATACATTTTTAAATAATAAAACACCTTACGTGGTTGAGCCGTTGGGCGAAGGCCCGCAAGGTGATATTTCTCAAGCTCCGCTTTACCGCTTTGATGGTTTTGATTGTACGACATTTGTTGAAACGGTGATGGCGTTATCGTTTTCATCAAGCCCTGCAGAATTTAAAGCCCGTATAAATCAAATTCGTTATAAAAATGGATCTGTGAATTATGTGATGAGAAATCACTTCACAAGTGTTGATTGGATTCCGAATAACCAAGCTTATGGTTTTGTAAAAGATATTACTATGGCGGTAGGCGGCCAGTACACACGCTGGTCACAAACGTGGATTGATAAAGCCGGCTGGTACGCTAAAAAAGGTGAAGAGTATGCAGAGCTTGGTGCTGGTATTCCACAAGTGTTGGCGCAATTACCGTATTTAAGTAAAGAAGATTTAATCAATAACCCGGCGTTAGTAGACCGCATTCCATCCGGAAGTATTTTTAGCCTTGTTCGCCCGAATTGGGATTTAGTCAAAGCTGCCGGAACACGTATGGATGTATCACACCAAGGTTTTTTCATTCGTGAAGACGGCGTTTTATACATGGTGCATGCAAGTAATGGCGCAGGCCGCGATGGTAGCGACAACTATATGGGTGTAAAGAAAGAAGCTTTAACCAGCTATATTAGTCGAGTTATGCTAAGCAAAGAGACTATGGCGGGTTTTAATATTTTAGCTCTTCCGAATAGAACATTAAATTGATAGCCTAAGTTCATGAAACGAATTTTCGCTGTTGGTTGTTCATTCTTTATTTCTGTTGCCGCGTTGGCTGAAACCACTGACAGCGATAGACTACCTCACTGTGTGAGTGAGTTTCGCGAACTTGAAGTGATTAACAATAAAATTAAGCTCAATGCTAAGAACGATAGTAAATACGATAGTTACAAAAAAGCTTTCGTCAGTGATTCTGATGAAGAATTAATGGCGCGCCTAATTTACGCTGAGACCAAAGCGACTAAGTGTGAAAAATTAAATTCTGCGATTGTGCCGGTGATTACTAAAGTGATTTCAAATCGTGTGAAAATCAAAAAAGGTGACGTAAAGGCTGTGGTGTTTCAGCGCGATCAGTTTGCTTCTAGCTTAAATATTTATCCTGAATCAAATTACAAAGATTTCTTATGCCCGAATGATTCTAAGCTTTGGACTTCAGCCTTAAACGAAGCTTCGGATGCACTAGCTGATAAATCAAAGCCTACGACTGCGGTAAATTACTTTTTATACAAGCACAGTCCCCGTTGGACGAAAGAACCTTGGAAATTAGAAGAAGACACTTCGTTAACCAAAGGCAGCGTAAGAGACTGTATTAAAGCGTTTAAAAACCCGAATTATAAGTAAGAATTATTTTTCGTTAATGGCCCGTTCAATCCCTGAGAAGAAGGCATTCACTCGCTCTTGCATAAGGCTCTTATCAAGAACGGGGCTGCTATCAATCACTTTTTGCACGGCTTCTTTGTGGGTTAAGGCATAAATGGCTGTAGCGTAAGCTTGGTTACGATAAGCATCACTTGTAAATTCGCCACCTGTCCATTTTTTAAACCATTCGCCATCATCGCCCCAGTTTTGCAAAGTCCATGATTTGTACGCATGGGCAGAACCTAAATACTGAGAATTGATCACCATTCCCGTCAGATCAAAATCATAGGGCACCATTGTTACAGCTTTGGATTCTCCTTCGCGAATAAGAAGAATTGTATTGTGCTCGCCACCATGGTCGACATCGGTATGCATAAGAAAGCGGGTCGATAATAAAAACGGAATTTTATTCTCTGGTTCGGGAGCATAGATAATATCAGCTTTCACTTTTCTAATATGTTTTAAGCCATAGCGTTTAGCCATATTACTTTTAGGCTCAAGTAAAAAAGCCAAGGCTTCTGCAACCACAGTTCCATCAAGATTTTTATATGTAATACGCGCCGTGCGGGTTTTTAAAGTCATAAAACCAAGAGCTTCAAGCATCTTATAAGCAGTTTGTTCGCGCAAATTTCTTTGCACATTATCATCAGTGTCTTTAATAAGACCTGTGCCTTGGCAATGAGTGGCGACCTTAAGATCATCAGAAATTCCTTGAAACGGAGTTAGCGATAAATCATTTTGTTGAGTGTTAAAATAAATTCTGATGGGGCGAAACCCTTGGCAAAACATTTGTTTTGATTCTCCACGTGTACTTAGATTCACGTTGATTTCTTGAGGAGTACCATCTTTGAAATAAATTAATTTAGCAGGAACTTTGGTTATCGTGTCTTTCTCAGGTAGTTTTAAAAACTTATTAAAATCAGCCACCAGCTCTAAGTTAATAACGCTATCCTCAGCAAAAAGTTGAATGGGTACTTTAGTTTCAGGAAAGATTCCACCAAGAATAGGCTCGGCCGCCTTCGCTGTTGATGCGACCAAAACAAGCCCACAAACAAATGTAAACACAGACTTAATTGCAGAACCCATATACACCTCATGATAGTCTTTCTAGGGAAGGAGCAAGGCAAAGGCCAGAGCAAACGACATGAAATGCAACCAGGCTTTTATAGGTGTTATTTGCAGTAAATATTTAACCTGAAAGACGGTTTTTAAGCGTTGGCCGTCAATAATTTAGACGCGCTGGTAACTCTTGCATCAAGGCCCAAAAATTTACATATTGGCCCTCTTTTATGAGAGAGTAGCCCATTATGAAAATCCGTCTATTTTTACTATTATTTTTCGTTTCTTTTTCAAGCGTAGGCTTTGCTAACTATTTACATTTCGACGGAAAGTTAAACCAGTACTGGGAACTTGATACCGAAGGCATGAAACAACATTGCGCAAGTCATAACCCGTACACATGGCAAGCCATCGCGCAAAAAATGATTTCGGTAAAACCATTGCAAAATAAAATTCCAGATTTAAATCAAGACGAAGTGATGGTGATCAGAAACTTATTGATCAGCGCTGCCTACAATCGTTTATTCACGCACTCTTTAAAATTACAAAACACTAAAACGCCAACGGTAAAATACATTTGGATCGCGGCGGGTTCGCAAGCGTCAGTGACTGTGGGTCACGCGCTGCAGGCAGGTTTAGCTGATCAGTACCCATTAGGTTCACGCCAGCGTAAAATTTTTAGAAGATTAGAATCACTTCATAAAGATGTGCCGTTAATTCCATTACTTTTATTATCAAATATCGACAGAATCAAAAGCTTAACAGCTGATGGTAACTGGAAAGTGTATTCGGATATTTACTGGCAGCACTTAGCGTACACAGCTTGCGGTTACCAAGAAATCGTATCGTTAAATAAAAAGCTAATGCAAGACGAACCTATGCGCGCTTCACATTACGAAAAATTCTTATTCGTTTGGAACGACATGGAAAGTGGTCGCTACTTAGACGCAAATAAAAAGCTTATCTACATCGAGCAACACAATATCTTACAACCACAGTTATATGATCCGTTCGATGCACAAACAGCCAGTGCGCTTGGATTATTTAACGGTTTAGCAAAAGCTGATTTAGCAGGGCCAGGTGGTAGAAAGATTGATAGCTTTAATAAGTATTCGATTAAACACTTGGTGTATCCAAACCTAGCGCACTTTCCAACGCGCTTCGAATGGCAGAAATACGTTGTGACAGAGCAAGCATTGTATTTACAAGAGCTTGGAACTATTCCGACGATTCAGGCGGTTTTACAGCCGTCGTTGAATGAGTCGTATCAGGTTATTAACGATTATTTATTACTGACGAACTAGACTCTACTCATTTAAATAAAAATATATTTGTTAGTATGCAGTTAGTTGTATAGCCTTCTAAAAACAAGGGAGTGTTAATGAAGGCCACAGTTATTGCAATAATTCTTCTTATTCAAATAAATAGTTTTGCGAAAGAAGCTAAGATGAAACTTCCATCGCACATCCCAAATCCCAGTATTGCTGTTGCTGAAACAAAAACTGGTGAAATGACCTATTTAGTTTTAGGAGCAGATGGAAAAACGAAACAAGTAAGTATGAGTTTTTTTACTGACAATTTAGAGAAAGCAATTGAGGCTGCTAAAAAAGCTGTTTGTGTTCTTAAAGTATTACCGCAATCTATCACTATTTCTTCTGTAGTAGTCAGTGTAACTTACGAGCCAACTCAATTTTGCCCTGAAAGAAAAGATTAGCTAAACAAAATCCACAATCGCAAAGCCGCCACCAATAGTTTTCAAATTGGTCGTCTGCCCCTGATACAAGCGCGCAATCACAAGCTGCAATTCATCCTTGTACGCGTAACAACGCAGATCGTACTTCAAACGAAGATTTTGCCCATCTTGTAAAACATCAACCTCAGGTGGTGGAGCGTACTCTTGCGCCACAAAGCCTTGGGCGAAAGCTTCGTCAAAAACTTTACGTGACATGCTTGCGCCATTGTAAGCTTGCTTACTGCCAAACGAAGCTTTGGGTTTAAAGAAAAGTTTTTTTCTTTCGTTCCACACTTGTTCGCGGTCAGCTTCAGCTAAATCGTAAATCTTTAATAAACTTTCAGGAACCGGAAGTTCATTTTGTTTTTGCCAGTCAGATAATCTTTGTTTGTCGCCTAACATGAAATACTCATAAGGCGTTGGAGATAAATGTAATTTACCTTCAGTGTACAAAGCTTTTAATTGCGCTGACTGCGGTTCTTTTAAGTAGAAGTCTGTGTAGCGGTTATAAATCAATGTTCCAGGTTTTAAATCAGCGGCTTGGTGCACATCAATGATCGAACATGGAATATTATTTTTCTTAAACGCTTCTTGGTAAACTAAGAATTCAATAAATAATCTTTGTTCAGATGGTTTTTCATCCATGATCGCAAGATTTATTTCTTTCTGACCCACAAGCTTTGCTTCTTCACGAAACATTTCCACAAGTTTTTGCCAAGTGAAGTTTGTGGCTGGTTGAATTTTCCAGAAGTCGTAAAGTGTTAAGCCTAAGGCTAAGAAGGCTGCGTTCGTGTTAATCTCGATTAACTTCGGTTGGTCGCCATTCACTAAATGAAAATCAAAACTTGTGCAGACACTGTAATTTGCAGGCTTTGGTAAACCCGTTGTTTCATACTGTGCGCTTAAATTCTTTTCAGACCAAGAGCGGAGTGCGTATAACTGCTTAATCTCTGATTGTAGCTTTGTTAAAGTGTTTTTAGACAGCGTGATACGGTGCGGGCAGATTAGCTGATCTGAAATTGTGTTAATCATGGTTTCTTGCGAAATACCTGGAAACTGCGCTTGTAAATGCTGAATAAAGTTATCTTTAACGCTCATCTGAAATATTGTTGCCACAAATTGCGCAAATACGATACTTAATTGTCTATGGAACAAAGAATTGTGACCTGGAATGTTAATGGCGTGCGTGCATGTTATGAAAAGACGCTACCGGATTTTATTGAAAAATATAAACCAGATATTCTTTGCTTGCAGGAAACAAAAGCCCATATCGACCAAGTTGAGCCTGAAATCCGCACCTTAGGTTATAAAAACTCTTACTGGTCATCAGCTGAACGTAAAGGTTATTCAGGTGTTGCCACGTTTTTGAATCAAAACCCAATCAATGTGATCAAGGGAATTGATAAGCCACCTTACGATAACGAAGGCCGCATCGTTTGGACACAGCACCAGTATTTTGATTTATATAATATTTATTTTCCAAACGGTGGATCAGGTGGCGAACGTCACAACTTCAAACAAAGTTTCTTAAAAGATCTAGCGTTACATTTATCTTTCGAAATTAAAAGAGGCCGCGACATCGTATTAGTAGGTGATTACAACATCGCGCACTTAGAGACTGATGTGTACGCACCAAAAGCTTTATCGACAGAATCAGGCTTCTTACCTGAAGAACGCCAATGGTTTACTGAATTTTTAAAAATGGGATTTGTAGACTGTTTTAGACATTTTTATCCAGAAGCTAAAAATGTTTATTCATGGTGGTCGTATAAAGATGAAGCGAGAAAGAAAAACAACGGTTGGCGTATCGACTATATCTGCGTTACGCCAAACCTAGTTAAAAATCTTAAAACTTGTCAGATTCTTTTCGAGCAACAAGGCTCTGACCATTGCCCCGTGATGGTCGACCTGAGTTTTTAGTCTCAGGTTTTAAACTTGGGCCAGGGCGGAAATGTTCGCGAAACATCATTTCTGCTAACGCTGAAGATTTCACAGTCCACTTTTGCACATTCACTGTGATCGCTGCGATAGCGACTTTATTTTCGCCATCAGAAGCATAACCTACGAACCAATCGTTCGTGCCTTTTGGGTTTGTTCCCGAGAAGTGACCGGTTTTTCCACCCATTTCAACTTCACGGTATTTTTTATCGCGCACAAGTTTGCGAAAAGTTTTACGACCTGTTCCTGTTAAAACAGTTTGCTCCATCAATTCACGAACTTTAGACGCTGATTCAGCAGTGATCGCTTGGCCGATCTCGTAAGTTTCGCCTTTGTAAATTGATTCGTGTTCGTCAGAGGATAATTCTTCAACTAAGTAAGGAGCTACGATTTTACCATCGTTAATAATTGATGCCGCAATCATCGCTCCGTGAACCGGGCTCATGGTGTTGAAGCGATTGTAACCCGAAGCCACCTGCGCCATTTCGTAACCTTTTTCTTCAGGTACTAAAGCTTGGCTTTGTTCTAACTGAAAATCAGCCGGAATATATTTGTTAAACATAAAACGTCTTGAATATTCGTCTAAGTCTTTCGGATCTAAAGTCTCTAAGGTTAAACGACCGAACGCTGTATTGATTGAACGAGCAAAAGCATCTTTTAAAGAAATAAAACGTGTCCAACGATTTACTTTTTCAGAAAGAACATTTTTTTTGTAAAGCGTGTAGTTACCACCGTTAAAAGCGATTTTATCTTGGGGTTCAACACCTTTACGATCCACCGCTGTAGCCGCTGTGATAATTTTAAAAATAGAAGCCGCAGGAAACGTTGCGCGTAAAGTTAAGTTTTCTGCTTTTGGTTGGCCTTTGACGTAACTTGATAACGCTAAAATTTTTCCTGTTTCAGCATTCATCATAACAATGGCACCGTAATCAGGTTTGTAACGAAGTAATAATTTTTGTGACTGCTCTTGTAAGTCTTTATCTAGCGTGTACTTCACATTAACTAGACCTTTGTCTGCAACCTCTACTTTAGTTGGTAATTGGTTGTTCCACAATGAGCGTCCAAGGGCATCAGCTAACTTCTTTCTAGCTTCTGACGTGGTTCCCAGGGCAGTTGTTTTTTCATGAGTTCCGTCTGCATTCGAAGAGTTATCTCTGAAATAGAGCACAGCGGAAATAGCGATTATTGTTGTTGGTACCAAAATCCATTTGGTAATTAGACTTCTTCCTTGAATCATACTGATAATCTTAACATAATGATTTAGATATTTCCAAAATAAATATGAGGACGAATATATGAAGACCAAAGAGAGAATTTTAGTAGGGGCTTTAGGACTGTTTAATACAGACGGAGCAACTGATGTCACAACGAATGACATCGCTAAAGAACTAAAAATGAGTCCTGGAAATCTATATTTTCACTATAAAAACAAAGAGCAGATTATCAGAGAAATTTTTAAAAAATTATCTGCAGAAACAGTTGAAGTGTGGAAGCCGCAAACTAAGCTGGCAAAGAAAAATCAACAAATTCAGTTGCAGCAATTTATCGAAAGAAATCTTACGCTTTATTGGAAATACAGATTTTTTCATCGCGAGACTTTCACATTAAGAAAAAAAGATCCTGAGTTATCAAAACTGTGGAAGCAGCACATGAAAAAATTAGGATTACTGATGATCATCATGTACAAACACTGGGTAAAAGCCGGTTACATGACGCCGATGAAATCAAAATACGAAATGGAATACATCGGAGAGTTATTGTTCGTATCTTCAAATAGCTTTATGCAATTTTTCGAAACTTCAGATCGCGGTGATGTGCCAAGTACGAAAGCTTTTGAAAAAGCCCGTCGTCATATTATGCGTATGTTGCTTCCGTATTTAAGTGGTCAAACTCGCGACGAGTTTGAAAATTTTATTAAAGGCTAACCTCAAAAACGTCATCAGAGTGCATATAAACCATCTAGGAGCTGTAGAGTTTGGACACTACTTTGCAAAGCTTAGATGGTTATGAAAACCATCGCATTTTTACTATTAATCAGCCCTTTGTTTGCTTCAGCTAACGATTGTTCGCAAGCCGTATCTCAATTACGTCAGATGAAAGCCGCTCAGTTATCTGTGCAGGACAGTTTGATTAAGAACCATGAGATGATGGCAGATAGCATGGAATCCTATGCAGATGCGCTTAAGGAGTCGTCGGGCAGAGCCCATAAGACGGTGTCAAACAGTATGCTTACGGCTTCAAGTAGTCTTCGTAAACGCGGTGAAAAAGGCCAAGAGTTGGCTGAAAAGCTGGCCGAGCAAACCGACCTGATCATTAAAAACGTAGAAAATTGCCTTAAATGATCTGTATTTCGTGTCATTTCAGAACATTTTTATGCAATTTGATCGAAATAACGCTAAGCAACTAGACCAATAGACAGCAAATTATTTAATAATATCAATATCTTACAGTATTTCATTTTCTGTAAGATTTTCGTTGCATAAATTACAAAATTCTATTTATATGTGTGCAGTTCCATTTTGGAACTTAAGTAAATTGGCGAAGATGCCGATAAGACTGGGCTCTAAATTCTTTATGATAACGAATTTAAAGAGTTTGGGCGAAACAAGGAGGGTACCATGGCAAAGGCAACGGTTGAACCGAAAGCGACAAAAGCAAAAGCTACTGCGACTAGAGTAACTGATCTAAAACCAGCAGCAGCAGCACCTAAAGTAGAATTCCAGGCTCCAAAACTTAGCGAGGCCTTAATCGCTGAATGTCGTGAAAAACTATTAAATACAAAAACTGACTTATTAAACCGTGTTAAAGAAGCTCGTGGCAAATTAGACCAATTTGAGCGCGGTGGTGATGAAGCTGACCAAACTATGAGAATCCTTGCTGAACAAGAAGTGATGACTCAAACAGACCGTTTACGTTCACAATTATTAGAGATTGAAAGCGCTTTAGGAAGAATCGAAAATGGTTCTTACGGCTTCTGCGAAGAGACTGAAGAGATCATCGAAACTGAAAGACTTAAAGCGATTCCTTGGACTCGTTTAAGCATCGAAGGTGCAGAGATCCGCGAATCAGTTGATAAACGTTACGCTCGCTAGGTGCCAGGCCTTTTTCGCTACACTTAAAATTGATTTAAAAATAAAAAACCCGCTTCAAAAGAGCGGGTTTTTTATTTGGCTTTGTCAGTTCAAAAATTATTTCTTTTTAGTGTTGGCTGGTTTACGGCCGTTTTCTTTGTACCAAGTACCGTAGTCTTGGCCTTCATCAGGCATTGCTTGTTTTGTAAAACCTTGGCGAACACCTTGGGCATCGTAATAGTGAGGTTGTTTTGAGTTACCTTTAGTTTGGATGAAAGAGTATGAACCTTCAGAAGGACAACCTACTAAGTGAGATAAGTTAGCGAAGATATCAGAAGCTGTTCTTACATAAGTGTAAGCTAAATCAATTGAGTGCCAGCCTTCTTGGTCAACGAATTGAGTTACAGGTTTTTTGCTGTGCTTGAAAGTGCCTTTAACTTTAACTTCGTTAGTTTCTTTATCTACTTTGATATCAGTTACTACGTAGATAAGACCTGCGCGCATTTCGCCACAGTTTAAACACCAGTCGATAAGTTCAGTGTTTTTTTGGATTAATTGTTTTGCTGATGTGCCATCTGTTTTTGAGTTCCAAGCACATTGATCAGCTTGAGCTGTGATTCCTGCGAAGGCTAGAGCGAAAAATAAAATAGTTTTCATTGGGTATTCTCCTTAGTTAGTAAATTGGCGCACCTAAGGTGCGACTTAATTGTGAACAAAAACTATCGTACATGAGGAATTGTTTATGAAAATAAGATGGCTTCGAAATTTAGCTATAGGTCCAGCTCAAAAATCGAAGTCGGTGTGTCAATTATCAAGAGACAGTTAAATGAGAACTAAGTGACGTTCAACTTCCATCACTGGAGACTTCAACGGAATTGATTCAAATTTTAAATCTTTGAATTTCTTTTTAGCGTCTCTGACTTCTTCATCGATTTTTTCTTGGCGGCCTTTTAATAAAAAGTATTTACCTTTTTTGCCATAGTAAATACGAGTGATGTCTAAGATCACATCGATCGGTTTGAACGCGCGCGCTGTTACGATTTGAACTTTTTCAAGATCGTGCGTGATTTCGCCGTTTACGACTAAGTTTGGAGCTAGTGTTTTACATTTATTTAAAAAGTTTTGTTTTAAAATACTTTTTTCAAACAAAATGTAACGAGTTTCAGGAAATTGAATCGCGTAGATAACACCCGGTAAACCGCCACCAGCGCCAAGATCAGCGGCATACTTAATGCCCGCAGGAAATTGTTTTAACGGGAGTAAGCAGTCGATAACATGGTTATCCACTAATTCTTCCACAGTCATTTTGCGGCTGAATAAATTGAGTTCTTCATTCGAAGCCCAAAGTAATTCTACGTATTTCTTAAGTGCAGCAATGCCATCTGCGCGAAAGCCAAGCTCAAGCATTAAAGGAATTCTAGTATCGAAATACGCAGAAAGTGTCGACATATTATTTCTTGTTATTTGTCACTACAGACCAGTTGCAAAGTTTGTACAGCATACGTGCGCCCACGTTACCATCCCACTCTGATTCTTCTTCTTCGCCAGTAGAAACTTCATTTAAGTCAAAACCTACGATTTGTTTTCCAGAAGCAGCTAAAGTGCTGAATAAGAAAAACACTTCGTCAGTCGATAAACCACCGATTACAGGTGTTCCTGTAGACGGGCAGAAACGTGGATCTAAACCGTCAATATCAAAAGAGATATAAACTTTTTGTGGAAGTTCGGCCACGATATCAGCCGCAATTGAAGCCCAGCTTTCGCCTTTTAAAAGACGTTGTTTTGTTGGAACATCAAAGAAAGTTTTAATATCAGAGCGTGATTTGATAAAATCAAATTCTTCTTCACAGAAATCACGGATGCCCACTTGAACTAACTTTTTAGGACGAGAAGCTTCAGGTAAGTTCATCACATTATACATGATAGAAGCGTGCGATTGTTCAAAACCTTGGTAAGCTTTGCGCGTATCAGAGTGAGCATCGATATGTAATACGCCGATACCATCTTTATGTTGTTCAGCAATGGCTTTGATTGCGCCAAGTGGAGTTGAGTGATCGCCGCCAACTAGGCCGAATAATTTGCCAGCGTTCAAGATTTTTTTAGTTTCAGTGTAAACCCAGTCAGTTAATTCACGAGACGCTTGGTTAACTTGCGCTGTTAATTTATCAATTGTTGCTTGATCGTCAGACTGCTCAGTTTTCATATGAATAACTTTTTGAGCAATCTCTTTAAAATTCTTAGATTTGTTATTAATTTCTTCAGAAATTTCTTTCATAAAGTAACCAGCTTCGTAAGCGGTCTTAGTTTCGAAGTCGAAAAGGTCGATTTGCTCAGAAGCTTGGCGGATAATACGTGGGCCGTTTGAAGCGCCTTTACCGTAAGAAGTTGTCACTTCCCAAGGGACTGGTAGCATAACTAATTGGCATTCTTGTTCAGATAAAGGGATGCCGAAGATCCCGAATTCAGAAGAAATCGTTGTTGTCGCATCGAATTTCGGTTTGCGAGTAGTATCAGTTGTCGACATAAAAACCTCGTTAGAGTTTAAAAAAATATAAGTAAATTTAGCACTTTTGGTTATGGATAGATAGCTTGTGGGCATAAGCCTCCGCAACGAAAATTTCATTGTGATTTCAAAATTTTAGCTATCTGCGGCAATATCCTGAAAAAAGTAAATTATCCCTTGAACGCTGATTGTAAGGCATTAATCTAGCTAACGAATTGAAAGGGGAATGTTTTCACATGAAATTTTTAAAATTAATCACGGTTGCAGCAGTTACAATTCAACTAACTTCTGTTGCCCAAGCGGTAAATTTAAACACGTCTGCTCCAAAAGGAGGAACGTTCAACTATAACTTCGATGCTGAGCCAGAAAGCTTACATCCAATTATGGGTGGCGACGTTTACAACCAATACTTCAACAATTACGTACAAGACTCTATGTGTGCGAACAACTTTAATACATGGGCTTTTGATGGCCGTTTAGCTGAAAAATGGGAAATCGGTAAAGACGGTTTAACATTTACATTCTTCTTAAGAAAAGATGCGGTTTTCCATGACGGTTCTCCGGTAACTGCAGACGACGTTAAGTTTTCATTAGAAGCGATCCGCGAACCAAAGCACCAGGCTTTAAATTCAATCCCATACTTCGAAAAAATTTCGAAAGTTGATGTGATCGATAAACACACTGTGAAATTCACAGCTTCTGAAAAATACTTCCAAAACTTGAATTCTCTTTGCGGTATGGCGATCATCCCGAAATCTGTTTACGGTGATGTTAACAAATCTGTTAAAATGCAAAAAGAAGCGGTTGGTGCTGGTCCATACAAATTAGAAAAGTATGACAAAGGCCAAATGATCGTGGTTAAACGTAATGATAAATGGTACGGCTGGAATGTGCCTCACTTAAAAGGTATGTTCAACTTCGACCAAATCAACTTCCGTTTCACTAAAGACGATAACATCCTAGTTGAGCGCCTTAAAAAAGGTGATATCGACTACGCTGAAATCAAATCTACAGACGCTTACTTAAAAGCGACTGGCAAACCTTTCAAACCTAAATTCACTGCTGATAAATTCGTAGCTTTAGCAGTTAAAAACGATATGCCTAAATCATACGGCTACATCGGTTTCAACTTTAAAGATCCAATCTTAGCTGACAAAAACGTTCGTTTGGCATTTGCTCACTTAGTAAATCGCGCTGAAATGAACAAAAAATTCGCTGAGAACTTAAATCACTTAGCAACTTCACCGGTTCCAGTTGGTACGGCGCAATCTCCGGATCGCAAAGCTATCGAATTTAACCCTGCTAAAGCTAAAGAATTATTAACTAAAGCTGGTTGGACTGATGCTGATAAAAACGGTGTTTTAGAAAAAACAATCAACGGTAAAAAAACTGAGTTAAAATTATCTTTCATTTACGCTAATAAAGACTCTGAAAAACAATGGACGATCGTAAAAGAAGACTGCAAAAAAGCAGGTATCGACATTGAATTAAAACTTTTAGAGTGGAATACATTCATCAAGAATGTTGATGAGCGCCAAATGCAGCTTTGGGCTATGGGCTGGGGCGGCGGCGATGTTGAAGGTGATCCAAAACAAATTTGGCACTCGTCTTCAGCTTCAAAAGGTGGTTCTAACTACGGAACTTACGCAAATCCTGAAGTTGATAAATTAATCGATGAAGGTCGTCAGGAATTAGACCCTAAAAAACGTACTGCGATTTTCAAAAAAGCTTACGGCTTAATCGCTGATGACGTTCCTTATGTATTCTTATTCAACCGTAAATATGAGTACTACGGTATGTCGAATAAAGTGAAAGCTCCAGGCGACACTTTTAAATACGATTTTGGTTTCCGTGCATGGTGGTCGGCTACTAAGTAGTCACTAACGATAACTAAAAGTTATATAGTTATTTCAAAAACCCAAGGCTTAACAACCTTGGGTTTTTTTGTGTCTGAAATATGTCCTTGGTTTGTCCTGAAATTTGCTTAAAAATTTGAAAATCGTTTGCGCTCAGAAAGCATGGCCAGTATAAGGTCGTATGTTCGTTTACATCCTTAGACGTATTCTTTTAGCTATTCCTACCTTCATTGGTATTACTTTAATTACTTTCTTGATTATCAATGCCGCACCTGGCGGACCGATCGAGCAAAAGTTGCAAAAAATCCGTATGGGCGGCGGTGGCGACGGTGGTCGTTCAACAGGCGTATCGCAAGAAATGCTTGATAATTTAGCAAAACAATATGGCTTCGATAAGCCATTACACGAGCGTTACTTCATCTGGCTTAAAAATATTACTAAGTTCGATTTCGGCGATAGCTTTTCTTATCAAGAGCCGGTGATCGATGTGATCTCTTCAAAATTTCCAGTTTCATTATCTTTTGGTTTAGCTTCACTCTTTTTGACCTATCTGGTCTGTATTCCTCTCGGGGTGAAAAAAGCCATCAAGGCGGGATCTGCCTTTGACCAGATTTCGGGGTTCTTGTTGTACGTCACGTACTCCATCCCTCCGCTGGTGTTAGGTATCTTCTTAATCGTTTGGTTTGCTGGTGGATCCTACTTCGATTGGTTCCCTATCGGCGGAATTAAATCTGATGATTACGACAGCCTTACAACATTAGGTAAAATCGGCGACCGCGCTTACCACTTTGTTTTACCTTTAACTTGTTACATGATCGGTAACTTCACTGAGTTATCAATGTTAGTGCGTAACTCGATGTTAGATATCATCAAGTCTGATTACATCCGTACAGCGCGCGCTAAAGGTTTAACAGATACAAAAGTTTATTATAAACATGCCTTACGTAATGCTCTTATTCCGGTAGCGACTGGTTTAGGTGGTTTTTTACGTGTGTTCTTGGCTGGTTCATTAATTATCGAAACAGTATTTAACTTAGACGGTATCGGCCTTCTTGGTTACAGTTCAATCCTTGCCCGTGATTACAATGTGATTATGGGATTAACTTTTATTTCTGCTTTATTATTACTTGTCGGAAATATTTTAAGCGACATTATCTACGTGTTGGTTGATCCACGTATTGATTTCAAATAGCGGTGCAGACAGATGAACATCATTGAAAACAGACTTATTACGAATGAATTAACTTTAAAACGTTACCGCCGTTTTAAAAGAAATAAATTAGCGGTGTTTTCGTCTTGGATGGTCATGCTTTTGATTTTCTTCAGCTTCACCGCTGAATTCTGGGCCAACAGCAAACCACACATCATGAAATACCAAGGCGAAATTTATGTTCCGCTTTTTAAAGATTACCATCCAACGGTTTTTGGTCGCGAAGATATCTATGTGATGGATTACCGCTCTTTAGAATTTAAAGAGGGTGACTGGGCCATGTGGCCGTTAGTGCAATGGGACCCGTTTGAATCAAACACAGCGGTAGAAACTTACCCGGCTCCACCAACAAAACATAACTTAATGGGAACAGACGATCGTGGCCGCGATGTTTTAACGCGTTTATTATATGGTCTTCGTTATTCATTTATTTTCGCCTTAGGTGCGTGGTTATCAGCTTACATCATCGGTATTGTTATCGGCTCTTTAACGGGTTTCTATGGTGGTAAAGTCGATTTATTAGGAATGCGTACTGTTGAGATCGTGCAAACGATGCCAACAACGTTAATCTTGATTACGATTATTTCGATCTTTACGCCGAATCTATTAGTGCTGGTTCTTTTCTTAGCGTTATTTGATTGGACAAAGATGGCGTTATATATGCGTGCGCAGTTCTTACAACTTCGTAAGCGTGAATACGTTGAAGCGGCAAAGGCTTTAGGTTCTTCTGATAACCGTGTGATCTTCAAACATATCTTACCAAACGCGATTACTCCGGTGGTGACTTTTTCTCCGTTTGATATTGCGGCGAACATTTCAGTTTTATCGTTCTTAGATTATTTAGGTTTAGGTCTTCGTGCTCCAACTCCAAGTTGGGGTGAATTACTTCAACAAGCGCAAAAATACTTTACGACAGCTGAATGGTTAGTATGGTATCCGTCAGCAGCGTTAATTATTACACTTACGTTATTAATTAACATCGGCTTAGCTGTTCGTGATGCGTTTGATGCGAAATCGGCAGTAGGCTAGTCCTTTGGAAAGCCCCAGTAGCCCCGTAGTATTAATTACCATGGGCGGACGTGGAGTCCGCTTTAAACAGGCGGGCTACTCTGAACCAAAACCCTTCGTAAATGTTTTAGGAAAACCCATGATCAAGCGCGTGTTTGATCTGTTTCCGAAATCTTGGCCCACCGTCTGTGTGGTGAATAACGAAGACTATTCTGAAAAACATTTTTCATTTATTAAATCAGAGCGCAGTGATGTGCAGTTTGCATCGATTGCTGTGAATAACGGTGGTCCGATGAAAACGGTGATTGCGGGGTTAGAATTAATTCCTGATCACCAGCCGGTGTTTGTGACTTATTGTGATTATGGACAAGTTTGGAATGCCGAAGAATTTTTAAATTTCGTTCGTAAAAACGATTCGGATATGTGCTTTGTCGGTTACCGTGGTTTTCATGCGCACTATTTAACGGCGAACATGTACTGCTACGCTAAAACTGAAGGCCACATCATTTCTGATATTAAAGAAAAAGAATGTTTCTCGAAAAATCGTGAAGACGATTTCGCTTCAACGGGCGGGTATTATTTTAAGTCAGCGAAACTTTTAAAAGAAGCGATCATTGAACAGCAAAAACAAAACTTAAGTTGGAACGGCGAATATTTTACTTCACTGGCAGCCAAAGCTTTAATGAATGTGCGCAGTGATTTAAAAGTTCATGCTTATGAAATTAATAAATTTTTTCAGTGGGGAACACCCGAAGATTTAAAGGCCTTTGAATACTGGGCCGAGGTAAAATATGAAATTTTCCAGTGAGTGGTTTAATAAAAAATTATTCTTTGGCTTTATTATTTTGGTCGCATTACTTGCATTGATCGATTGGTTTTTATTCGGCCGCACGCCGATGCATGAAATTAAAACTGTCACAGAAGCGGCTAAAGTTGTTGGCGCTAAAATTACCGGTAAACCAGGTGGCTTTGCGGGCGCAGCTCATGCTCACGCTGCTTCAGCAACGGCGGCATTGCAAACAGCGCCAGTGATTGATGCGTCAAAGGCAACGCCAGAGCAATTTAAAGTGTGGTTTGATTCTGAAATTAATTTAATGAATCAGTACAACGTGAACGAAGATCAGATGCAGCAACGTTATCTAGAATTAACAGCGAAAATGACGCCTGCTCAATTTAAGCAGTTGTCTGTGGTCGCTCGCACAAAATCTCCGAATGTGAATGAGCGCATTTTAGCAGCGTATCTGTTGGGTTACTCTGGATATGCTAATATTAATGACTTATCAGCCTTAGTGACGGCTCCTATTCAATTAGACGGAAAACCTGAGCCTCACTCGGTAGCGGAAACTCAGCAAGTGCAAGAACGTGCTTTACGTGTTTTGGCGATTAATCGTTTAGCGAATTTAGCGCAAGGCAACGACCCAGCACAGGCTAAAAAGGCTGTGGCAGAATTGAAGAGATTAGCTGCCACACTTAAAGACGCGAGCCTTAAAAATTACGCTCAGAATAAACTCAAAGAAATTTCCAAATAACTGACAAAATCTTGTTGAAACTGGTTCCATTTTGGGGTCAACTTCTTCCCGACACCAAGGGGGGCAGTCACATGAAACAATTTTTAGTAGCAGCATTGTTAGGTTTATCTTTAACAGCACAAGCTCAAATCGGCATTGGCCCAGTTCCACAAGAACCAACTCCAGGCACGGACGCAGGTAACTGTATTTCTGCAGCTGATATGACTCAAATCGCAAAAGACTTTAAACAGTTCGCAAGCTTATCTGGTAAAGAGTATTGCCACGATGGTTCTCAACAAGCTCACTTACTTGCAGGTATTCACTACATCCGTAAAGTGCAATTCAACCAACCAATGACAAATTCTTCTGATGAATTATTCAAAGGAACTTTTGCTGGTGACTGGTACAAATACACAACTAATTTAGTTAAAACTTTCAAAATCGAATCAAGCTGCCCAACAGGCGTTATCGCTTTCGTTTACGGTTTTTTCCACCAAAACACGATGCACGTTTGTCCGATGGCTTTAACTCCATCTTTCACGCCACTTGATTTAGCTTCTGTATTTATGCACGAAGCTCGTCACATTGAAGGTTACCCACACGTAACTTGTTCGCAAGGTCCTCGTGCTGGTCTTAACGGTGCTTGTGATAAAAAAATCTCTGATGCAGGTTCGTACGCTGTAACAGTTGAAACTTACGCACAACTTGGTGCTTACGGTAAAGATATCCACCCAGCACACCGTGCATTAGCTCAAGCGTCTTCTTTAATTTACGCTGCTGAAGCTTTCCAAACTCCAGTTAAAATCAACAAAGAAGAAGCTTTCTTAGCTTTAACTTTAGATCGTGAATTATACCAAATCGATTCAAACTTAAAATCGGCTAAGTTAATTGGTTCAACAGAAAAACACGGTAACTTTGCAAAAAGCAAAATGGGTTTAATCTTCTTACCTGAAGATAAAACTTTACCGATGGTTAAGATTTTCCCAACAGGTGAAACTTCTCCGACTTCTTCTGAATACAACGACAACGTTGCTACTCGTTCTAACGTAGTTGATTACTACTTCGCATGGACTTGGAATGCTCGTATCGAGAAGAACAAAGTTAAATTCTTCTGTGATAAACGCGAAAATCCAACTCAAGCTAATGAAGTTTCAATCTCTGGTGCATTATCTGTTGTTTACCCAGAAGGTTACGCTCCAGATAAAAACTACGCTTACGTTAAAACTTCTAACGGCGTTGTTAAAATCTCTTGCGAAGGTTCAACTGGTAAAGTTGTAGCGGCTAACAACGTAACTGTTGATGCAGACGTTAAACGCGTACAAAAAGCTAACAGCACTTTAATCGGTTTAACTAACGATGGTGACCTATTAAACTTATCTAACAATTCAAGCCGTCTTGATTTAGGTATCGGTGCAGTTGTTGATGTGACTTCGTTCACACGCGCTACTTTCTTCGATAAACAATAATTTCGAAGATTGTTAAATTTAGATTCTAAATTTAAACCCAGTTCGAAAGAGCTGGGTTTTTTATTTGAATAAAAGTGCTTACTCCACTTTGCACAGAACCGCAGTCACGCGGTTAAGTTCGCTGTCACTCTTTTCTGTGACGGTCGTTAAAGTCATAAACGTACGTAAGATGATCTAAAACGAAAAAGCCTAGCGTTCTATCGCATTAAATCGACAATACGTCTTATTATCTCAATGAGTAACAAAACTAGTCGTAGGTAATACTTCAGATTTCGCTTAAAATTCCGATATTTCACATAGTTGGTGTGAAAATTCGTCATACGGACTCCTTCCTCGTCAGTCGGAAGTCTATGACAGCAAAAAAGCGAAATGGAGTAAGCCCATTTCGCTTTTGCATTTTTGGAACCTGAGAATAAAAAAAGGGAGATGGAAACATCTCCCTTCGATCGGTTCTTAATTATAGCGAGTAATTTCTTACTCCATTTCCTCTAAGTAAGTGTAACCAGATAAGCCTTCTTCGTAGTGTTTAAGTAACGCTTTGGCCTCTTGTTTTGAGATGTTTCCAGTGGCGATAGATTCTTCAGTGTACTGACGAACGCTATCAACCATTTCGGCACGGCCGTACTGAACGTAGCTTAATACTTCGGTTACTGTGTCGCCTGGTACGTAGTGATCTACTGTGTAACCAGATTCGTGGATCGAGATGTGAACTGCATCTGTATCGCCGAATAAGTTATGTAAGTCGCCTAAGATCTCTTGGTACGCGCCTGTTAAGAAGATACCTAAGAAGTACGGAGCATCACCTTCTTTGAACGGGTGAATACGCAATGTCTTTTTAGCTTCGCCAGTTTCTGTGTCGATAAATTTTTCGATCTTACCGTCAGAATCACATGTTAAGTCAGCGATTGTAGCTTCGTGGTGTGGTTCATTGCTCAAGTTATGGATTGGCATAACCGGGAATAACTGACCAACGGCCCAAGAATCTGGAACTGATTGGAATAACGAGAAGTTACAGAAGTAAGTATCGCATAATTCTTCACGTAATTGCTCAACGATGTCTTCGCAATCTGGGGTTCTGCGCGCTAACTCTAACATCTTAGTTGCGATTGTGAAGTGCATGTTTTCACACCAAGCACGTTGAGTTAAATTTAATACACCGTAAGTGAATAAATTTAAGATCTCATTTTTAGCCTGCATAGTATCATTGAAGCACTCGTTGATATTATCTGGAGTTAGTTTTTCAAAAATGTACTGAAGATCCTGCATGATTGATGGATCTTTTTTAGTGGCTGGCATTGGTGGCTGTTGGCGGTAAAGATTATTTACGCCCATCACGTTGAAAACTAAGATCGAGTGATGCGCAACTAAGGCGCGGCCTGATTCAGTGATGATATTTGGATGAGGAATGTTTTTTTCATCACATAAAGTTTGAATCGTCGATACTACGTCATTGGCGTACTCTTGTTCAGAATAGTTAACTGATGAATCTGAGTGACCAGAACCATCGTAATCGACGCCTAAGCCGCCTCCTACGTCGATATACTTAAGATTTGCACCTAAGTTATGTAATTCAACATAGAATCTAGCTGCTTCTTTTAATGAAGATTTAATAGATTGGATTGCTGGAACCTGAGAGCCAATGTGGTAGTGAAGTAATTCTAAACAATCTAACATGCCGTTAGCGCGAAGAGTTTCAACACCTTCAACGATTTCAGCTGCCGTTAAGCCGAACTTAGAACGAGCGCCCGCTGAATCAACCCATTTACCAGCGCCTTGCGTGTTTAATTTTGCGCGGAAGCCGATTTTTGGTTTGATATTTAATTTTTTGCCTGAATCCATGATGATTTTTAATTCATCTTTACGATCCACAACGATGATGATCTTACGACCTAATTTTTGCGCTAATAATGCAGTCTCAATGTACTCAGCATCTTTGAAGCCGTTACAAACGATAACCGCATCTTTATTATCCATTAAAGAAAGAACGACTAATAATTCTGGTTTAGAACCACATTCTAAACCTAAGTTACAGTTTTTACCGAAACGTACTAATTCTTGAACTAAGTGACGTTGTTGGTTCACTTTGATTGGATAAACGCCGCAGAATTGGCCTTTGTAAGCATGGTCTGCGATGGCTTTTTGAAAGCATGAGTGAATTAACTGAACACGTTGGTTAATGATGTCAGGAAAACGAATCATGATCGGTACACGAATACCACGATCTTGTAATTCTTGAGTTAATTCGTAAAGGTCAACTGAAGGGCCTTTTTCGCCGTGAGGAGTAACAATAACGTTACCGTTAGAGTTTACGCGAAAATAACCATTACCCCAGTTATTGATACCGTAAAGAGCGGCACTTTTTTCAGGGCTCCATGAAGCCGATTTAGCGTGCGCGAAAGTTTGTAAACCTGAAGTATTTGATGGAATTGTTTCCATGAAGAACCCCCTAAAAAATTTTAATACTTTTTTATACAGAATTTTTGAGGGGGTGCAATAAATTATTTGTCGATTATTTACCGGCGATTAAATTTAAAATCTTGCCCGGTTTGTAGATGACTTTCGCTGGAGGAGCTCCGTTAAGCGCCGCTGTCACAGTCGTGATTTTTAGCGCCTCAGCCACCGCAGTAGCCTCGTCTGCGGCCACTGCTAGTTCCACCGTGCCACGCATTTTTCCGTTCACCTGAACGCCCATAGTCACCGTGTCGTCTTGGCAAAGAGCCGGATCAAACTTAGGCCATGGAGCCGTTACAACTAAACCATTACCTCCCATTGAATGCCACAATTCTTCAGCCGTATGCGGAGCAAATGGTTGTAATAATTGAGCTAATGGCAATAACGCTTTTTTCGAGCGGCACTCGTGTTTGTACAATTCATTCACAAAAATCATCATCGAGCTGATGCACGTGTTGAAATTCATCGCCTCGATGTCTTGCGAAACTTTTTTAATCGTTTTGTGTAATAATTTTTCAACTTCAGCCGGTAAAGTCTCATCATTGGCGATAGATTCACCAGTTTGGTCGTTCACAGCCAAGCGAGAAAGACGGTCTAAGAAGCGACGAACGCCTTCGATTCCGTTTTCTGCCCAAGGTTTGTCTTTATCTAAAGGTCCTAAGAAGCAAACGTAGCAACGTAAAGCATCTACGCCAGTTTCTTTAGCCACTTCATCCGCAGGAATAACGTTGCCACGGGATTTTGACATTTTTTCACCATCTGGTCCTAAGATCATCCCTTGGTGAGCTAACTTTTTGAACGGTTCATCAATTGAAATTAAGCCCACATCAAAAAGAACTTTTGTCCAAAAACGTGAATACAGTAAGTGACCTACTGTGTGCTCAGCTCCGCCCACGTAAAGATCTACCGGAAGCCAATACTTGATTGCTTCTGGAGAAAATGGAGCAGAAGAGTTGTGTGGATCAGCGTAGCGTAAGAAATACCAAGAAGAACCAGCGGCTCCCGGCATAGTGTCGGTTTCGCGGTGGCCGTTTCCGTATTTAACCCAGTCTTTGTTATTCGCAAGTGGTGCTTCACCTTTATCAGAAGGTTCGTAGTTCGCAACTTCTGGAAGTAAAACGGGTAACTCATTCATTGGAACGGGTTTGATTTGTCCATTTTCATGATAAACAGGGAACGGTTCACCCCAGTAACGTTGGCGCGAGAATAACCAGTCACGCAGTTTGTACTGAACTTGTTTTTTACCAAGTTGTTTTTCTTCAATATGAGCGGTCATTTGTTTGATCGCATCAGCTTTTGCTAAACCATTGATGAAGCCTGAATTAATCGCTTTACCTTCACCAAAGAACGGAACTTCACCGGTTCCAGAATCGACAACAGGAATAACTGGTAATTGAAATTTTGTGGCAAATTCAAAGTCGCGTTCGTCGTGTGCAGGCACAGCCATGATCGCACCTGTTCCGTAATCCATCATCACGTAATCAGCAATCCATACAGGAATATCTTTTCCATTTACCGGATTTACCGCAAAGCCACCGGTAAAGACGCCGGTTTTTTCAGTGTTAGCTTTACGGTCAACTTCAGATTTTTTAGCCGAAGCTTCAATATAATCTGCGACATCTTTTGTTTGTGTCGGTGAAGTTAAGCTTTTCACTAACGGATGTTCAGGGGCAAGAACCATGAACGTCACGCCAAAGATTGTATCTGGACGAGTGGTGAAGATTTCAAACTCAGAATCAGTGTTTTTAACTTTGAATTTTACAATTGCACCTTCAGATTTACCGATCCAGTTACGTTGCGCTTCTTTTGTGCGTTCTGGCCAGTCGATTTTATCTAAGTCATTTAATAAACGTTCAGCGTAGTCAGTGATTTTTAACATCCACTGCTTCATTGGTTTTCTGATAACGGGGTGACCACCACGCTCAGATTTACCATCGATCACTTCATCATTAGCTAAAACTGTTTTTAAAGCCGGGCACCAGTTCACAGGAACTTCTTTTTGATAAGCTAAGCCTTTTTCAAAAAGTTTTAAGAAAATAAATTGTGTCCATTTATAGTAGTTAGGATCAGCTGTTGAAATCTCGCGAGACCAATCAAAGCTAAATCCATAACGCTGTAAAGTTGAACGAAAACTTTGAATCGATTTTTCAGTTGTGATCGCAGGATGCACGCCAGTTTGAATCGCATACTGTTCAGCCGGTAAACCAAACGCATCGTAACCCATCGGGTGAAGAACATTGAAACCCATCGCACGTTTGTAACGAGAAATAATATCAGTCGGCGTGTAAGAAGCGATGTGACCCATGTGTAAGCCAGACCCAGACGGGTATGGGAACATATCTAAGGCGTAGTACTTAGGTTTAGTCGAGTTGTTGTCAGCCTTGTAAGCTTCAGCTTTCGTCCAGGCTTGCTGCCATTTTGATTCGATTTCTATGTGTTTCATCCGTACACCCTAAACCGAAAATCTCATAATGAGAAGAAGTGTTAAAAAACTGCGAAAAAATGGTGCGGTTTGTCTCTAGAAAGACCATTTTTTTGCCGATATATTATCTATGAAAAAGGACCCAAAACAGAGGCCCATCTTAGTACTTGATGAAGATCCAACAACGCTTGAATTAATGGCTGAACCCCTTCGCTGGGAAGGCTATGACGTTCACGGCTTTACATCTGAGCGCGAAGCCACCGAAGCGCTTAATTTTATTCGCCCACAATTAGTGATCTTAGATCCTGATTTTGCTGAAGGTAATGGCTTTCACTTTGTGAACAATTTATTTTCTTCAATTCAGAAAGTTCCAGTTATGGTGGTTTCAACGAACCCGACGACTGAGAAAATCACTCAATTTTTAGATTTAGGAGCTTCTGATTTTATCAGTTCTCCATTTGTTCCTATGGAATTTTTAGCGCGTGTACGTACGCAATTACGTATGCGTGATATGCAAGAAGAGTTATTGGCGTCGAATTCAAAACTGCAAGAGATGATCGAGATTGATGATCTTACGGGTTTATTTAATACGCGTTCTCTTTATAACAAACTAGAGTTTGAAATCGAGCGTGCCCAACGTTTTAGCCGTCCGGTCACCGTGATCATGATCGATATGGATAAATTTAAATCTGTGAATGATAGCCATGACCATTTATTTGGTTCGTTCGTGTTATCTGAAGTGGGTAAGATTATCCGTCAAAACACACGTACGGTGGACATTCCAGCCCGTTACGGTGGTGATGAATTTTTAATCGTGTTGTCAGAAATTCCACTTTCAGGTGTTGAATTTTTCTGTGAAAAGTTAAGAAACCGCGTTGAGCAGCACACATTTAGCTCAGGCCCGGATTCAATTAAATTAACTTTATCTATCGGTTTTGCCACTTACGATGGCGATCCGACGACAACAATTACGGGTAAGGAATTAGTGCGTAGAGCCGATGCTGCTTTATACGAAGCTAAGCACCAAGGCCGTAACCGTTGTATTAGCTATACACCTAAAATTGACCGTCTTCATAAGTTTGAAAAGTCTTCTGTAAGTCTGCTTTTCGACAAAAATAAGAAGACAGCCTAGTTCTCTTATGCCATAAAGCTGTCTTGCTATGAGCGAGACAGCTGCACAAAACACTCCTAAATCAAGACAAGAAAAAGACGATTACTTCAAAACCGTTAAGGTCTTAAAGCGTCCCGAGGTTAATTTAACCCGTACGTTACCACGTCCTACGGAATATTCTTTAGCGTTAGATAACGAATATAAAGAAATCGCGTTTAATGAAGAGCGTGCTCCTGAAAACAAAGGTCAATGGCGTTCAAAAGTTTTCAAAGTTTCTGAAGATATGCCTCTTGATGTGGAAATCGGAACGGGTGCAGGTAATCACTTTGCGCACTGGGCGATTAAGCATCCTGAACGTTTGTTAGTAGGTTTAGAATTAAAATATAAACCGTTAATTCAAAGTATCCGTCGTGCAAAAGTAGCGAGCTGTAAAAATGCAGCGATCTGCCGTTACCATGCCTTCAACTTAGATTTATTATTCGATAAGGGCGAAGTGAATAACGTGTTTATTCACTTTCCAGATCCATGGACATCACCGTACAAACCAAAAAATCGTGTAGTGAACAGAATCATTTTAGACTGGATCTATGAAATGCAACGCCCAGGATCTTTTTTAGATTTTAAAACTGATTCTAGAGAGTATTTCTTATGGGCTTTAGAAGAAATCAAAGCTTCTAAATACAAAATCGAATTTCAAACTTTGAATTTGTACTCTGAAAATAACAAATACAAAGAAGAAAACTTTGCTACAGGTTTTGAGAAAATCTTTACGAAGCAAGGCATCGAAATTAACTACATTCGTTTAGTTAAATAGTCTTTTTGACGGCTGAAATTCGCTCTGGATTTGGGTTTACAATGTAAACCGAAACCCAGAGTGAAAAAAAGCTTTCGCCCGGATGTTGACTGTCGTCTGTACGCAGCAAATAAGATGACAGCGACCTTTTTTATATTTTAAGCTTTAATTCGTGATTTTTCAGATCAAAAACTTTTCAACTCTCCGAATTTTTTCTCATGATTTACGTAAAAGCCGTGATTGGTATATACAGTTTTTAGGGCAGTTACCTATTGAAGATTTAGAAAATTTCGTTTCATTCCAAATTGGTAATACAAAACTCGATATTACTGTGCCGGATCAGAAAAATCCATTTTCTACTGGCGGTTCAATTGGCTACTGGTTAGTTGACGATGTAAATTTAGTTTTGAAAAAAACTGAACAACTTGGCGGAAAACTTTATCGTGGTCCATTAAAAGTTCCAGAAATTCAGAGACAAATTCTGCAAATCCAAGATCCGTTCGGTAATGTTCTCGGTTTCGAGTCTGCAATCTAATTGTCGCATACAGACGACGTTCGATTCAGGGAATTGATCGACATCTTATGGTTTTTTAAATT